>CAYQNS010000254.1:0-5245 GCA_964418755.1 uncultured Desulfobacteraceae bacterium
TAATTAGCGGTCTTTATGATTTTTTTTATCCAAAAGCCTGATACCGTCTTTGGTGATCGTTATTTTTTTTTCCCTGTAAAAGCGGCCGATGATTTGTTTAAATGTTTTTTTGCTTATCTGAAAAGTTTTGTAGATTTCGTCAGGGCTGCTTTTATCATGGAGCGGCAAAAAACCACCGGCGTTTTTGAGCGTCCGGATGATCTGTCTCTTCTGATCGTACAGGGTCCTGGCCTTGAATTTTTCCGGCACATCGACACCCGGGGCATCTTTACGCAGGATCTTGGAAATAATTTTTTGTAAACTAACAACCAGGGGGCCGTCTTCCGGCATATCCTTTATATAAGCCGCCCTTTGATCGCCGGTCTGCAGGGTCTCGGATACGTCCCGGTAAGAGAGCACCGCATCAAAGGTATTATTTACAATAACCCGGTATCCAAGGTCTGTCCGGCCGTAAACCAAAAATCCGACCCGGTCGCCCTGCTTCAACCCCATTGGTTTATTTTTTAAAAATTCAGCGATATCGGCGGAAGCGGCGATACGCCGGGTTTCATAATCCAGATACAACCGTATTACATAAAAATTACCCCGGATCATTGGGGTGGGCTGCTGTTTTGCAGGAACCAGCAGGTCTTTTTCGAGGCCCCAGTCCAGAAAAGCGCCAAATCCGGAAACATCTTTTACCCGCAGAAAGGCAAATTCCCCCACCTGGGCCTTGGGGGTCAATGTGGTGGCAATGGTGCGGTCTTCCGTGTCTTTGTACACAAACACCCTGATCCTATCGCCGACGGCCGTATCTGCAGGAACATATTTGCGCGGCAGCAGAATTTCTTCCATATCGGAAATCAGGTAAACACCAAAACTTTCTATTCGTATAACCCGCAGGGTATTATGGTTTCCAATTTTCAGCATTGTTTTTTTCTTTATTATTGAATATTTGTTGAATCGCTTTCAGCCGCTTCAGCCACTATGGAGAAATCTGCTGTCAATGTGATTTTATATCAATGCCATTAACTTAGTGCAAAACAACAATTTTTACCATGAAGGAACTGAAGGGACTGAAGAAAAAACTTCATGAACTTCACGTCCTTCATGGTGAGCCATACAGATGTTTCTAAAGGTAATGACATTGATTTTTATAGTATTGATAGAATGCCTTAATTTTTCACTTTTCATTTTTCACTATTCACTTGTTTATATACGGGCTGATGTGTTGTCCGTTTAGCACGATTGTTATCCGGTTTTTTGCATCGGTGGTGATCGCTGCGTTTGCCCCGCAGTGGCCGGCAAGTTCGCTATGGGTGCGGCGCAGATACGTGAAGTCGCACGTCTCCAATGCGGTTTTCAGGATATCGATCTGTTTTTCGAGTTTTTCTTTATCGGCGCCGGTTTTGAAATATTGAGAAATTGATTTATTATACAACTTTCTGATCGCTGTTTCGATGCAGTGATGCCTGAGATCAAGTTTGAGGATCATACATTGTTTTTCGTTTTTTATCAAAGATAATCAACCCATTCCCATCGAAACTCAGCGCCGGTTTTGAGCAATTTTAAATTTTTGTGCTCAACAGCCGGTTTGAGCGTGCCGTATATCCGGTCCAGGGGGACTTTGACTGACGCCTGAAGCCTGACGGACAGTGTTTTCAGAGGGTCCTTATCAACGCCGGAACCGGTCTCATGCCACGTTCCCCGCTTTTCAATCATACGGCCCATCATCAGATCATATGTCAAAATAATCCGTTCCAGGTTAATCAGCGGTTCGGCCTCTTCTGCCGTTGCCTTTCCCGCCGCAATCCGTTTTTTGATATGGTCCAGTTCATTATTATACTCGTTTTCCCATTTAATGACAATCTCGTCCATCATCTCCTGATTGGTTGCCGGTGTTTCCACGATGGCCCGGTTGGCGTGATATCGGGTCCAGTCATGGGTCATTATTTTGATGCCGTAGTGGTCACACCGGTCCCGGATTTCGGTTCCGGGAAAGGGGGCCAGAAGATGAAATCCATAGGACAGACCCAGTTTTTTCATTTTCAGACCGAAATCGACGGTTTCCCGGATGGTTTCCGGGGTTTCCCCCGGGAGCCCGAGGATAAAGGACCCGTGCGGCATAATGCCGGCCACGTTACACATCTTTATGGCATCGACGACCTGCTTGAGCGTGATTCCTTTTTTAATGGTTTCCAGTATTTGGGCATTGGCGGATTCGATACCGAAACTGACGGCCTGACATCCGGCGGCTTTCATTTTGATAAGTACGTCGGTTGAGACCGTATCAACCCGGGCAAAAGAGGTCCATTTAATGTTTACATTGCGTCTGATGATTTCATCGCAGACTTCATGGCAATGTTTTTTGTTGGCAGTGAAAAGGTCATCGGCCAGGTTGATCTGGTGAAAGCCGAGGGTGGACAGGTATTCCATTTCATCTACGACACTCTCGGCATTGCGGTAACGTATTTTTGCTCCCACCATTTTTCGTCCGACACAGAATATGCAGTGAAACGGGCAGCCCCGACTGGAAGTCATGCTGATGGGCATGCCCAGGGCGCGATACCGTCCCAGGGGAGTCAGGTGTCGGGCCGGAAGCGGCAGGGTGTTCACATCGGTAAAGGGGCGGGCTCCGGTGGTGACCGCCTTTGAACCGTCTCTGTAGGCAATGCCTTTGACATCGGCCCATTTACGGCTGTTTCGAGCCGTGCGGGTCAGTTCGACAATGGTTTCTTCACCTTCGCCGATAACGATAAAATCGAGTTCAGGATAAAGGCCCAGGGTCTCCTCTGCGCAGAAGGTGACATGGGGACCGCCCATGACGGTAATAATGTTCGGATCAATATCTTTGACGTCCCTGACAATGCCGATGGCATTGTCAAACGTCATGGTAACCGAAGTCAGTCCGACAAAATCAGGCTGAAAATTGTTTAACTCGGTTTCAAGGATATCTTTACTGTAAGGGAAAACCACGAAATCCAGTAACTTTACTTCTATGCCGGCATTTTCCAGTACAGCCGCTATAAATGCCGGCCCCAGGGGCGGGGAGGGGGTTTCGGAAATGGGGTAAAAAGGATTGATCAACATAAATCGCATTACAGGAACTCCTGAAATTTCAAAAACAGTTTCTTCGTGCCCTTCAGTACCTTCATGGTGAAAATATTTTTTAATTTTCCTACAAAAAAAGGGGTCCGAATGCAACTTCGGACCCCTTTGAATTACAATCGGGAAAAACCCAATTTAGAACAGACCGGATACCTTGCCGGTGTCCGTATCCACGTCAATCCTTCTGAAAGCCGGGTTGGAGCTGGTCCCAGGCATCAGGCTGATGGTACCGGCACACGGACAGAGGAATTTTGCTCCGGAGTAGATGAGCACGTCGCGGATGGGCAGGCGCCATCCCTTGGGCACACCCTTGAGCACCGGATCATGGGTCAGGCTCAGATGCGTCTTGACCATCATCGTGGCGAAATCCGCATATTTGGGATCATTTTCCAGCATCTTGGCCTTGGCTTCGGCCTCGGGCTGCCAGTCAACGCCGTCGGCACCGTAAACTTCCTGGGCGATGCGCTCTACACGGTCGCGCAGTTTCATTTCAAGCGGATACAGGAAGTTGAATTCGCCTTCGTCATTGCATGCATCGATGACTGCGTCGGCAAGTTCGAGGGCGCCATCACCGCCTTTTTCCCAATGCTTGGACTCGGCGCAGCGTGCCCCGGCAGCTTCTGCAGCCTTGCGCACAACAGCACATTCCGCATCCGTGTCAGTGTAGAACCGGTTGATGCAGACCACCGGGTTGATGCCGGATTTACGGATAACATTGATCATATGGACCATGTTTTCACAGCCTTTTTCCACCAGATCGAGGTTCTCTTTGGTGTATTCGTCGGCCAGAGCCTTGCCGGCAACGACCTTGGGTCCGCCACCGTGCATTTTCAGGGCCCGGATGGTGGATGTGAGGACGGATACATGGGGTTTCAGACCGCTGAAACGGCATTTGACGTTCCAGAATTTTTCAAAACCGATATCGGCGGCAAAGCCGGATTCGGTGACATGATAATCAAACAGTTTCAGGCCGACACGGTCGGCAATGATGGAAGACTGGCCCACGGCGATGTTGGCAAACGGCCCGGCGTGTACCATGCAGGGCTGATATTCGGCCGTGCACATCATGGTCGGGTTGATGGTATTTCTCATAAAGGCAGCCATGGCGTTGCCGACTTCCAAGTCACCGGTAGTGACGGGTTTACCGCTCTTGTCAAAGGCCACGGTGATGTTGTTGAGGCGTTCTTTCAGGTCGGCCAGGTCCCTGGCAACGGCCAGGATGGCCATACATTCGGAACCTACGGCAATGCCGAACTTGGACTGCATGGTGAATCCGTCAAAACGGCCACCCAGACCAATGACGATATTTCGCAGGGCCTGGGCACAGAAATCGATAATCCAGCCCATCTCTACGCGGGTGGGATCGATGTTCAAACGACGCATACCGGTCAGGCGGGCAAGCTGCTCATCGTTGTAGTTTCTTTCATGCTGCATGCGGGCGGTCAGGGCCACCATGGCCAGGTTGTGGGCATTCATGATATCGTTGATATCACCGGTCAGGCCCAGGGAGAATTCGGTCATGGGGATCAGCAGGGAATTTCCACCGCCGGCCGCGGTTCCTTTTACATTCATGGTCGGGCCGCCCGAGGGCTGGCGCAGGGCTCCGCCGACACTTACGCCGCGTTTGCCGAGGCCTTCCATCAGACCTACTGCAGTGGTGCTTTTCCCTTCACCCAGGGGGGTGGGGGTGATGGCGGTCACTTCAATGTATTTTCCGTCGGGTTTGTCTTTCAAGCGGTCGATAATTTTCAAAAAATCCAACTTGGCAAGTCTGCCCATGGGCAGAATTTCTTCTTTTTTTAGACCCAGTTTTTCAATCCAGTCTTCGGGGAGCGGCATATTTGCCTCCGCTGCCTCGGAAATCTGCCAGTCAGCCATGTTTACTGCATCATAAGCCATTGATCCATTCCTCCTTTAATTTAACATTATTAAAAAAAACACCACATTATTTCCATGGTTTTGTCAATCAGACGATTGCGGTAATGCCCCGTCAGGTCGTGCAGGGGGTGATTATTTTTTTGCCGCCCTCATGCTCGATCCCAATCAACCGGTCCATTTTAAAACAACGTGCACCTGCTGATTGTGTTTGACGGAATACAAAATCCATTAAATTTTTTTTCTTATCATGTGAGATTTATCTTGGCAAGAAATATGTTTC
>CAYQNS010000255.1:0-5237 GCA_964418755.1 uncultured Desulfobacteraceae bacterium
TTGCATAAATTCTATTAATCTGATTCAATACCCGGAAATTTGAATAGGATACCTTGGAAGGAACATGCTTATTCCATATTTATCGATAACTTAATTGATTTTATGGTAATGCAACGTAACATATTGATATAACATTAAATAAAAATATCTAGACATTTCAAGTACTTACTGATACACTACTCTCAAACGTCAATTTCAAGACATTTGGGGGTATAATGGAAAAACTTAACACCGAGCAGATGACATTCACCAGCGCCAGGCATTTGCCCATTGTCAAGCAATATGCCAAGCGCATCAACCTGGTAGAAACCATAAACCACTTAATCGCCAGTCAAATGGATCTGTCACCTGGCATGGCTATTTTGGCATGGTTCTCGATACCCTTTCAGGGAGAACGCCCCTTTACAGGTTAGCGGAATTCTTTGAAGAAAAGGATACCGAACTGTTGCTGGGATCGGCCATCGATCCGGATTGCTTTTGCGATACAAATCTGGGCCGGGCAATGGACAAGATCTTTGAAACCGGAACCCTGAAGATCTTTTCCCAACTTGCCCAGAATGCCATTTCCGTGTTTGACGTTGATGCACGTCGAGTTCACTTTGATACAACCTCAGTCAGCCTATATGGGGACTACGATCTGGCAAATCCGCCTTTTCAAATCACCTACGGTCACAGCAAAGCCAAGCGGCCGGATCTTAAACAGTTTTTGATATCCATGCTGTGTGTTGACAGCAATATTCCTATTCTGGGTGTCACTCGGGACGGCAACGCCTCAGATAAGACGCTTAACAACGAACTGCTGACTGATATTTCAAAACATATGGCGCGACACGGACTTGCCCCGGGAGCCTATGTTTATGTTTCCGATGCCGCCTTTGTTACCGAGAATAATCTGGAAAAAGTCGATAAAACCATGTTTTTATGATGCCTGCCGGCCACCTATAACGAATGCGACCGGGTGATCCGTCAAGCAGTAACCGCCGATGATTGGATTGATATAGGCGCTTTGGCTGAAGAACGAAGCCGTCCCAAACGGCCGACAGCACACTATAAAGCTTATGATAGTACAGTTGAACTATACGATAAAACATACCGGGCCATCGTTGTGCATTCCAGTGCCCACGACAAACGCCGACACAAAAGAATCGATCGTCTGTTAAAGCAGGATCGCAACCAGCTTGAAAAGATCTGCAAACAGGTGACAGACACCGCTTTTTTTGTCGTTCCGACGCTCAGGCAGCATCTGAAAAACTCATCCATACGGCAACTGGGGGCTATCATCGGATAATGGTCGGCATCGAAAAATTACCCAAGTATGGCCGCGGAAGGCCCGTCCAAAACAAACCGTGAACTGTGTTGCGTTATGAGTATCGGTTAACGGCCAGCATCGTTGAAGCACCGGAAAAAGTAGACCCGTTAAGGCTTCAGGCCGGCTGTTGTGTCCTGGTTACAAATCCGATCGGGCAACAGGATGAGTGGCCGGCGCCCGATCTTTTAAAATTATACAAGAGCCAAATCGGCATTGAGAAAAACTTCAGCTTTATCAAAGATCCTGCCGTGATAAACAGTATTTTTCTCAAAAAGGCTGAAAGGATCGAAGTGCTTGGTCTTATTCTTCTGATCTCCCTGTTGATTTGGCGTTTAATAGAACGATCCATGCGCCAGTATGTGGAAGCAAACGACTGCACATTAACCGGCTGGGAACGGCGACCGACAAAGAAGCCGACCGCTTTTATGATGACAACCAAGTTTGCCGGGATACTAGTGATAACCATGGGCAAAAACCGCCAATTGGCACGGCCGCTAAAAGATTTTCAACGCGAGTATTTGCAAGCTATGGGGGTCACACCCGAAGTATTCACAGTACCGTAGGATGCAGAATACTCGTTTTGAAAAACCGTAAAGTGGTGACAAAAAATGCTCAAATAACCATAAATAAGGGTGCGGAATATACGGTGTATGCCAACCAGGTGATCCGTCAGGCCCGGTTGTTTTCTGCGGGGTTCAGGGTAGATGACGAGGCTGTCGCCATGGACGAGGTCGCCGCCATCGGTCCGGCGGGAAATTATCTCATGGCAGACAATACCTGCAAGCTTTTCCGGCAATTCGATTATGGTAATGAGATCTGGCCGAGTTTGACCCTTGAACAGTGGCAGGCCGAAGGAGAGCCCAGGGCCGATGACTTGATCAGGAATTATACCCGGCAGCTGTTGGCGGATCTCAGTGCCCCGAAGGATTATGAAGAGTTGACGGCAAAGGGGGAAGCCTATATTGCCCTGGCAACCGGCGGTTGATATTCCGGTTCGTCATGGGTGGCATTCTTTCCAGATCGTTTTTGGGTCCATCTTCAGTCTTATTTCAACGGGGAAATATTTCCCAGTTGAAATGCTTTGAATATGATCCCGGATCGTTGGCCGTATTTGTTCAATTAATTGAATCTACGTCTCTGGCCTCCAATATTCAGGGGGAAAATCGGTTTAGCCGCCAGCTATGATTTTCATTGCATCAATCAGCCGTCCCACTTCCTGCTGGGTGTTGTAAAGCGATATGCCAATGCGTGTCACCCCGCCTTTTTCAAGCAAACCGAGTCGCTCGATGGGACGGATGCCGTAAAAATGGCCGTTCCATGCACAGATTCCTTTTTCGCCAAGAAGGGTGCAGACCCGGATCGGATCCATTCCCTCCACGGTAAAGGATACGGTGGGTGCTCTCAGGGAAGATCGGGGGGAGGGGCCGATCAAAGTTGTTCCCGGGATATACCCGAGTTTGGTATGGATATCCGTTGCCAGGATCTCTTCATAGATTCCGATGCGCTGCATTGCGGTAACCAGTCGGGCACGCAGGTCGTCGCCGGTGCCGAAGGTGGCGATATAATCGATGGCTGCATTGACGCCGGCAATGGCGGCGTGGTTCAATGTGCCGGTTTCGATGCACCAGGGGGCCTGCTGCTCCTGGGTTCTTAAACTGTCGCAGGGCAGGCGGTTGAGCAGGCCGGTTTTTGCATAGAGGATGCCCACGTGCGGTCCGTAGAATTTGTAGGCGGAGCAGAGCAAAAAGTCAATGCCACTGGATTGGACATTGATGGGGAAATGGGGCGCATAGTGCACGGCATCCACCAGCAGCCATGCTCCCACCCGATAGGTCAGCTCCCGGACGAGGGCAACATCGTTGACCGTTCCTATCACATTGGAAGAGTACCCCATGGCCACAAGACGGGTTCTTTCGTTTATCTTGTCTTGGAAATCATCATAATCCAGGGTGCCGTTGGGTTTTAACCGCACCTCCCGGACCACGAGTCCCTGGTCCCTGAGTGCAAGCCACGGTCCTCGATTGGCCTCATGGTCGAGCTGGGTGATGAGAATTTCATCTCCGGGTTGAAGATAGCGGCCAACAGCCCGGCTCAGGGAATAGCACAATGTGGTCATGCTCTGACCGTAGGATATGTTGCTGCCGTTTTCGGCACCGAGAAAGGTGGCAAGTTTCTCGCGGGTATCTTCCAGTATCCTGTCGGTTTCCCGGGAGGTAACAAAAAAACCGTGGGTATTGGTATTGCAGGTTGTGTAATAGCCGGCAATGGCGTCGATCACCTGCCGGGGCACCTGGGTTCCGCCGGGACCGTCAAGGAAGGCCAGTGGAAGGCCGTTGTGCGTTCGTTCCAGAGACGGAAAATCTTTTCTTTTTTTAAGTAGGTCTGCATACTCCCGGGATAGATCCTTCATCGTTACTCCCCTTTCTTGGAACCATCTATTCAAATTTATTCGAGGCCGCGCGGTATTTTACCACGGATTGCATGGAATGCGTCAGAGCCGGAGCTAATTTGGTGTAGTCGCACAGTCTCACGTGCTGGCAGAGATCTTTTGCCGCCTCAATAGATTTATGCACGGCCTGCTCGGGCAGTTCCCCATCCACGGCCAGGGCTTTGCGGATAACATCCGGAAATTTGGCTGGATGGGCTGTAGCCAGACATACGACTTTGGTATCCGGTGCAAAGGTGTTGGAAAGCGTATCCACCGCGGCCACGGCCACGGCAGCGTGGGGATCCAGCAGATAGCCATCCCGGCTTCGATACAGATCCGCAATGGTGGCGAGTGTTTGTTCGTCGGTGATGGAGGCCGAAATAAAACCCTGTTGGATCTCGTGCGCCGTCTGCGAATCCAATTGCACGCTGCCCTTGCTTTGGAACTCATCCATCCATTGACGGATTTTGCCATGATCCCGCCCGGATGCAAAATATAAATAGCGCCAAAAATTATAGGGCACAATGATATCGATGGCCGAGGATACGGTTGGCTTGAGATCTTCTTTTGTGAGACGACCGGTTGACAAGGCCCTGTGGAGGGTTGCGTTTTGATTGTTGGCGCAGATATACGTTTTTACCGGCAGCCCCATTGTACGCGCCAGATAGCCGCCAAAAAGATTGCCGAATGCGCCCGATGGTACGGAAAACACGATTTTTTCGCCCACCCGATCTACAACGCGGAAATAACCGTAAAAATAATGAACGGCCTGGAACATTACTCTGCACCAGTTAATGGAGTTGACACTGGAGAGTTTCAACTGCCGTTTGAGATCGTCGTCGGCAAACATCCGTGCCAGCACCCGGTCGAGATCATCCCCGCCGTCGGAACAGCCGTTCACACCTACGGCATGCACGTTGGGTGCTTCCAAAGTCGTCATCTGACGTTCCTGCTCTTCCGAGATCATGCCACCGGGGTAAAGCGTCCAGCATTCAATGGATTTTTTGCCTGCCGATGCATGTGCGGCGGCCGGACCGGTATCACCGGTGGTAGCCACCACCAGCGACACCCAATCGTTTTTTCGTTTGAGAAAAAAATCCACCGTGTTCACCAGAAATCCCATGGCAACGTCTTTAAACGAGAGGGTCGGCCCTTGGAATAATTCCATGATATACGTGTTGGGCTTTGTTTCCAGGCCTACAACCGGGATAACGTCCGGGTGTTCGAATGTTTTGAAGCTGTTGCGCAACAACTCCCGCAACTCATCCGCGGAAAGGATGGTGCGCTCTATGAAAAGCGACAAAATTTCGAAAGCCAGATCGACATAACTCAAGTTGGACCACTCCTGCAGCCGTTCTTCAGAAATTCGAGGGATGGTTTCCGGTACGAACAGCCCGCCGTCAGCGGCGAACCCCTGCAAAACAGCCGTTTCAAAATCCACGGGCGTTCCGCCCCCCTTGGTACTTACAAATTGTGTCATCATATTTATACCACTCCTTT
>CAYQNS010000256.1:0-5231 GCA_964418755.1 uncultured Desulfobacteraceae bacterium
GGCATTGCATGTCAACATTGCCCGGGCCCACGGGCAGGGCCATGGCGCCTGTTTTTTCGCAGGCCATCTGGAAGCCCGCGCCGGCGGTCCACACACCGTACCCTACGGCGATCTGAACTCTGTCGACCGATGTGACGCCGGCCATCTCATAGGCCCTGGCAAAAAAATGGGTCCAGTCATCTATATCCTTTTGAGTATAACAAAGATTCTTGCGTTTTCCGGTAGTTCCACTGCTGGAGTGAATTCTTACAATTTTTTCAAACGGCACTGAACGCAAAGGAAAAGGGTAGCCGTCACGCAGATCATCAGCAGTGGTAAAAGGGAGTCTGCGGATATCGTCAAGTGATTTTATGTCCGGAGGGGAAATTCCGGCCTGATCCAATTTATTTCGGTATGCCGAAGATCCATTATAGGCGTGGGCGACCGTCCATTTCAACCCTTTTAGCTGGTGGGCTTTGAGTTCTTCGGTTGATTTAATCGTAGATGTGAATCTTTTTTCCGTCATTTAATAAATCTCCAGTCTGAGAGGGATGCTCATTATTGATTGGCCCATATGGATTCTGCCGTAAAAAATATCCTTAAAGCAAAAAAAAATCAACAGGATATTTAAAACGATTTATCAGGGCAGGGGCGGAGAGTACAGGGAATTTTACAAACTCGGTGTCTGCGGGCATTACTATAAAAACTTGCAAAATAGATTGCTATCTGGTTTATGATAAAACCTGTTGTGTGTCTCCGGTAGCGGCAGGCATTGAGAACGTTATGGGTTGCGGATGGACGGCAATGTGTTTATATATCACAATAGTGCATACGGCTCTTTAAACAAGGAGGATCAAGATGGGAAAAAAACTGGACAGGATAATAGACATATTTAAACAGATCAATTCTATTCCCCGTTGTTCCCGAAACGAGGAGCAGATTTCTCAATGGCTGGGGCAAAGAGCTCTTGATATGGGATTTGAAAATCGGCATGACGGCGCTGGTAATCTGGTTATCAACGTTCCGGCTTCCCCCGGCTATGAGAATGGGCCGGTTGTTGTTTTGCAGGGCCATATGGATATGGTCTGCGAAAAGGCCGCCGATTCCATACATGATTTTACAAAGGATCCTATCTTGTTTGTGTTTGACGGCGAATGGCTGAGGGCGGACCGCACCACTCTTGGGGCGGATAATGGCATTGCGCTCGCCTTAGCGCTGGCTCTGGCCGAGGATAAATCCGTCGCGCATCCGCCTCTGGAACTTCTTTTTACTGTAGATGAGGAAAGCGGACTTACCGGTGCGAATGCTCTTGAACCCGGATTCGTGAGGGGTAAAATTCTTTTAAATATCGACTCTGAAAATGAAGGCGCTTTTACTGTCGGGTGTGCCGGTGGTAAAAATACGACAATAACGTATCCGCTTTCTTTTGTAAAATATCCGGAAACATATAAAACCTGCAATATTCAGGTCCACGGCCTGCGCGGCGGACATTCCGGAATTGATATCCATACGCACCGGGCCAATGCAAATAAACTTCTGGCCCGGATATTAAATAAACTCAGGGGCCAAAGCACTATCCGGTTGATATCGGCCGATGGGGGCACGGCTCACAACGCCATCCCGCGCAGTGCCGGGGCTGTTTTTGCATGCGATTCAACAGATGTTGATCGTTTGCAGGATATCACTGCGGAATTTAAAAAAACGATTATACGGGAATATGCCGGTGTCGAAACATCTCTGGCCGTATCCTTTGTGATTAATGATTCTCAAATCGCCGGACCAATGGCGGTTTCAAGTGAAGATACACAGAAAATAATTAATTTATTAAACGCTTTGCCTAATGGAATCAATGATATGACGGTTGGATTTGAAGGTTTGGTTGAAACTTCAAACAACCTGGCACGAATCAGGACAAACCCGGATTCCATGGTAGTGCTGAGCAGTCAGCGCAGCATGGTGATGTCCTGTCTGGAGATGATCACTTCCCAGGTTGAATCCATTGCCGCTCTGGCAGGTGCCGCTGCCGACACTGATAAAGAATACCAGGCCTGGATGCCAAACCTGGAGTCTCCCCTGTTAAGCCGCTGTCTGGAAACCTATCAGGGCCTTTTCGGGCAAAAACCAAAGGTGGAATCGATTCATGCCGGACTGGAATGCGGTATCATCGGAGGCAAGTATGAAAATATGGATATGATTTCTCTGGGACCGACAATGAAAAACCCGCACTCCCCCGAAGAAAGGCTACACCTGCCGTCAGTGGAAAAGGTGTGGGCTTTTCTGGTTGCGCTGCTGAAGGGATATCGATGAAGGGGCTCACGTGAAAGAAGACGGAAATCAGATGTCAGAGGACAGAGGTCGGAGGGCAGGGGACAGAGGTCGGAGGTCGGAGGGCAGGGGACAGAGGTTAGAGGTCGGATATTAGAGAAGATAGGAAACAGAGAACAGAAAATAGGATAAAATAATATGAAGATTTCGACGCTGCAGGCGGTTTCACCCGTGGACGGGCGGTATCACAAAGCCACCCAAAAACTTGGAGACTATTTTTCGGAAGGGGCCCTGATTAAATACCGCGTTCGGGTTGAAGTGGAATATTTTATTGCGCTTTGCGAATTGCCCCTGCCGCAGCTAAGTGATTTTGATCGAAAAATGTTTCCGGCACTAAGAAAAGTATATACGGAATTTACCATGGATGATGCGCAGCGTGCCAAGGATATCGAAAAAATTACCAACCATGATGTCAAGGCGGTGGAATATCTTCTCAAAGAAAAATTTGATGCACTGGGTCTAGGAAAATACAAAGAATTTATCCATTTCGGGCTGACATCCCAGGATATAAACAATACGGCTGTCCCTCTCTCTTTAAAAGAGGCCAATACAGATGTGCTGCAGCCCGCATTGCAGATGGTTGTGGATGCACTTGCAGCCAGGGCATCTTTGTGGAAAAAAATTCCGATGCTGGCCCGTACCCATGGCCAGCCGGCATCCCCCACCAGCCTCGGCAAAGAGATATATGTGTTTGTGGATCGGCTGCTCGGCCAGATCCGTCAACTGGAGGCCCTTCCGTTTTCCGCTAAATTCGGCGGGGCCACCGGCAATTTCAATGCCCACCATGTGGCCTATCCGACAATCGACTGGATCGCATTCGGCGAACATCTGGTCAACGATCGCTTGGGGCTGGCACGCAGTCGGGTTACCACCCAGATTGAACATTATGACAATTTTGCCGCTTTTTGTGACAACATTAAACGAATCAATACGATTTTAATCGATCTGGACCGGGATATCTGGTCCTATATTTCAATGAATTATTTCAAACAGAAGATTAAAGAAGGAGAGGTGGGGTCTTCGGCCATGCCCCATAAGGTAAATCCCATTGATTTTGAAAATTCAGAGGGGAACCTGGGAATTGCCAACGCCGTTTTCGAGCACCTGTCTGCGAAACTTCCGATTTCGCGCATGCAGCGGGATTTAACCGATTCCACCGTACTCAGAAATATCGGTGTGCCCCTGGCCCATACCCTGATTGCCCTTTCGTCCCTGCAAAGGGGTTTGGATAAACTGATTTTAAATGAAGACCAACTGCGCAACGACTTGCAGCAAAACTGGGCTGTAGTGGCCGAAGCGATCCAGACCATCCTGCGGCGGGAGGGGTATCCCGAGCCTTATGAAGCTTTGAAGGGCTTAACCAGGACCAATGTGAAGATCGATCGGCAGGTCATTGCCGATTTTATAAATAATCTTGCGGTGACCGATGCCGTTAAACAGGAACTGCTTCAGGTTACCCCGGAAAACTATACCGGGATTTATGGATTTTAGTATCTTGAATCTGGAATTTCCGGCTTGCCCGGGTTTGGCATTTGATCTTGTTTGAGATTTGGACATTGGGAATTGGAATTTATTTGTCATTTGTTATTTGAGGCGTACGCCTTTTCAACAGCGCCGGTTTATCCGGGCTAAAGTGAATGCGGGAACTTAAAAGGAGAATTGTATTATGGCCAAGATGAATGAGCGGGTTAAGGAAATGCTGACTGCACAAAGAACCATCATATTGGCTACCTCCACCAACGATGGGGTGCCCAATGTTGTTCCGATTCATTCCAAAAATATTATCGACGACGAAACCATACTGATATCCAATCAGTTCATGGGCAAAACCCTTGCAAACCTTAGGGCAAACCCCAAAGTCGCCATTACCTTCTGGGACAAAATCGAAGGATACCAGATCAAAGGGGACTGCACCTATGAAACCTCCGGGAAGCTGTATGAAGAAACTGCTGAGTTTGTGGAAACATATGGCAAGAGCATAAAATATCCCTTAAGTTCCAAAGGAATACTCATTATCAAAATAACCGGTATTTACAATGTTTCGCCCGGACCGCATGCCGGGAAAAAGATTGCCTGAAAAATAGTGAGGTGCACATGACTATTGAAAAATCATACATTGCAATTGATGCCACGGATTTGCCGGCCCTTGCGGCCGTGCTGCAAAAAGGATTTTTGACGGAAATCGATACCGGATGCAGCGTCAGAGAACTTTTGTGTACCCAGTGGAAATTGTCAGAGGAATATGTCGACCAGAGGATCAGCACGCTGTTTATAGATGGTAAACCCTTGGATGATCTCGATGCGGCTGTGGTTGAAGAAGGGGCAACCCTTGCCCTGTCCTGTGCCATGCCCGGGCTTGTGGGCGCTGTCATGCGAAGGGACGGCCTTTTATCCTCTTTTCGAAGTGGCATCACCTATATGCAGGCTGAAAATAAAGATGCTAAAAAGCGAGGGTATATTCGGGTAAAGCTTTTTAATATGTTGATCAAAGAGCTGGGGCCCGGTTTTTTGAAAGGTGGCATTGGGGTGGATGTGGATGATCTTGACCCTGAATTCAGGAGTAAATATTTGATCCAATTGCATCACTATTCAGAAAAAATTTGGATAAGGCTTGATATTTAGCCAGCTATATTATAAAATATTTTCAATATGATATGGCATTACTGACAAAATCCTTTTAAGTTGTTTGTCCTTCGTTTTCGTTATTGTATTTTTATCTTGAAAATAAAATAACTAGAACACACTCATCGAAACTGCCCGTATCGGGCACCCAATAGTATGCCATGTTTTCGTAAAGCAAATTAGTTGTTCCCATATACCCTGAGTAAAGGCGTTAAGAAACTCACCTTAATGTCATTAATCTTAGAAACAACTGTATGGATCACCATGAAGCTTGCTATATTGCAGTAAGCCTTGAGTAAAAAGTA
>CAYQNS010000257.1:0-5224 GCA_964418755.1 uncultured Desulfobacteraceae bacterium
AAGAGCACATAAGCATAGGCATCCGCCCCGTCTTTCAGATTTGCCTGATAAAGCAAATCAGAAAAATAGGTTGCCAGTTCCTTATCCACAAAGGAGTCCTTCCTCAGATAAATACTTTCCTCATCCAGGCATGAAAAAACATCAGCAGGCAGATAATTCCGCAAAAAATCGACGGCAACCTCCCGCCGGGAGAAAACCTCTTTAAAAAACTTATCATGAGGATTAATGATTTCAGACATGAAATTACTCTATCATATCCCGCAGGCAGGTCAAACATATTTCTACGAAATTCGGATCCTGCGTGATGCCGTCTCTATATTTTGATAACAGGCTATTTTATTTTTTTATTTAACCGGGGTGTCCGAAAATATATTGTTTTTAATCAGCGAAGCTGAAAAAGAACTGGCCCTTATCCGTGTCAATCCGTGTCCCATAAAAATAAAATAAGACGGCATCCCATCATTCAAAACTCAAAATTCATAATTCAAAATTATCATTATCCGTGTCCCATACCTTCAACCTTTAACCTTTTATATATCGCCGTCCGTTTATCTCCGGTTTTTTCAAGAAGCCCTTTTTTTACACCTTCCTTCAGATCGCGGCTGGCGGTGGCCGTTGATATGGTCTTGAAAAAAGACTGGTAGTCTCGTCTGGAAAATGAATGGTCGCCAAATGAGTGTGCGGCCATTTCCAACCGGACCGAGGCCGTAAGCCTCACCGATCGGGTTTCAACCATCAACTCCTGTAGAGATTCGCGTATGACGGAAAGCATAAAAACGACAAAACCGGTGCAGTCGCCGGTGTCATCGCCGATGGCCAATTCCCGGTAATAGCCGCTCTGCCGTTTTTTAATAAAATCCGCCACCGGCAGAAATTCAAAAATGGGATGATATGCCATCAACAGGCATGTTTGCCAAAGGCGCCCCATACGGCCATTGCCGTCGACAAACGGATGAATATGTTCCAGCTGAAAATGAAAGCGGCTTGATTTTAAGAGCAGATGATCATCATTTTTTTTCAAATAAGCAAACAGCGTTTGCATCATGGGATCGACATTTTCCCAGGAAGGGGCTTCATGGAAGATCTCCCCCTGCCGGATGACCCCAATGGGTCCTGTCCGCAGCATTCCCGTGGATGTGATCAGCCCCTCCATTAAAATCTCGTGCGCTTTCAAAAAAGACGTGATTGAAAAGGGATCGAACCCATCGAGTCGGCCATAGGCACGAATCGCATTTTGAGCCGCCAGGATATCCTGCCCCGGTCCGATCACCCGTTTGTTATCAAGCAACGCAGTTACCTGATCGCTCGTCAGTGAATTCCCCTCGATGGATAAAGAGGCTTGTATCGTCTGTATACGATTCCTTCGGCGAAGTCCCGGGTTGGGTTTCAAAAGCTTTACACCCTCCAAGTGGCCAACAATTTCTGCAATATCGATCAGCAGATGGATCACCTGGGAGGTTGTCCGGCATTTGTGGAGTTCATTTTTCATTGACATGATAGTATCATAAGACACTATCGTGTCAATGAGAATTTAAGGCAGGCAAAAAATTGGACACGGATGAACGCGGATTGGCACGGATAGGGACAAATCTTTTCAGCTATCGCTGATTTAAACAACATCACTTGCTAAAAAAAGCCTGCTCAAATGAGCAGGCTTTTAATTCCATTTTCAAGGATGGTCAATTTTAACGATTTCTCATCTACTTAACTTTTTCTGATTTTCTTCCTTCCGATGGTTGCCAGTCCGATAAGACCGGTGCCGAACAGAAGCATGGTGGCTGGTTCGGGAACAGGCGTCTGGCCCCGACCCATTAGGTTGTCATTCCCGCATCCCATGGTAAAATGAGCGGTGAAGTCTGTTCCAGGCTCAAAATCAAACCCAGCCAAGTCAAAACCTTTTGCATAATAATGGGTCCCACCGTCAAAACCGGTATCACCAACACAAACATCAAACTCAAAGAATCCACCATTTCCAACAGATGTCAAATTATCTCCGGGCGTAAAGCGCCAGGGGTTTGACTCCGGGTTATTTTTATCCTCTAAGACCGCATCCAAAGTATAGACATTGGTCGTCTCATAGTCGTCGGTCAAAGCATATAACTCATAGCTTTTTTGACCCCAATCGATATCAATGACATAATCATAGCCTGAGTTTGTTGTTGTTGACGCCGCATTTTCGCCGTACTGTGCGTTTCCATCAATATCTATGAATATATCCCCGGAAGTATAGTCTGGATAGTTACCAACCCCATTATAGCTTTCAACCCCATTTTTAAAATCAAAACCACCAACCATGGATAAAATATTTCCATCCAGAAAAAAACCTTCCAGGTCCCAGACCTGAGATCGAGCCATACCAGGCTCAACTTCCTGGTCTTCAGCGCCTGTATTTATTCCAATATTGCCGACACTACCTATAGTCCCCTGTATGGAGCCTTGTCTTAAGTCATCAATAGTAATGTTATTGCCAAGGTTGAGGGCATAAACATTACCCGAAGCAAAAAAACAGGCAAAGATCATTACCGCCAGCGTTTTTAAGATTTCTTTTTGAAAATTCCGTAATTTTAAAAACGAAACATACCCCATCATTTTTCTCCTTATAAAATTTTAATCAGTTCTAAATGTTCGATGTAGAATCGAATCAACTTCCCAGTCGCGCTCAACCCAAAAATTTTCAATTTGTATTGAATATAAGCAAGCAAAATGCCAAAAATATTATTTTCTTCTCACAATGAAATATTTTATATATTTTTCAATATGTTATAAATGCAAAAAAGATTAAAGCGACAAATGTTTTTCTCTCCATGAGAACACATTATGTAATTAAGGTAATAACGTTTAGGTACTTATGTAATTTACTACATAGATGGCGAGGGGCGAATAAAAAAAACGGTTACCGGTTTCCAGTTAGCGGTTTACGGTTAACCTGCCAAATAAAAGTATATTAGGACACCCCGGTGAAGCAAAAACAATATAGGACACGGATTAACGCGGATGACACGGATTACTAAATAAAAACATAGAACCTACCCTTTATTTTTTAATTCAGTGAAGCTGACTGAAGCATTGTCCTTGCATTGTCCTACCCGTGCAAATCCGCGTTAATCCGTGTCCCATAAAAATAAAATAAGGCGGCATTCCATCATTGTAAATTCAAAATTAATAATTTAAAATTATCTATCGTCCGTGTCCCAAACAGCCCTCTGGTCTTTTTCACGAAGGGAACAAAAAAACCGGTTGCCGGTTGCCGGTTGCCGGTTTACGGTTTAAAAACTGTCAACTGTGAACCGGTAACCGGAAACGTATTTCTGCGGTTGTGAAAATGCCCTTGCTTTCAGCATTGAGCTTTGAGCCTTCAGCAATTATTTTTGCCCTATCCGTGTTTATCAGTGTAAATCCGTGGCCAATGTAGATTTTATGCTGTTCCTCCGCAGCCGACAAAAAATCCTGTAGATGCTGTTAATCCTGTCTATTTTTTCAATTGTGCTTTAAACGGCTGATACAGCGGATCGCCGATCAAGACCATTTTCCACGACAGATACGGCAGACTCAGCAGATAGCATTCCGCCAGGGTTAGATATCCATCGGTGAGAAAGCCGAAAAAAAGCTCAGGCATGGGAAAGGCCTGCACAAAAGGCTCTGCCACCGGCCCGATGGTCGCGGCAACGCCCTCTTCCAGCATGCGTTTGCACCACACCTGGCTGTCCGGCCGTTTCAGTGTGGTGCACTCGGCACTGGCAATATGATACCCGATAGCCCCGGGCCGCCAGTCAAAGGCATCCACATATTTTGCCAGGCTGTACCACCCGCAGTACAGGGCCGCCCGGGGGCAATCCCCCGGCCCGAACAATGCCGGCTGATCATCGACTGTCACCGGCAGTCGACCGCTTTTGCGGACCCGGTCCGCTGCCAGATGAAGTGAACCGTCATACAGGGCATAGGCACCCAGCTGTTTTTCTTTGGGCCGCTGCCAGCGGGCATCGAAATAGGCGTTTCCGGAAAGCCCTTTTTGCTCGGCGGTAATTGCGTCATCAATCATCCGGCGTACAATGTCCGGCGAAGGCCCATCCAGCCGGCTGACCATGATCACATCATTTTTAGGGATCTGAGCCTTTTTGTCTTTAAACCCCATAAAAAAAGGATTGGGTACCCACATGGGCAAGGGATAAGCCGCAGCCGGTACCAGCATCAGTTCGGAATCCACCGAGGCCCCGGTATTATGGTTCCATTCAAATACTCTGACCTTTTTTGCCACAGCAGACGATGCCTCTTTTAACTGTTTTCTATCAGCATCCTTTGACGTTGTCTTCAACTGGTCATTCAACCGCTCCTGCTCGGCCTTCAAACCGAGAATTTCATCCTGCTCCGCTTTGTTTAACGGTACGGCACCGATCCGCAGGGGAACGCCGTACATCAACACCACGCACCGGGGCCGCCCTGATTGCCGGTATGCTTCAAATTTTTCCCGGATGGGTTGTGCAATTTTCTGATCATATTCCTCACGGGAACAGGTCTCGGCATCCGTTACAAAAATTTTCAACAGATTTTGTTTTGGCACGCCCCGCGTTGCCATGTAATACTCAGCCAGAGCGATGCTGTCCCGGGCATTGCGGTTGGCCACCACCAGCAGTTCATCCGCCTCCAGAGCAAGGCACGACACCGGGGGGAAAAATGGCCATACAAGAAATATGGCCCCAAAAAACAAAATTTTGATTTTAGTCGACAACCTCATAAAAATTTAGCAGCCTTGGTTAAATGCGCAGAAAAAGTAAAATTGGACACCCCGGTGAAGCAAAAACAATATAGGACACGGATTAACGCGGATGACACGGATCACTAAATAAAAACACAAAAGCTGTGCTTTATTTTTAAATCAGCGAAGCTGACAAAGAAGTGCCCTTATCCGTGCAAATCCGCGTTAATCCGTGTCCCATAAAAATAAAATAAGGCAGCATTCCATCATTCAAAATTCAAAATTAATAATTCAAAATTATCTATTATCTGTGCCTGCCCCGTAGGTCCGGAAGATCGTACTGGGGCAAATCCGCGATAGCGGACAAATAAATGTCCTATCCGCGTTCATCTGTGTAAATCCGTGTCCCAAAATATAAAATAGGCCACAGATCTTCCCAGATGAACACGCCCCGCTATCGACGATAAAACTCAATGCCAACCCGCTCAATGTGATCTACAAGATCTTCATGTTCTATCTGCCGGAACAGAG
>CAYQNS010000258.1:0-5201 GCA_964418755.1 uncultured Desulfobacteraceae bacterium
TTTTTGCATAAATTCTATTAATCTGATTCAATACCCGGAAATTTGAATAGGATACAATTGATTTATATACGGAGAAAGGGTAAATAATAAAAGGCAGTCGGGATATGGCGTAACCGTTTTGAATCTGCGCCCGGGGCCGCAGGCCCTGTTGTTTAGTTTTTCATGAAAATTTTATCAATGGAACCGGCAATGCAAACCAGTATTGAAAAAAATATTATTCTTGGGGTGTGCGGCGGGATTGCCGCCTATAAAAGTGTTGAAGTTTTAAGACTGCTGCAAAAACAAAATGCCGGGGTACGGGTAATTATGACCCGTAATGCCGCTCATTTTGTAGGCCCCTTAACCTTCGAGGCCTTGAGCGGCCGACCGGTATGTTCCAGCCTTTTTGAAAAGGATACGGAATCGTCCATCCAGCATATCGACTGGGCCCGGGAGGCTGATGCCGTGATTGTTGCCCCGGCCACGGCCAATATTCTGGGTAAAATGGCCGGCGGCATCGCAGACGATGCATTGAGCACGTTCCTGCTGGCGGTCACCTGCCCGGTGCTGGTATGTCCATCCATGAACACGCATATGTATGAAAGCCGGGCAGTTCAGCGAAACCTTGAAATTCTGGCTGCTGACGGGTACCGGATTGTAACGCCGGAATCAGGAGAACTGGCCTGCGGCACAAGTGGGGCCGGCCGCCTGCCTGAACCGCCAATAATCGTGGATCGGCTGCAAAAATGTTTCGCCCCTTTGGATCTGGTCGGTAAAAAAGTGCTGGTTACGGCAGGACCTACCCGTGAAGCCATTGACCCGGTTCGTTTTATCAGCAATTCGTCTTCGGGTAAAATGGGTTACGCCATTGCCCGTGCTGCCGAACACCGGGGAGCGGACGTGGTGTTGATCAGCGGACCGACGGCATTAAATCCGCCTGTCAATGTGGCAATGGTAAGCGTGAATAGCGCCAAGGAGATGGCCAATGCCGTTTTTGAGCATATGGAACAAAGTCATATCATTATCAAAACCGCCGCGGTGTCCGATTACCGGCCCCGGGACATGGCATCTCATAAAATTAAAAAGCATGAGCATCCAAACGAACTGGTTCTATCTTTAAAACCCAATCCGGATATATTAAAAGCCCTCGGTCAAAGAAAAGAAAACCGGATCTTGGTTGGATTTGCGGCTGAAACCCGGGATCTCGAGCATAATGCACAAAAAAAACTGATTGCAAAAAATCTGGACCTGATTGTCGGGAATCTGATCGGCCGGCCGGAATCGGGGTTTGGCAGCGACACCAATTCTGTTACGCTTTTTTTCAAAGACGGCACGGTTGAAGCCTTGCCGAATATGGATAAGGACGCAGTGGCCCATGTGCTGCTGGATCGGATTGCGGCCCTTAAGTTGCTTTGAAGCGGCACAGGCCCGGACATGTTGATATTTTTGCGGGTCTTGCAGCTTGGCGTAAGCCTTTTCAACAGCTCCGGTTTATTCGAATGGGGATACAGGAACCGTGCATTTGATAATAGATGAGATACAGGATAGCCTCAGATTTTATAAAAAGTGGGGATGCCGTGGATTTGACTGCTCCACGGACGCTTTGACAAAAATTAAAAGCTGGGGGCAGCAGCCCGAATTTTATAACGAAACACTTGAAAGTATCCTGAAAGATGTAAAAGGCTGCCGACACTGCCGGCTTTTTCAATCCCGCCGGAACCTGGTTTTCGGCGAGGGAAACCCCCGTGCGCGGCTCATGTTTGTCGGAGAAGGGCCCGGCACTGAAGAGGACGAGCAGGGCAAACCCTTTGTAGGGCCGGCCGGTCAGCTTCTGACAAAAATTATTCAAGCGATGCATTTAGACCGGGCCCAGGTATATCTCTGCAATATCCTGAAATGCCGGCCGCCCCGGAATCAAAACCTGTCGCCCGATGAAATAAAGGTCTGCTATCCTTATCTTAAACGCCAGATCAGCGTTATCAAACCTGAATTTATCTGTGCTCTGGGGAGCGTTGCCGCCCAGACGCTGCTCAAAAAAAAGCAGCCCATATCGAGCCTGCGGGGACGATTTTATGATTTTCACGGGGCCCGGTTGATGCCGACCTACCATCCTGATTATCTGCTGCAAAATGAGGATAAAAAACGGAATGTCTGGGAAGACATGAAAATATTAATGCAGGCCATGGAAAGACAAGGGGGCAACAGGTTATGAATTTTAAAAGATCATTGATAATAGTAATTCTGCTGTTTTTGGGTCTTCCTGCTGTTGGGTCTGCCGGTACGGGTGAAATCGTGATCATTCCGGCATCCGGCGCCATAAGCCCCGGGATGGCTGATTTTATAGAAAAGGGGATTGAAAATGCATCGAATGAGGGCGCATCCTGTGTGATTATTGCGATGGATACTCCTGGAGGGCTGGCCGAGTCCATGCGGAGAATCGTCATGGCCATTTATGCCAGTCGGGTTCCGGTGGTTGTATATGTCTCCCCGGCCGGTGCGCGGGCCGCATCGGCCGGAGTAATGATTACCATGGCTGCTGATATTGCCGCCATGGCTCCGAGCACCAATATCGGCGCGGCCCATCCCGTGGGTGCCGGCGGCAAGGAGATAGACGGCACCATGTCAAAGAAAATCACCAATGATATGGTAGCTCATATCAAGAGTATTGCCGAAAAACGGGGCAGAAATGTAGAGTGGGCCGAGAAAGCGGTTCGGGAAAGTGTCAGCATCACTGAAACTGAAGCGCTGCAGCAGAATGTGATCGATATTATTGCCCGTGATATGGATGACCTCATCCGCCAGCTGAACGGCCGAAAAGTAAATGATAAAGGAGTCCTTGAACTCGAAAATATTCCAAGAAAAATAGTAAGGGAAAATCTGCGGACCAAAATTTTAAAAACCATCAGTGATCCCAATATCGCATACATTTTGATGATGATCGGGCTTGCCGGACTCTATTTTGAACTGTCTCATCCCGGCGCTGTTTTCCCCGGAGTGGTCGGCGGCATTGCCATTGTTCTGGCCTTTTTTGCCTTTCAGACCCTGCCGGTTAACTATGCCGGGATACTCCTGATTCTGCTGGCGATTATATTTTTTATTATGGAGATGAAAATTACCAGCTTCGGACTGCTGAGTGTCGCAGGAGTGACTTCACTGGTGCTGGGTTCGGTCATGCTTTTTGAAGAAACCGGTTCCGGGGTTTCCCTGTCCCGGCATGTACTCGTGACGACCGTAACGCTGGTTTCCGTGTTTTTTATAAGTGTTGCCGGACTTGTTTTCCGGGCCCAGATATCCCGGCCCAGAACCGGAGCCGAGGGCCTCATCGGCGAGATCGGGGTTGTCAAAAACGATCTGAATCCCGAAGGCCGGATTCAGGTCCACGGTGAATTATGGAAGGCTGCCAGCCGGCAAGTGCTGCTTGAGGGTGTCAGAGTGCGGGTAACCAGGGTAGAGGGGTTGCTTGTAGAGGTTGAACCGGTTGCAGATAATGGGGTACCGGGGGCAATGTAAAAAAAGCTGCAAGATAGTAAATGCGGGAATTTGGATAGTATAATTTGCAATTTGTTACTTCCGGTTTATCCGGGTTAAGGAGGATAAAATGATAACGACCATAGCAATAGTTATTCTTGTAGTGTTTTTCCTTTCGGCGGCATTACGTATTTTAAATGAATATGAACGCGGTGTGATTTTCAGGCTGGGGCGGGTGATCAAGGCCAAAGGACCGGGCCTGATTATTCTGATTCCGATTGTCGATAAGATGGTTAAAGTTGGTCTGCGCCTGGTGGCCATGGACGTTGACCCTCAGGATGTAATTACCCGGGATAATGTTTCCGTTAAGGTGAATGCGGTAATTTATTTCAGGGTTATTGATCCTATCAAGGCGATTATCGAGGTTGAAAATTATAATTATGCCATGTCCCAGTTGGCTCAAACCACATTGCGGAGTGTCTGCGGCCAGGCCGAACTGGATGATCTTTTGTCCAACCGGGAAAAGCTTAATGCAGAACTTCAGGAAATTCTTGATTTGCATACTGATCCATGGGGAATCAAGGTGGCCACAGTGGAGCTCAAACACATTGATCTGCCGCAGGAAATGCAGCGTGCCATGGCCCGCCAGGCTGAAGCGGAACGGGATCGCCGGGCCAAAGTCATCAATGCCCAGGGCGAATACCAGGCCGCCGACAAACTATCAAAAGCAGCCAAAATCATAGCTGAAAATCCGGTTGCGTTGCAGCTCAGATATCTACAGACCATGAATGAAATGTCAGCCGAAAATAATACCACGACGATTTTTCCCATTCCGATAGATCTGTTCCAACCCTTTTTGAAAATGATGAAAAAGGACGATGAGTAAAGAGTTATTGACAACAGGCGCGATCCATGATTATGGAAATCGTTTTTATATTAATATAGATAAAAGTCGGCAGCAGAAGGAAAATTCTTACTGCAGATTTTTTAGATTAAAAGGAGCGCTAAAACAGGAGAGCTAAAACGTATGGGTTCAAATAAAAAGGAAGCAAAGGAAAAACTGCTGGAGAAGATGACCGTCAAGGAACTTAGAGCGGTGGCTAAGGATATACCTGAAATTACAGGCGTTCACGGGATGAATAAAGCAGAATTGGTTGACAGTATTAAAAAGGCCCGTGGCACTGAAGATAAGGCTACCGGTAAAGGCAACTCCTCGGTAAGGGATATCAAGAAAAAGATAAAGGCCCTGAAAGCGGATCGAAGTAAGGCGCTTGAGGCCGATGATAAAAAAATGGCCGGCATTTACCGCAAGCGTATTATTCGTTTGAAAAAGAAAACCCGCAGGGTTGCTTGATTAAAGATAAGGGCTTCAATCGAGAAATCATGATTGATCCGGCATCCATTGCATTTGACATTGACAGCGTTGTGGCTGACACCATGCATCTGTTTCTCGATATTGCCAGAGAGGAGTATGGCGAAACAGATCTGCGCTACGAAGATATGACCTGCTATAACCTGGAAGATTGTCTGGATCTTGACCCGATTATTCTCCGGCAAATTATTGAACGAATTATGGACGGCAATTATACGGTGCCATTGCATCCCATGGATGGTGCCGTAGAGGTATTGCAGCGCCTGGCAGGCGACTTTGGCCCGATTGTGTTTGTTACGGCACGGCCTTTTGCCGGGCCCATGACCCAGTGGCTGCCCGGGGTTCTTGAGGTTGATCAGAAAGATATCGAGATTATTGCCGC
>CAYQNS010000259.1:0-5096 GCA_964418755.1 uncultured Desulfobacteraceae bacterium
TGTAACGCACTAATTGAAGAAGATAGCTGTCGCCACTGACCAAAATGGATTTGTAGCGACCGCGAAAAAGCGGGCCATCCAAATGATGCCGGCTATTAAAGCGTTGCGTATATACACCATTTAGATGTCGCATGGCGCGAGAGATATTGGCTTCAGGCGTATGGATGAGCAGGTGATAGTGGTCGGGCATCAGGCAGTATGCAGCAATTCGAATGTTCCACGCCTCCGAGGTTTCTTGAAGCAGTGCGACAAACATCTTGTAATCGAATTTTTCTAAAAAGATATTCTCCGCTCTGCGGCCTCGGTTCATGACATGATACCAGGCCTTGGGATAGGCTATTCTAATAGGGCGAGACATGAAATATTGATTAACACCTTAAAGAACAAGAGTCAAGAGCAGACTTGACCCCTTTACAGATGTCATCCTCTTTTGTCACCCGCGTGTCCAGTTTTTCAGGCAATGTCCCATAATGCCGGCCATTGACAAGGATCCTGACATGGACACCCACAGTCCAGGAGCCGTTTTCAAAGACCATGGATTTAAAATCAAGGCCAAACCTGTGTGCCAACAGTTTCAAAAGTTCAAAGAGAGTTATAGGACCGCACTGTACATCCACCATGGCCTGGTTATCCATCACTTTTTTTAATGTAAGAAAACTTTTCACCCTGATGGTCATCTTTGTTTCAGACACCCAGTTCTTTTCGAAAGGTTTTCATGTGGTCCTTGTATTTTTCCAAATCCTCAGCAGAAAGTTCATCCGGAAAAACAAGTTCCACTGCAGTCAGCAGCGCAACCACATTATTGGCATGGGGGGCAACCGACAATACACCGAGTTTGCTTCCCTTTTCAAGCTTGATTTTACCCAGCATAAAATCCGTGATGAATTTGCTATCTTTTCTTAAAATTTTTTTCCATTCCTGGGGAGTGGCCCCCATTACAAATTCCGCCTCTCTTGTTCCTTCTTCCTTTGAAATCATTTCAAGCCGGGTCAGTTTTCCTTCATCAAAAAAAAGACAGAAAAAAGCATCTGCATCAATTCCCCAGTCCGGTTCTGCCTTGATCCGGTAAACCATTTTCCCAGACAGCTTTTTCAATTGATCATTGGCCTCAGGATTTGATCTATAAATCCTGGCGCTTTCTTCCAACCATTCCGGAGTGCAGTAATGATAACTTGTCATGGCATATCTCCTTTTCTAAGTGATAGGGGTTACCGGGTTTGTTCGGATGATATCTTTTTAATGATCTCATCTCTTAATTCTTTTTTAAAAAGTTTTTCGGTCACAGTCATGGGCAGTTCATCCCTGAATTCTACATATTTTGGAACGGCATAGGGTGCCAGTTTCTCGCGGCAGAAAGTTTGAATCTCCTCCGGGGTAACGATTTCAGGATAGTCTTCATGCAGCCGAATCACCGCTGCCACTCTTTCGCTGCCAGGAATCTTGGGATCGGGTACGCCAAATGAAGCCGCCATGAGCACAGCAGGATGCTTGAAGAGGACCTCATCCACCTGGGTGGAATAAACCTTGTTGCCGGACACATTGATCATATCCTTTTTTCGGTCGGTCATATGGAAATAACCGTCATCATCCATATAGGCAATATCACCTGTTTTCAACCAGCCGTTTCTGGTCAGGCCGGAACCTTTTTCCGGCCAATACCCTTTCATGACCTGAGGGCCTCTCACCAGGATTTCTCCGGGTTCCCCAAATGGCATATCCTCACCTGTTACAGGATCAATGATTTTACATTCCGTATCCGGAGCCGGAACGCCAAGTCCTGGTTTTTCTTTGAGCATGAATCCTGTGATCTTGGAAAAACCGGATATGTTAAAATGGGTCAAAGGTCCGGTCTCAGTAAGGCCGTACCCTTCAGATACCGGGTTTCCAAGTTCTGCTTTAATGCCGTCTGCCACCTCCCTTGGCAAAGGGGCAGCCCCGCTCATGGGGATAGCATTGAGCTTGCCCACTTTTTTCTGGGCAATGCGCATAAACTGGGTGGGAACGGCTGAAATTATGAGCGGCCGGTATTTTTTTATGGTGGCCACAATCAGGTCAATGTCTCTGGGATCAGGCATCAGGATCAGCCTCAGCCCGAGATAGGCAGCCGATTGGGACATATAACGGCCATAGGAATGAAACAACGGAACCGGTAAAAGAATTGAGGATTTACCTTTAATCCCCTTGATCAAGGGTTTCATTATCCAGGGCAGCCCCATCCGGATACAAGAAAACCGGTTAAAGTGTGTAATCATAACCCCCTTGGGAATGCCGGTGGCCCCGCCGGTAAATGCCAATTCACAAAGGTCTTCTACAGGTTCAATGGTAACATCAGGGGGAGTGGCCTCACTTGTTTCAATTAACCGGCAAAAGTCATAAACATTTTCCGGCAGGTCATTAGCCACAGGCGCGATATCAAATCCTTGTTTTGAGGTTACAATCACAGATGAAAATCCGCACTCGGCTTTAAGATTTAACACCCTTGCTAACTGATCTTCACAGCAGATCAACACACCGGCTTTACCACTGCCGGCTTCATGAACCAGGCCGTCATCCGTCCGGAGAATACTGGTGGGAATAACGACAGCGCCTGTTTTTAAAATTCCCCAGTCTGAAATAATCGCTTCAGGGCAATTGGGCAGGAAAACACAGACCTTGTCCCCTTTTTTTACCCCAAGTTTCTCAAGTGCATTGGCAAATTTGTCTGCGTATATTTTGAGTTGTCCATAGTCAATTTTCCGGTCAAGAAAAAGAATGGCTGTTTTGCCTGGATATTTCTGGGCAGCATTGTCAAGGGCTTTAAAAAGAGGCTCTTCAGGATATGGTGCCAGGCTGTGGTCCAGTTTATAAGGACCCAGTTTATAACTTTTTAACCAGGGCTTGTCTAAATAGCTCAAATTCGACCTCCAGTGGTTTTTCAATTAAATCACAGGAACAGGATGACCATCCCGAAACATTACTCATGGATTTTGTCAGATATTTTATTGAAGACCCAGCTCCAGGAGTTTTTCCTGTCCGGGGTTCCCGGTTTCCATATCCCAGCCCCTGAATTCATAATAGGCATCTTTCATCATTTCAAGGGTCTTTTCATCTATCACCATGTCCTTGGCCGGGCCTTCCGGCAGCGGGTCTTTCATCAGCCGGGGCGGCAGCATATCATGGGTTCTGTCAAGCCCGGCCTTTGCATTATAAAGCCTGGCCAGGTTATAAATCCGTTCACCGCAGCGTCTGAAATCATCTACATCCATATCCCAGCCCATGGCATAATTGATCAATTCCGTATAATCCGAGGCCGGCAACAGCATGCCCATGAACTTGCAGGCCCCGATCGCATCAAAGGCAGTTAATGCGTTTTCAAGATCCACCACCACTTTTGCTTCCTTGGGATCTGCTACAAAGGGATCCTTGATCTTGCTGTCATCCACAAGGACAAAAGGTGAGTCAATAAAGGTAGGGCCTTCGATAAACGCGGTAATGTGATCCCCCCCCCTGTTGGCTGTCACATATCCCAACCCGCAGATTTTGGCGGCACGCGGATCATAGGCCGGCAATTCCATTCCTTTGACATTCATGGCAAAATGATTGGCATTTTTCCCCAGTTTCCGGGCCGCAATGCGGCTGCCTTCCGCCAAAAGATCTCCAATGCCGTCTCTTTTAGCGATTTTTTTCACCAGGTCAATGACCAGATCGGCATTCCCGAATTCAAGTTCTAGACCCTGGGTCATTTCCTTGGTTAAGATACCCTTTTCATAACATTCAAGGGCAAAGGCAATAGTAGAACCCGCTGAAATGGTATCAATCCCGTATTCATTACACAGATAATTGGCCATGGTAATGGCGTTCATGTCGGAGACGCCGCACAGGGCGCCCAGGGTATTAACGGATTCGTACTCAGGACCTTCTCCGCTTTTCCCGGCATATTTTCCCTCTTTAATGGAAGTGCCGCGGCCACAGGCAATGGGGCAGGCAAAACAGGAAACTCCTTTATCCAGAACCGTATTGGTTAATGCCTCGCTGTTGACCGATTCGATATCATCAAACACGCCGGTCTGCCAGTTGCGGGTGGGATAGCCCCCTCTTGCATTGACCATGTCCGAAACCATGTTAGTACCAAAGGCCTCAAACCCTACCTTGAGCATTGATTCATTCAGAAAATCAATCTGCCGTTTGGCAGTTTTTTTGAATTTTTCAGGATCAGCAATGCCAAACCTGGCTTTTCCGGCACAGACAATGGCCTTCAGCTTTTTTGCCCCCATGACCGCTCCCATGCCGGTTCGGCCGACGGCCCGGTGCTTATCGTTCATGATGGTGGCAAATCGTACACAGTTTTCTCCACCCGGGCCGATGGAGGCCACGGTGACGTTCCGGCCGGATACGTCTTTCAGGCAGTCCTCGGTTTCTGGAACGGTTTTACCCCATAATTTGTCAGCCGGTAAAAGTTTTGCTTCACCATCGATCACCTCAAGATACACTGGGTCATCAGATACGCCTTCAAAAATAAACCCGTCAAACCCGGCACGCTTCATGGCAGGCCCAAAGCTTCCGCCAGAGTTACCCTGGCCCCAGATGTTGGTGAGGGGAGATTTTGCAACGACTGAGTATCGGCTGGCACTGGCTGATGCAGTTCCGGTCAACGGTCCAGTCATAAAAATCAGTTTGTTCTCAGGACCAAGGGGATCAATATCAGCAGGGACTTCTTCATAAAGAAATTTTGTTGCCAATCCTGCTCCGCCCAAAAAGTCCCGGGCCCATTGCTCCGGGATTGTTTCAATAGTTGTGGTGCCCTGGGTCAAATTCACTCTTAAAATTTTATTCATAAATCCGAATGCCATTTTTCCCCTCCATTACATTAAATGATTGTCATCAGGTTTTATCATTGTTTAAATCCTGTCCGTAATTGATCAAAAAAGCCGAACAAATCTCAAAATAGTATTTTTGTGTGCCTTGATGGCATTGATGATGCAGGATAGAATCAACGATCAAGAACAGGTCAAAAGAGTAATTTTATGTGATGCATTTTTAGCTTACGGTAATGTTTAACCATTATAAAAATTGGTATAGCAAATAGTTTTTTTATAGGCAACCGTTATAATTTTATG
>CAYQNS010000260.1:0-5076 GCA_964418755.1 uncultured Desulfobacteraceae bacterium
GCAATAAAACAGTGGGCCCCCAGAAACGGAAATCGGGTATTACTTTAAAAAAACGCCTGTTTGAGGAGTTTTACAGTTTTTCATTTTTTAAGGCTGTAGATCTTCTGGAATCCTTGTCTCCCGACAAGCAGCCGTTGGGCCGGACCCTTGTACCCGAGCAGGAAGCTGTCAGGTTTTCCGTGAAACCGGGGTTTGCTTTTCCGCCCAGCGATATTTCAAGCCTGGAGCAAAATGATAAAGACCGCCCGGTTGATATGGCAGTCACTTTCATGGGACTTATCGGTCCCAACGGTGTCCTGCCGCACTGGTATAATGAACTGGTAGAAGCAAGAAACCGAAAGAAAAATTCAAGTTTAGCCGCTTTTTTTGATATTTTTCATCATCGTTTTATATCTCTCTTCTATCTTGCCTGGAAAAAACACCGATTCCCGGAAAACTATCTGCCCGGGGCCAGAGATAGATTGTCCAGATACATGCTGAGCCTGTCCGGCCTCGGTACACCCGGACTCAGCAAAATGATCGGACTACCGGAGGAGTCTCTTGCTTTTTACAGCGGACTTTTATCAAGGCCGGCGCCGTCGGCAGTCGCCATCGAAGCCGTTGTCTCATATCTTGCCGGTACCGTCGTGACAATTGATCAGTTCATTGAGCAGATGATTCCCCTGGATGTTGGAGATCAAACCCGGATCGGCGCTGCCAACAGCCAACTTGGCATCAATACTGTTTGCGGAAGCCATGTCCGGGACTGCCAGAGCAAATTCCGACTCAACCTTGGTCCCATGAACTATACTGATTATCTTCGGTTTCTTCCGGGCGGTGATATGCTCAAACCGGTTTTTTCTCTCGTAAAATACATAGTGGGAATGGAGTATGAATTTGAAGTCTGCATATTTTTGCAGCGTGAAGAAATTCCGCCATGCATATTGGGCGGTGACACAGCACCGCGTCTTGGCTGGACCACCTGGGTTAAAAACCCTGATGTCATTCATGAAAGCGATCACGGCATAACATTCCAGGAAAACGAAATGTACAACTAAAATCTAACTCGGATAAACCAAAGCAAATTGAATAGTGAGAACTGAATATTGCAATCTGTGTAATTTGCGTAATCTATGGATTAAAATCGACAGATTACCTTCATTATTCAATTTTCAATTTTCATTATTCAACTATAAAGGAGCAAACCATGGCCGTATCAAATCTCAAGTCCCTTATCGGAAAACTGAACAGTACATGCCGCAGTGCGCTTGAATCGGCTGCCGGGCTTTGCATGTCGCAAACCCATTACGAAGTCGACGTTGAACACTTCCTGCTTAAACTGCTTGACCTGTCAAATACGGATATGGAGAAAATCCTGAGACATTTTGAAATTAATCAGAATCATCTGACGGCAGATCTGACACGAAGCATGGAAAGTTTTAAAACCGGTAATGCCCGTACACCTGCCCTTTCACCACGTATACCAAAAATGATACAGGACTCCTGGATGTCAGCCTCCATTGATTTTCAGGCGCCAAATGTCCGCTCGGGTCATATTCTTTTGTCTCTTCTGAGCAATGATCAGACAGCCAGAATGCTTTTGGCAAGCTCGGAGACGTTTAAAAAGGTATCAATTGAAACCCTGGCTCAAAGCCTGATGGATATCGTGGCGGGTTCCGCCGAAGACAGTCAAGTCTCAGAATCCGGTCAGACCGCTACCATGCCCGGCGGGGCAAAACCCGCTTCAACCAAAGCCCTGGATCAGTATACCATCAATCTGACACAGATGGCAAAAAACGGAGAAATTGACCCGGTTTTGGGTCGTGATTTTGAAATTCGGCAAATGATTGATATCCTGATCCGTCGCCGGCAGAACAATCCCATCCTCACCGGCGAAGCAGGCGTCGGGAAAACGGCTGTTGTGGAGGGGTTTGCCCTGAGGATTGCGCAGGGCGATATGCCGCCGGCGTTAAAAGATGTTGTCATTCATTCCCTTGATATGGGTCTTTTACAGGCCGGTGCCAGCATAAAAGGAGAGTTTGAAAACCGTTTAAAATCCGTCATCAACGAGGTAAAGGCCTCTCCGGTGCCCATCGTTCTTTTTATTGATGAAGCCCATACCCTGATCGGGGCCGGCGGCCAGGGGGCCGGCGACGCAGCCAATCTTTTAAAACCGGCGCTGGCGCGCGGTGAACTGCGCACCATAGCAGCCACCACATGGGCGGAATACAAGAAATATTTTGAAAAAGACGCAGCCATGGCCCGCCGTTTCCAGGTTGTAAAGGTAGAGGAGCCGGACGAGATAAAGGCCCTGATCATGATGCGGGCCATCGGACCGTTTCTGGAGAAACACCACAATGTCATGATAACTGATGATGCCCTGGCGGATACGGTTTCCCTTTCCAGCCGCTACATTTCAGGCCGGCAACTACCTGACAAGGCGGTCAGCGTGCTGGATACCGCCTGTGCAAGGGTGGCCATCGGGTTGACCACAAATCCGCCGTCCATTGAAGAGGCCACCCGGCATATCGCCGATATTAAAAGGGAACAAAAAACCCTTGAAAAAGAAACACTCATGGGGCGTGACCATACAATGAGGCTTTCCGCCCTTGAAAAGGAAACGGAAGAAACACGTATGCGTCTGGATGATTTGAACCGGCAATGGCAGGACGAGATGGAAATCGCCAAGAAAATCATGGACCTCAGACAGGCAATTGCTGATATGTATGAGGCACAGTCGGCAAGTGAAGAGCTTCCCGAAAAACAGGATGCCCTCAAGATTCTCGAAATTGAACTTACCGAAAGGCAGGGAGATATGCCCCTTGTGCAGGTGGCTGTGGATTCCCAGATTATCTCTGAGGTAATCTCAGGATGGACCGGTATTCCCACAGGCCGGATGCAGGCGGATGAAATCGAGACCGTGCTTCACATGGAAAAACTGCTGGGTGAAAGGATCATCGGTCAGGACCATGCCCTGGCTTCCATTGCTCAGATGATCCAGACTTCCAAGGCGGGCATTGAGGACCCGTCCAAACCAACGGCGGTCTTTCTCTTTGTCGGGCCGAGCGGTGTCGGAAAGACCGAAACGGCCCTGGCCATCTCCGATCTTTTGTACGGTGGCGAAGACAACGTGATCACCATCAATATGTCCGAATACCAAGAGGCCCACACGGTTTCAAGCCTCAAGGGTTCACCTCCGGGATATGTCGGCTACGGCGAAGGCGGTGTGCTGACCGAAGCGGTCAGGCGGCGGCCCTACAGTGTGGTTCTTCTTGACGAAATAGAAAAGGCACACACGGATGTAACTGAAATTTTTTACCAGGTATTCGACAAAGGAAAAATGGAAGACGGCGAAGGCCGGCTGATCGATTTCAAAAACACCCTGATTATCATGACCTCCAATCTGGGAACGGATATGATCATGAACCTCTGCGCCGATGAAGAGACCATGCCTGAACCGCCGGCACTTGCAGAGATGCTTGGCCCTGAACTTCAAAAACATTTCAAACCCGCCTTCCTGGGCCGTGCCAAGGTGGTGCCTTATTTCCCCATCACCGATGAGAATATGCGCCTGATTATAAAACTCAAGCTGGGCCGGGTGGTAAAACGCATGCAGGAAAATAAAAATATCACTTTTAAGTACAATGATGAGCTCATCGAATCCATTGCCGGCCGATGCACAGAGGTAGACAGCGGGGCCCGAAATGTGGACCATATTCTTACCAATACGCTGTTGCCTGAAATGTCAAGGGAGATCCTGACGCGCATGGCAAGGGGCGAACAGATTAAAAAAGTAACGGTATCTCTGGCCGGCGAGGGATTTAATTTTGATGTAAAATAGTTAAAGTTGAAACCTACCTGCCTGAAGGTAGGGATTTTTGTCCTTAAATAAGACTGATAACAAAGGGGAACCGATATGCCCTATACCCAGGAAAATAAATCGATTGTGATTGATACGCCGCTGGGCAAAAACGAGCTGTTGCTGACCCGATTTTCCGGGACGGAAGGTATCTCCACGCTTTTCAATTTTGAATTGGAGATGCTGTCGGAAAACCACGAGATCGCTTTTGATAAAATCATCGGGGAGGTCGTCACGGTTTCCATCATCCTGCCGGATGGTAATAGCCGGTTTTTCAACGGCATTGTTTCCAGATTTTCCCAGGGAAACGGCGGCGGCAAATCCAGAGGAGACAATCGTTTTTCCCATTACACGGCAACGATGGTCCCATGGTTCTGGCTGCTTACAAAGACGGTTGATTCAAGAATTTTTCAACAACTTTCCGTGCCTGATATCATCGAGAAGCTTTTTAAGGAAAAAGGCTTTTCCAATTACAAAATAGCGCTCCATGACAGCTACGACAAAAAAAACTACTGTGTCCAGTACCGGGAAACGGATTTTAATTTTATCTCCAGGCTCATGGAACAGGAGGGAATCTGTTATTTTTTTGAACATGAAGAAAAAAAGCACGCCTTAATTCTGTCCGATTCTCCGGATGAACACAAACCCTGTCCAAAACAGGAGATTGCCCGGTGTCAGATGAGTGCCGGCGGCTGGCTGGAAGAGGATGTCATAACCAAACTGGCATGGCAGCAGGAAATCCGGATCGGCAAATATACCGTAAATGATTACAATTTCGAGGTGCCGAATACCGATCTGAAGGTGGAGGCATCCACCCGGCATCCATTAGGACCCGGAGAGCGTGAAATTTATGATGCACCGGCCCGATACGCCAAGCGCAATGAGGGCGATCGGATGGCCAATATCCGCATGCAGGAGGAAGAGGCCCGGATCACCCGTATAACCGGCGCAGGGGACTGCCGGGCATTTACCAGCGGATATCGGTTTGATCTTCTGGACTATCACAGGACGGATATGAATGAAAAATCCTATGTTTTGACCTCCGTCGATCATGACGCTTTCGAACCGGCCGGCACTTCCGGACACGAGACCAGTGCATCTTATACCAATAAATTTACATGCATTCCCTTTGAGATTCCCTATCGACCGCAGCGAAAAACCCCCAAACCGGTGCTGGAAAGCGCCCAGACCGCCATCGTTACAGGCCCTTCCGGGGAAGAGATCTACCCGGATAAATA
>CAYQNS010000261.1:0-5028 GCA_964418755.1 uncultured Desulfobacteraceae bacterium
CTTTTTTCCCGTTAGTGTATTCAGAATTCATTAACAAACTGGTAATGCTCCCGATTGAATTCATCTTTCAGCTTTTTCAAAAGATTGAGAATCTGCGCCTGAACTGAAACATCCAGGGCGGATGTGGGTTCATCGAGGACAAGCAGTTCCGGGTTTGTCGCGATGGCTCTTGCCACGGCAATTCTTTGTCTCTGCCCACCTGAAAATTCATGGGGGTATCTCAGTAGATGATCTTTTGTGAGCCCCACCCGGTTAAGCAGGGAGATCACTTTATCTTGCATTGCTCTGCTGTTAAGTCTTTCCTTAACACTGATGGGTTCTGCAATTATATTTTTAACCAGCAGTCGCGGGTTAAGGGAGGTTGTGGGATCCTGGAAAACCATCTGCATTTTCCCGGTCAATCCCATCTTTTTCATCGCACCTCTGCTTTTATCGGTGAGGGAAATCGCCGAACCGCCATTGCTGTTTTCCGGATAATAAAGGATTTCACCGCCGGTGGCCTTATGAAGTTTTATAATGGCTTTGCCTGTGGTGGTTTTGCCGCATCCTGATTCACCCACAATTCCGATGCATTCACCCCTGTGGATCGTAAGATCGATCCCATCCAGCGCTTTTACCGAATTGATTTTGTGCCGCAAAACGCCCCCGAAAATCGGGTAGTGTTTTTTTAAATTTTTAAGTTCTAAAATTTTTCCCATAATCAAATTTTGATGCTCTCGTGGAAAAGTATTTGAGATGGTTAAGTAGTGTTTGGACGATAATCGCATTACCGGTAACCACCCGAAATATTAGAGCTAACCGCTAATGGCTAATAGCTAATCGCTCAGTCTTAGTACAAATAACACGCAACAAAATGATCCTTATCGACTGTAGAAATACCCGGGAAATCCTGTTTGCAGCGTTCCATTGCCACAGGGCACCTTGGATGGAAACGGCATCCGGACGGCGGGTTGACAAGGTCTGGCACATTTCCCGGGATACTTTTTAAAACACCTGTCTGCTGTGCTTTCGGTACTGAATCCAATAATGCTTTTGTATAGGGGTGCTTCGGGTTTTCAAATATCTGTCTCACATTGGCGACCTCACACAAATTGCCCGCATACATGACGCCCACCCTGTCGCAGGTCTCGGCAACAACGCCCAGGTCATGGGTAATCAGAAGGATCGATGAAATAATCTCTTTTCTTTTTAAATCATTTAGAAGATCCAGTATTTGGGCCTGAACGGTGACATCGAGGTTGGAAGTCGCTTCATCAGCAATAAGCAGGACCGGGTTCGAAGCAAGGGCAATGGCAATAACCACCCTTTGTTTCATGCCTCCTGATAAATTATGGGGATATTGGGTTACAATTTTTTCAGGATTCGGGATGCCGAGAATGCCGAGCAATTCCACTGATTTTGCAATGGCCGTGCTTAAAACAGCCTTGTCCCAGTTTTTTAAAACAAGCACTTTTTTAATCAGCTTCAAGAAAAATGAATCCGGGTTGAAATTGGCAAGTCTGTATAAAGGGGTTGAAAAATGACTCACCGGCACCTTGGGGAAAATATTGTCTTTCGTATCAACGCCAAGTATCTTTTCGATGATCTCTTTTTTTTGATGAAAGATATAACTTTCGGCAATCTGCTCGCCAATGCACATGATGGGATTCAGTGCAGAATTGGGTTCCTGGAAAATCATGGAAATATCATTGCCCCTTATATTCTGCATAAAGCTTTCCGACTGTTTTAAAAGATCAATCGCATTATTTGAACCGTCAGTGCCCGGAGAAAAATTGATTTCACCGCTTTCAACGACACCGGGCGATTGTACAATCTGCATAATCGAACGGACAGTGACACTTTTCCCGCAACCGGATTCTCCCACAAGACCAAATGTAGAGCCGTGGTCAACCTGGAAGGATACTTTGTTCAAGGCTTTGACAACACCTTCGTAGGTATAAAAATTGGTTACAAGGTCTTTTATATCCAGAATTTTTGCCATAGCTATTGTTGATACTTTCATAAAAAGTATTTGAGATGGCTAAGTAGAATTCGTATATGCAAGGCATAGCGGTTTTTCAGGGGCGAAGGCATACATATGGTATGTCGAGTCTCTGGACAACCGCTATAACGCAGCAGATGGAGATTTTTTACGACGCCATCATTATTTATTTTCTTCTAAGCTTCGGATCAAACGCATCCCTGATGGCATCCCCAAACAGATTCCAGGCCAGAACAAATAGAATCATGAACATGCCCGGGAAAAAGATGGTATACCAGTATTTCAACGGCTCACCCGCAGGGCCGACGATATAATTTCTTGCCATGGCCAGCATCTGTCACCAGTCTGCATAACCGATGGGCACCCCCAGTCCGATAAAACTTAAAAACGCTGCCGTGATGACAATGGAGCCGGCATCCATAAAGGCGATTACCATAACCGGATACACGGCATTGGGAAAAATGTGGCGCAGCATTATTTTAAGATCCGATACCCCCATGGATTTTGCAGCAAGGATATAATCCTGATCCCTAACTGAGAGCACGCCTGCCCGCATTACCCTTGCATATCTTCGCCATACCACCAGTATCAGTGCAATCACGATGCTGTTTAACCCGCGTCCAAATGCCACGACAAATGCCATGGCGAGAATCGTGAAGGGTATGGCGAAAAAGACATCCACCATCCGCATGATTATTTCATCTACAAGCCCGCCATAATACCCGGCAACAATTCCAAATGCCGCACCAATGACAAAGGCCGATAAAACAACGATAATGCCGATTCTAAACGCGGTTCTGGTGCCCCACACAACCCCGTAAAAAATATCATACTGGCCTGAGGTCGTGCCGAAAATCCTGCCTTGGCCGGGGGGCTGAGGGGTCATGGAATACCCTTTATGCGGCATCATATAGGGCCTGTGTTTAAATTTGGGCGGGGCAATATAGGGGGCGAATACGGCAATGGTAATAAAAGCAAACAGCAGCACAACGCCGATAATGGCAGACGGGTTTCTGAATATTCGGTAAAGCGTATACTTTAATTCTTTAATTTTAGGGTGTTCGGTTTTTGTTTCCATAATTTAGATATTGTCTTCAATCCGATTATCTCAACCTGATTCTGGGGTCTATCACGGCATACAGCACATCAACGATTAAATTGACAACAACATAGATCAATCCAAGAAAAACGCTGATGGCAAGGACAACAGGGATGTCGAGCTGGGTTGCCGCCTTTACAAGCAGCAGTCCCAGCCCTGAACGGTTAAAGATAAATTCAACGGCAACACTTCCTTCAATGGAAAGGGCGACAAGCCATCCGGCAACGGTTATGGCCGGCAATAAAGCATTCTTCTTTACATGCTTGTGATTGATGGTATGCGTATCCACACCCTTTGCCCTGGCCGTGATCACATAATCTTTTGAAATTTCTTCCAGCATACTGGAACGCATGACCCTTACAAGTATGGCAATAACCACTGTCACCTGGGTAACAACCGGCAGAAAAAGATGCATGAGTGCATCCCATACAACTTTAAAATTCCAGTTTAAAATACCGTCAATGGTATACATTCCGGTGTATTGAATAAACTGATCCGGATTATTGGAAATAAAATCATCAATATGGTCTGAAATAACCCCCGGCGGGAAAAGCTGAAACTGGGAATAAAAAAACATTAGAAGAATCAATGCAAACAGGAAGGTTGGCAAAGACCAGCCGATAATGGCACCGATCCGGGTTGCATGGTCAATAAGGGTATCCCGGTGAATACCGGCGATGGTCCCCAGCCAGATACCCAAAATGATGATGATCGGCAGGGAAAACAGGTTCATTTCTATGGTAACCGGCAGGTACCGCTTAATGGCATCAAGGGTGGGAGAAGACGCCACAGTTGACCAACCGAAATTGCCATGGGATATTTCTTTAATCCAGCGTGCATATTGAATATAAAAAGGCTGGTCAAGTCCGTATTTTTTTACCAGCTTCGGGATCTCCTTGACTTGCTGTGGAGATTTTACAAAGGCGGCGGCTCTTCGTTCCGGACTAAATGTCATTAAAATCCCGAACATCAGAATGGAGACCCCGAACAGGACAACAACCATGAACATTAATCTTCTGGCAATAAAAGCCGGCAAAGTGACTCCCTGTATCCTGACCTGGAAAAGCCAGAACCAGAATGAAATTGAAAAGTGATAATTGAATATTGAAAACTTGTGGAATCGCCCTATCAATTGAAAACTGAAAAGTGAGAAGTGAAAACTTGTGATATCGCTTCGCTCTGCCTTTTGATAAATATAATCGGCAGTATACTTCACTATTCACTTTTCAATTATACCGGTCACCTCACGCTTCATTTTTTGACATGAAAAACACGAATTTTAGAATTAAGGTGCTTGGAAATTGAGCGATTAGCAGTAAGCTTTTAGCAATTAGCCAAATAATTTCAACATATTGTCAAATGTCATCATTTCACCCAATGGGTACGATTGCATTACCGGTAAACGCCCAAAATATAAGAGCTAATTGCTAATTGCTAAGAGCTAATCGCTAATGGCTAACCGCTCAATTCAGGTATCAATCCATCAAACGATCTTATTTGTAGTGATAGAAAAATGAATATGTTCCCTGATACATGGGATTGGGGTAAAACCCTGAAACCGTATCCGTAAACCCTTTGGCACCCAGACGCTGGATTACCGTAACACCAGGGATATCTCTTGCCCAGATGTCCTGCAGGCGATGATAAATCTCTCTTCTTTTATCAATTTCAGCAGTCCCAATACCCATTTTTATGAGTTTATCCGCTTCAGGATTATTGTAGCCGATGTATTTTGAGTAGAATCCATCAGAATGGAGATATGGAAATACGAAATTGTGGGGATCAGGATAGTCTGCCCCCCATCCGACAACAAAGACGGGGAGGCGGTGCTGCTGAATGGCAGTCAGATATTCACCCCAATCCATAGCGGCCACCTCTAATTTAAATTTAGGGCTTAACCCATCTTTTTGAATAAAAAAATTAAATGCTATAATTACAGCAGGTTATT
>CAYQNS010000262.1:0-5002 GCA_964418755.1 uncultured Desulfobacteraceae bacterium
TCACATGCGGCTTCGTACGCTCATACTTTTCCTTTGCCATCTCTCATACCCCCTTGCTTTTTATTTTTGTAATAACGAGCAGTCCGGCATAAATTTATTACTGAAAAAATACAATATAACCGGCCCTTCACAGGTAATCCCATGACGCAATAAAAAAATGGAGCCCACGACCGGAATCGAACCGGTGAACCTCTTCCTTACCAAGGAAGCGCTCTACCGACTGAGCTACGTGGGCAGTCTTTATTAACCCTTGTTTGTTCTCGCCGGGCCGCAGGACGCGTTGTCAGTATTACGGCTGCCAATTTGCGGTCTGGAGCGGGAGACGAGATTCGAACTCGCGACATCCAGCTTGGAAGGCTGAAGCTCTACCAACTGAGCTACTCCCGCTTAAACCAAAAACAGATTCCTTTAATTTAAATAACCGCATTGAGGCGGCCGGGATTGCCAATATCTCCCTGAAAAGCGTTGCAAGACGAATGCAGGAAGTTATGTAGTTCAAATAACGACCCCGATATATGTTTATACGAAAATCTCCTACATATAACTTGTTACCAAGGATGGTGGTGGGGGGAGGATTTGAACCTCCGAAGGCGTCGCCGACAGATTTACAGTCTGTTCCCTTTGACCACTCGGGAACCCCACCATTATTATATAAAACGCTGCTGATCACCGGCGTAACCCGATCCGGATTTATAACAGCCGCGCCCCTGAGTATCATATTTTACCTGTACAAAACCATAGCTGGAGCCAGCGGAGGGACTCGAACCCCCGACCCACTGATTACAAATCAGTAGCTCTACCAGCTGAGCTACGCTGGCACAATTAAACAAAAGGTTGAAATTACTTGTCGGCAAATAAAAAGTCAAGAACTTTTTCCATCTGCCTTCAAGAACGCAATCATTTAACGAAATTTTCGCTAAATAGCAACCTCTGTTATTGTTGGTTATAACCAAAATTTATCGATTAAATGGAAATAATTGAATATTTCAATTATTTTCGCCTATTTTCTGTTGATTTTACCTCGATAGCTGATTTTTCACATCGAATCCTTTTCAACCCCGTCGGCACCTAACGAGCGGATTAAAGAAAAAGAATAATTCCTTGACAAAAATACTCATATCCGTGTAATCGAATTGAATCAAAGGATATAATAACAGCGGTGAGGACAAAAGCAATCGAACCCGTTTTCATACTCGAAGACAATGTCTATCGTGCCGGCAATTTAAAATAAACCGACGGCCTGCAAAGAGATCGGGATCTTTCTGGCACAATACTTGCGTTATGTAAAATCAAACGATCAAATTTCAGGCCCGGCCGTAAACGGAAAAATATTTTCACAACAAGAGATAACTAATTATTATTATAGTATAATTGCAATTTATAACCATTTATAATCAAAAAACGTGTACGGTTCATCTTTTATAAATAGTGTGACATAGTTAAACAAAAATGCAATTATTTTGTATTAATTACCAAATTGACTCTTTATACCCAGTCCTCAAACTTATACAGGGGAATTCACATTGAAAAAAAATCATATATATATCCTGCCCCTTGCCGGCTTGATGCTATTATTCGGGTGTACTCACAATCTGCCCAAAAGCTCCGTCCAGACACCACTGGATTCCTCGGCACCTGCTCATGCAGCCGTCTCTCAATCCGATTCAACATCGGCTGCCCCCGAAACCATAAAACCCGAGAAATTTGAACCGGCTGCGAAAAAAGCGGAAACCACTCCATACCCGCCTCAGCCGATTGCAGTAAAACCGACCATTGAACCGGAGCCCCCTTTGCAGCCCCATGCGATGGTCAGCACGCCTGCTACCGCAAACAAGCCCGCTATTTCCGAAAAAAATATGGTCAAAAAAATTTCACCGGCTGCAAAGGCCCAGATAGCACTGGATGATGCGCTTGATTATTGCAAAGAGTCTCAGAATTCCTGGCAAAAGGGAGAGCTGGAAAACGCCTTTGAAGCCCTTGATCAAGCCTATGCCTTAATCTTGCATGTGGATATGCAGGATAATCCAAAACTGATCCAGCAAAAGGAAGACCTGCGTTTTTTAATTTCAAAAAGAATACTCGAAATCTATGCATCCCGAAACATAGTGGTAAACGGAAACCACAATGCCATTCCCATAGTTATGAACCGACATATTCAAAAAGAGTTAAATCTTTTTACCAAGGGCGGCGAAAAAAAATTTTTCCTGCAGTCTTATCAAAGATCGGGCAGATACCGCACCCGCATTCTGGCGGCTCTGCGGGAAGCCGGACTTCCGGATGAGCTATCCTGGATTCCCCTGATTGAGAGTGGCTTCAAGCCATATGCCCTTTCCAAGGCCCGCGCCCTGGGTCTGTGGCAGTTTATTCCTTCAACGGGTTATAAATTCGGACTTGCACGCGATATGTATATTGACGAGCGACTTGACCCGGTCAAAGCCACCAAAGCCGCCATCAGCTATCTAAAGGAACTGCATCAGATTTTCGGTGACTGGGCCACCGTCCTTGCGGCATATAATTGCGGTGAAGGTAGAGTTCTGCGCGTAATCCGCAATCAGAATGTCAACTATCTTGATAATTTCTGGGATCTGTACCTGCGACTGCCGCGCGAGACCGCACGATATGTTCCCCGATTTCTAGCAACACTGCATATTATCAATAACCTTGAAAAATACGGACTCGATTCGGTCCGGATGGATGCACCGCTCGACTACGAAACCATCACCGTGTCAAAACAGGTCAGCCTCAAAAATATCGCCAAACAGATTGGCGTGCCTGGAAAAAGCCTCAAGAATCTTAACCCTGAGCTGCGCTACGGAATATTGCCCCCAACCAAATACGCACTACGCGTTCCCCCGGGCAAAGGCCCGACCCTGCTGGCTACGATTGATAAGATCCATGCTTCTTCAAACCCGCAACCGGCCTTTGCCTATCATCGAATCAGATCGGGTCAGACCCTTTCCACCATTGCCAGACAATACCGGACCAGCGTAGCCAAAATCATGCGGGCCAATAACATGCGCCGATCAAATTACATAGTCGCCGGTAAAAAAATAAAAATTCCCATTCGAGGTGGTGTCAGCTACGGCTCAAAAAAAACCGGCGGCCCCAAATATGCCGGTGCATCAACACATATTGTTAAAAAAGGCGACTCCCTCTGGATTATTGCCCGCCGCTATGGCACAACCACCCAGAAAATCATGGGGTTCAACAGCCTCAAAAACACCCGCCTGCACATCGGGCAGGTGTTAAAAATTACCGATTTACCTCCTGAAAAAATAAATACGAAAAACCTTAGGACGTATATGGTAAAACAGGGCGATAGTCCGTTTATTATTGCCAGGCGTAACAAAATGCCCTTAAAACGCTTCCTGGATATCAACCGCCTTTCAGCCAAAAGCAAGATATATCCGAACCAAAAAGTCTATATTGAATAAAAACAAGTTCAATCTGACTTCAGAAGAGTAGCGCGGCCTGATTGGGGAATCGTTACGGTGTCACGTACTATGCCGCCAGCCGTTTTTTCTTTCGGATATAAAGGGTTTTAATCACACGGGCAACGATTTCTCCAGCTTTGTTGGTGATATCTACCTTAAGTCGGGCAGGTATTTTTCCCCATTAGCCGTGCGGGCAATGATGGCGGCGACATGTTCATCAGTGATCCGAAATTCTGCCCTCACCGTTCCCTTTCCGGGCTTGACAAACTCAATGTGAGCCGCCTTGTCCCAGACAATATAATCTCGACCAAGCACCTGGATCAACATTAACATATAAAAAGGGTCGGTCATGGCATACAACGACCCTCCGAAGTGGGTCCTGATGTAGTTCCGGTTATACCATCTCAACTTCATCAGTACCGCCAGTTCCTTAAAATCCGTCGAGACCCTGGCGATGTGAACTCCGGTGCCCCCAATAGGGCGGATAACAATTCAGCATGGTTTTAAAAACGATTGAATTCATCCGGGTGATCATCTCCCCTGTTCTGTCTGCTGCACTTTTCAGCAATTTTCATATGGATTCATACAAAAAATACCCACGGGCAAATACCCGGCGGCTTCCATCTTCTGATATATACTATTTTCTACTTCGTTTTCAAACCATAACTTTATCAATGATCTCGTTGATACTGTCCGAGATTATGGCTGCCTATTATAACGATGCCCATTTCAGCAGAGTATTTTATGAGTGCGTTGCCCACGAAAGGGGCACAACACAATAGCCATAGAATTTAATCAGCCTATGCTTGACAAGGTCTCAAAGAAAATAATAAACTTATTTTTCTTAAAATGATAATCAACAGGGAGAACCAAAATGCCGATATATGAATTCAAGTGCACGGCCTGTGATAACTATATTGAAATACTGGTAATGAATAAAAATGAAACATTCGAAATGAAATGCCCTGACTGCGGTTCCATGAACCTGGAAAGGATTCTCAGCAGCACCAGCCATGCCATGGGCTTCGCTTCAGACGACGGCCAGGGAGCCACGGCCAAGACACGAAACTGTTCAAGTGGCTCCTGCACCACTTACGATATCCCCGGATACAGCCGGTAACCGGATAAACGATACTTTTTATTATGAAGATCCCGTGGCAAATCAAGGACCTAATCGACCTGGAATACTTTCTCCATGCCGATAAAAATTCCACTGATAAATATGGCCAGGAACAACTAGACCGGCGTGACCGTGAAATTTATCTGCAAACCATACAACCAGCTTTAAACAAAAATCTATCCCCGGCCGAGTCCAGACGGATGGTCATAAAGCTCTGGCTGGATCACCGACGTCTGGCAGCAGCAGAGGATACCGGAGAACCGCCGGCAATGCTGCCGGGCAGTATATTTGCCGAAATCTTCAAGTTCATGCGCTATGGTGCGGCAGCCGCCGGCATTTGCACGGGCTTTGCCCTGGCAATTTCCCTGCTGGGTTATTCAGGAACCCGTCCGGTTCCGGGTAAAGGCACCGGTTACCCGGCGCCCTCCCCACAGATCCGGACGTGAAG
>CAYQNS010000263.1:0-4964 GCA_964418755.1 uncultured Desulfobacteraceae bacterium
ACTTTTTTTTAAATGCATGCGACGTATGCAAAAAGCTAACCGGACATTACTGTGTCATACTACGCTAAACGTATTACATTACGCACATGATCATATCATGGGGTGATAGCAGATCTCGACGCTTTTATGAAGAGGGTAAACTGTCAAAATTTAAAAGTATTGATATTGCTGCTGCAGATGAATTGCTTGCGGTACTTGATGCTGCAACATCTCTAAATGATTTAAAACCGTTAAAAAGTGTCGGGTTACACAAACTTTCCGGTGACAGGTCCGGGCAATGGGCAATGAGCGTTAATGGCCCGTGGCGCATTTGGTTTAAATTTAAAAGCGGAAACGCTTATGATGTAGAAATAGTCGATTACCACAAAGGATAAAATAATGAAACCAATCCACCCTGGACGAATTTTAAAACGTGAAATGAAAGCCCGCGCCCTTTCGGCAAATAAACTGGCACTTGCACTCCGTGTACCTTCAGGGCGAATTACTCAAATTCTTAATGGAAACCGTGGTATCTCTGCGGAAACTGCATTGCGCCTTGCCCGGTATTTCGGAAATAGCGCCCAGTTTTGGGCGAACCTTCAATCCAGATATTAGTTGACTGTCGTCGAGCAAAATATCGGACAAAAAATCATTGCCGAAGTAGATCATACAGGTGTTGTTGCACAATCAGCAACCTTATAACCTTAAAAGACGCACAAGGGGACGACCACTGATTTTTTTGGACACGGATGAACGCGGATTTGCACGGATTAAAGCAATTATTTTGTAGCTTCGCTGATCTAAAACGAATTGATTTTTATCCGCGTGCATCTGCGAAGATCTGCGTTCTATTATATTTTTTTGGGACACCCCGGTTAAATAAAAAAATGACAGATTTAACAGGGCAGGCGGATGAACCCCAGTACGATCCTCCGGACTCGTTATGCGAATTATCAAAAAGAAAAAAGAAGCGCTTACCCTGATTTGCTGGATGAGCCTTTTATCGGTATATGGGAAAATCGCAAGGATATGGATGATAGTGTGACCTGGGTTCGTAAAACTCGGCATTCCCAACTCTTCAAATAGCCTTCCAAAACAAAATGAAAAAACTTTGAATTTTGATTTTTGTCAATCGACTTTTCATCTGTTTAATTTCCAGGGAAAGGGAGGGGCGGGGGACACGGATGAACTCGGATTTGCACGGATTAAAGCAATTATTTTTTCAGCTTCGCTGATTTAAAACCGCTAAAAAGTGTCGGGTTACACAAACTTTCCGGTGACAGGTCCGGGCAATGGGCAATGAGAGTTAATGGCCTGTGGCGTATTTGTTTTATAAGTTACAACGGGCCGGCCGATGGTTTTGTGCTGTGATAAAAAGACCCAAGACAAAGAATTGGTTTTGATGAAGTCAGGGAAGATAAGGATGGTGAATATTATCATCTTGTCACGCTTTGGAAGGCCACTAAACAAGAGGAAGAATTATATGAAAAAAACAGCTAAAAAAAAACCTTTAACCGCAGATGAAATTGCTGAACTGGCCATGAAGGGAGACAATATTTCAAGATTTTTTACAAATAAGGGTGAGATGAGGCCTCCTATTCAGAGAGTTAATGTTGATTTTACTATTGACATGCTGAAGGAGTTGGATGATATCGCGAAAAAGATGAATATCAGTCGTCAAGCGATGATAAAATCTTATCTCCGTCAAGCGCTGGATCAGCATTATTTAGCCCAGCAGAGACAAGCCTCAACAATCAGTATGCCATAGAAAAAAATTCGCTACACTCCAAATCAGCGTTGAAGGTTGAAGGGAAGGGCATCGGACACCCCGGTCAATAGAGGTTGTATCAAATTATTCAACCGTCATGATATCGATATTTTTTTCCAGCGTCTTGGGTCCGATTCCTTTTACCTTTACGATATCCTCCACCGTTGCAAAGGGGCCATTGGCTTCTCTGTAGCGTATGATCCTTTCGGCGTATTTAGGTCCTATTCTTTTCAGCTTGACCAGTTGCTCCGCCGTGGCGGTATTGATATTAATCTTATCTCCATCGTCAGCCAGCGCCATGGGAATCATTGAGATACAAAATAGAACGACAATCATCAATACGAGAATTTTTCTGCTTGTTTTCATATGTATTCCTCCTGAAATCCGGTGATAGTTAACAAAAAGATCCTAGCCAGCAAGGTGCGCAAGCGGAGGAGTATGGGGTTCCCGAGTCTATGTTCAAACGTTTTGTTCGCCCCATTCCTACCAAGAATGCCTTAATCTCTATCACGATATTCCTGTAATTGCAATGCCGGATTTGTTTAAGCGTAAAAACGACTCATCACAGTTGGACGTTGTGTGCTGAATGGATAGTATTGAGAAACTACTTTGCATTGCCGGCAGGCGGTCTATTCTTTACAATATAAATAAGGGTGATTTTGGCTGGTGACCCGGGAGCGACTTTTAAAGAAGCAGGGCTCAGAGCGGGTTTGACCGTCATTTCTCCTGATTTTTTAATATTGTCAAGCAAAATTTCTCAAAACACATCACTTCCATTTGATCTCCTGCCTTGTGTAGTAATATTTTATTGTGGTATACAGGTGATTAAAAGGAATGTTCAGAACTTTTTTGGCTTTCTATTGCTTTTTTTAGTTAATGTATTCAGAATTCATTAACAAACTGGTAATGCTCCCCAATTCATCTATGTTCATTTCGTGAATAAAAGAGGGTATTCGATAACTGCGCATTTATTCTGATAAATGCGTTATCAATCCTAAACTATTTGTTTTTTTAAATATTACCCGTCTGTGTCTTTCCGTGTGAGTCCGTGGCTGAATTTAAAACAAAATGTGCAAATAAAGTAACGCAGGTGTGCAGAAATTGTTAATTCTAATGACGGCGGCTCGAATATGAAACTTCGAGGACATTCATGCAGGACGTGCATAACTTGCGGGGAGGCTGGTTTTAACTGGATTCACACTGTTTTTTTTCTTTTGACCCCTGTACTATTTGCCAAAGCTACGGGGCAGGCAGGATTTTCATGGTTCGTGGGGCCTGTGATTTTGTCGTCCCTGGTTGGATGTCACCATGTTTGCAGGATATTTTCAAGTAGTGGGGAACAGGGCTTGGGAAAAGGATTAACAATTGTAATACCCCTCCAGGTAAACCCATCTTGCATATCTTCACTGATAAGCAAACGGCAGTGATTTTCTGCAGTAACTGCCATAATCAATGCATCCCAGATCTGTAATTGATGATCAATTACCAGATCAATTCCTGCCTGGAAAGCAGTCCAGGATGAGTCAGCTATTTCAAAAGTATCAGCCCAAGTCATAATCGCTTCACGGGATTGCTCTGCCGACCGTTTTGCTTTCCCGGTGAGTACACGAAAAAGTTCCCCAAGGGTTTGTGCCGGCAAAAGGACTAATTCGGCAGGCAATTGTTCTATCAACCGGACGGCATCGGCACAGCGGACAGTATCACCGATCCCTTCGGCATAGGCCAATATATTTGTATCCAGGGCTACCCGCATGATACATCATCATACAGCTCGTTTCGGGTCCAATTTCGAGATCCGGTCACAATCTGGGCTTTTAACCTTGATAAAAGTAGATTTTTCGTTGCCTTTTTCTGCAGTGCTGTTGATTTAACAGAAATAATTTTTGCAACAGGAGTACCTCGTGAAAGGATCATGATTTCTTCACCCTTACTTACTTCGCGCAGTAAATTGGAAAAACCTCGATTGGCATTTGATGCCGTAATTGTTTTCATGGTATTACCTTTAAATAAAAGTAGGTCATAACACTATTTTTATTTTAACTGCGGCCTATTGTCAATAAATTGTTTTTTTTGCCACATGTTTTTGGGATTCTCGGGTGACGTTGATTCTCGGGGGACATACAAAGCATACAAACTGGATATAAATCGAAAATGAAAAAAACTGTTGGACACGGATGAACGCGGATTTGTACGAATAGGGCCAATGCTTTGTCAGCATCGCTGATTTGAAACAAAATAATTTTTATCCGTGTGTATCTGTGAAAATCTGTGGCTAATCTTATTTTTTGATCTGTTTCATCTGCGTTCATCCGTGTCCAATTATGGTTATTTGCAGGACAGAATCCCAATTTAATGGATTGCTCACCATGCGCAAAATTTATTGAGAAATACAATCATTGGCCGTAATGTGTTTTTGTCCGATGGATATATACCATCTGGTTCTCCTCATCAATGGAGTAAACAATTCTGTCCTGAAAGGTTAAGCGGATGGAGTAGAAGCCTTTGAGTTGACCGACCACTTTCTTGCCGGAATAGGGTTCCTGGCTTACTTGATTTACAAGAATATCTTTGAGCTTGGCCTTTAAGCGTGGCGTGAGTTTTTTGACATCTTTTAGTGCTTCCTTTGTAAATCTGATTTCATACACCTTCATCAAGAATCCCCGAACACTTTATCCATCGAATAGGTTTCATTGTTATTCATTTGACCTACAGAACGTTTTAAGTTTTTTAAGAAACCGGGAATTGAAAGAAGTTCGAGGGTTTCAACAAGATTGTCATACTCTTCCTCGGAAAGTATGACAACTGATCCTTTCCGGTGTTGAATCCGATATATTTGATGCTTTTCGGTGGCACCTTTAACAATTTCAAAAAAGTCACGTCGTGCATCAGTTGCCGTGATAGTACTTTTCATTTTTATTCTCCAAACATGTACGTTTATATGTACATTGCATATAATGTGCAACAGCAGTTGTCAATATTAAAATATGGACATTTGGGACACCCCGGTTAAATAAAAAAATGACAGATTTAACCCCGATGGAATAGAAGATAAAGATGATTCCATTGGGCAGGCAGGGCAGGCGGATGAACGCGGATTTGCACGGGTAGGGACATTCTCTGTCAGCTATCGCCGATTCAATATCATTAAGTTTAGAAACAGCCGTATGGATCACCATGAAGCTTGCTATATTGCAGTAAGCCTTGAGTAAAAAGTAAA
>CAYQNS010000264.1:0-4961 GCA_964418755.1 uncultured Desulfobacteraceae bacterium
CTTCGAATCCGTAGGCCGCCCGTTCGAATCGGGCCGGGCGTACCAAAAATAAAGGATCAGCTCATTTCGAGCGGGTCCTTTTTTGTTTGGGGAGGCAAGCCTTTGTTGAAAAAGCGGATGAAACGATTGTCCGGCATCTGTGTAGATATATTTGTATGAAAATGATATGTGATAAAGGATATCGGCGTATAAAATTATTTTTTGTTGGGCACTGTGTGCCGGGTTTGTGGGATAATTTCAGGAGAAAAATATGATCGATACCTCGAATTTTACGCTGTTCATTGTCACCTCTATCGCTGTCATCCTGATGCCGGGGCCTGCCATGCTGTTTGTTATTTCAAACGGATTGACAAGGGGCCCGAAAGCCAGTATTGCAGCGGCTTTCGGAACCACCGCCGGTGTTTTCTTCCACTTGTTTTGTGCCGCATTTGGATTGGCGGTTATTTTGAAAACATCTGCGATGGCATTTGCGATTCTAAAATTTGCCGGCGCCGCATATCTTATTTATCTGGCCATAAAGACATTGATCAGCAAAGAGAAGATCGTCAGCGGTCTGGATCAGAGCCCAAAAGCCGGGAACTCGATTTTCTGGCAGGGGATCTTCATCAATATATTGAATCCCAAACTGCCAATTTTTTTTCTGGCCTTTTTGCCTCAGTTTATTGATCGTGATATTGCCTCTGCTACCTCGCAGACGCTGGTTTTAGGTATCATTTTTATGGTAATGACAATTGTACTTTTCATCGGCTACGGCATGTTTGCATCCCTGTTGCGTCAAAAAGTCTTAGATAGCCCTGCTATATTAAATGCCATCAAATGGTGCTTTGCATCTGTTTTTATGGTTTTGGGGGTACGGTTGTTTTTGTTTGAAAAATAGAGTTACATCGCACCATCCCAGGGCACTCGATCGCTTGTATTTCTCGGCAGGTGTCTAAGATGACTGTATAGGTCCCGCGAAGCAGGATATGAGGGCTATCCGCGGCAGAATACCCACTCTGCGGCCCCGGATAAACGGCGGTTGAACCGATAGCCGACGTGATCAAAGGCCTGCAGGTCTTCGGGGATGGTGAGGCGGTTTTGAATCACAAAATTGGTCATCAGTCCCCGGGCCCGTTTGGCATGGATGCCGATAACTTCGTAGGTTCCTTTCTTTTTTTCCTTGAACGTGATGTTCAATATCCTGGCAATCAGGGTATCGGGCCGGAGCACTTTGGCGTATTCCTGTGAGGCCAGGTTGACCAGTACCGCCTCGGGTGTTTTTCCAAAGTCCCGGTTCAGTGCCTCGGTTACCCGGGGCCCCCAGAAATCATACAGTGTGTTGCCCCGGTCGGTGGGCAATCGGGTTCCCATTTCCAGGCGATAGGGCTGAATCAGGTCCAGGGGTTTCAATATCCCGTATAGGCCGGAAATGATCCGCAAATGCTGCTGGGCAAAGGTGAAATCCGCCTCATGATAGGTGTTTGTGGCGATCTGGTTGTATACATCACCACGAAAGGCCAGCAGGGCCTGCCGGGCATTTTGAAGGTCAAAGGGCAATTTGAAATCCTGATACCGCTGCCAGTTGAGTTTGGCCAGCCGGTCATTGATTTTCATCAATGCAGCGATTTGCCGCACATTCATGGGCTTGAGTTGATCCACCAGGTGCCGGGTTTCTTCGAGCAGCACCGGCATCGTATGTGGCCCGTGGGGCCGGCAATCAAAATTTTGTGTTTTTGAGGGTGAGATAACCAGCAGCATTTTCAACCTTATTGTGCAAAAGTAGTGAGATATGCGTTTTGAGCAGTGAGGAATAAATCGGCGCTTAGCCCTAATCTTTGAACTGGGCGATCTGGATGCCGAGGCCAAGACATTGTTCGCCGAGCATACAGGTGTCTGCATCTTCTATTTCAAGGTGGGTCTTGATTTTACGCTGCCCCTTTTCCATGTTGACGATGTAGGCTTTTTGGTCATCATCATAATTCACGTCGATATCAATGCCGCATTCCCCGATATCCGGGAAAACATCTTTGATCTTGGCGCACAATTCCTGATTATCATATTTTTTTTCGTCCATGGGGTTTTCCTCATTGATTAAAAAAAATGTCGGGTGGTTTCGGGCTTGTCTGCCAATTTGCCCGAATGTCCTGGCCCGTGGGGAGTGATGCCATCAATTTTACAAATGAGGCCGGATCGATAAAAAAGGTTGATTCTTTTTGTATCAAAAAGTAACGGTTATAGCAATCACAAAGCACATACGACAAAATGAACAGTATTGGACAACCCGACAGCTTGATCTGTTGCGGGATACCGGGGGAGATAAAGCATGATTGAGGTGATGACCGTAAAACCGCGGCAACGCAAAACCGATAAGGTCCTGTTGCTGGCACACGGGGCCGGTGCACCCATGGACAGTTATTTTATGGCCCGGATCGCCCAGGATGTTGCGGCAGGCGGTATCGTTGTCTCTCGATTTAATTTTCCGTATATGCAGGAACAGGTCCGTACCGGTAAAAAGCGATCGCCGGATGGGCCGAAAAAACTGCTGGCTGCATTCCAGGCGGCCCTGGACAAAATCGGCAGCGTAGAAAATACAGTCATCGGCGGCAAGTCCCTGGGGGGGCGGATGGCCAGTCTGCTGGCCACCGAAACAACGGTTTCCGGACTGGTCTGTCTGGGCTATCCCTTTCACCCCCCGGGCAAGCCGGACGTGCTTCGCACCGCTCACTTAAAGGATATCAACGTTCCCACCCTGATTGTTCACGGCACCCGGGACCCTTTTGGTCGCCGGGAAGAGGTGTCGGGATACGATTTGCCCCGGGACACCCGGATTTGCTGGATGGAAGACGGCAACCACGATTTTAAACCCCGCAAGGCCAGCGGCCTTTCCCATGAGGACCACCTGCAGGCCGCCGCCGCTGCCACAGCGGAATTTGTTCTTGGCCTGTAAGACAATTGTTATTCAAGTTTTTTATGATAGTCGCTCCCTGGTTCCGTCTGTTTCAAGGGTCTTGAGGTCCTGTTTGAGCTTCAGTACAGCCAGTTCCTTGGCTTTGGCTTCCACGTCTACCGTGATGTCAAGGCCCAGCCAGACTCTGGGGAAATCCTTGATGTCGATAAAATCGTGATGCCGTCGGTCCGCTTTGATGCCCCCTATCGTCAAGGGACTGGAAAGGTGAAACAGCGGCTCCCGGTTCCAGGTCTCAATGGCCAGCCGGGTGGTTTCTTCGATACTTCGGCCATCGGGCCGGCAGCGGTGGTGGTGGACATCATAGACCAGAGGAATACCGGTGTCCCGGCAAAGGGGCAACAGGTCCCGGGGGGTATAGACCCGGTCGTCGTTTTCCAGGGTCAGGCGATGGCGGATGGTTTCCGGCAGGTTTCGAATTTCCCGGGCCAGGTGTTTCAAGGTGCCGGTTTTGTCGCCATAGGCCCCGCCGCCGTGGATGTTGATTACATCGGCCCCGACCCAGTCGGCCACCTGGGCATGGTATTGCAGGTCGGCCAGGGCCCGGCGCACCACCTCTTTTTTGGGGGACGACAACAGGATAAACTGGTCCGGGTGAAAGCTCAACCGGATGTCCTGGGCCCGGGCATACCGGCCGCAGGTTTTGAACATATCGATTATGGTGGGGCCCCCGGGCAGGTCCGCCATTGCATAGCCTGCCTGGGGATGGGTGATCACCGGCAGAATCTGGCTGTTGATGCGAAAGGCCCCGATGCCGTGTCCGCTGCAAAAGGCAAGGGCTTGCATCAGGCTGTCGGCATTGTGGCGGCAAATATCGGCCAGGTGCAACCGTTGCTGTTCAACGGGGTGTTTCAGCACGTATCTGGCCGTGGTCCGGCGGAATTTGATGGGTTCATTGCGAAATATGCAGCATAAGCCAAGACGCAGCATGGATTCATATCCTCATGGGTGTAAAGGGCGGTCAGGTGGACCGCACCCGTTGTGATCAATCCAGTGTATATAAATACCGTCCGGAATAAAAGGAAATTGTGGAAGATCGGGTGGCCATGACATTTTTGGGAACCCAGTGCCATCTGCGCACTTGACCTCAGGGCGGGTTTGGAGGTAAGATTTTATTTCTATTTTTCAGTGTCGACATCCAGGATCAGCCGAAAAACAATCATACACAGACCGTATCCGGGAGGCAGGCCGGATCGGAGCGGTCAAGACCGGAAAGGAGCAACATACAAATGACCTTAGACCAACCCCATTTGAAGCAAAAACACACGTTTTCCGATTTTCTTTATACCATCATGTCCAGCGCCATTCCTTTTCTCTTAGGCTGCCTTGCCATCGCAAAGAGTTCTGTTCTCCTGATGGTGATTTATATTGTCCTTGGACTGGCCATGGTGTTTATTATTTACCGGTTTTACTGCACCCATTGCCCCCATTACACCGGGACGGATAAAACCGTAAAATGTATGTTTTTCTGGGGCCTGCCCAAATTTTTCAGCCCCACCCCCGGTCCGTTGACGGGCCTGGAAAAGGCCATTACCTTTTCGGCGGCCATTGCGCTGTTTATTTTTCCCATTTACTGGTTCCTGTCCCAGCCCATGCTGCTGATCATTTATCTGTTGAGCAGCGCTGTCCTGGTAATGGGTATCCGAAGGAATGAGTGTGGCCAATGCATCTATTTTGATTGTCCGGCAAACAATGTCCCGGAAGCAAAAAAAAATCAAGGGGTGTAACCTTTCCGGCGCAACCGCCGACTAAAGTAAGGCTTTTCAGGGACGCCCATAAAATTATAACTTTCGAAATTAAGACTCCTGTGATATGAGGGTTGTATGCCACGTAAAGCACGCATCGATGCTCCCGGAGCCTTGCATCACATCATTGTTCGAGGGATTGAGCGTCGGCGGATATTCTCAGATGATCAAGACCGTGATAATTTCGTTGAACGTCTGGGTAATATTGTTACCGAGTCGCAAACCGTTTGTTTCGCATGGGCACTCATCCCCAATCACTTTTTATGTTAAGC
>CAYQNS010000265.1:0-4960 GCA_964418755.1 uncultured Desulfobacteraceae bacterium
TTTTTCGGACAAGATGGAAAATGCAGCCATGCCTGCATTTTCCATCAGCAGTTCCTGGGTCATGCCGTATTTCTCAATGGCTGTTTTATCCAGTGCCCGCATCTGTGCTATAGTGCTTATCTTCATTTTATTCCTTTTGGATGATTTCTATCAATTCGCCTGGTAACGGCTTTGGATAGCCCTAATCATATCCAGGCTTGAAAAAAAGATATCCACCAGCTCCGGATCAAACTGCGAGCCGGAATTTTTTCTGATTTCCGCCAGGACATCACTCTCATCCCATGCGTCTTTATAGACTCTTTTGGAAGATAAAGCATCAAAAACATCGGCCAGCGCTACGATTCTGCCGAATATGTGAATCTCTTCGCCTTTTTTACCCTTTGCTTTCCCATTGGGTAGCTCAAAACCCGAACTGGGCCTCCCGGTGGCAATATCCACATGGCCGGGATAACCGTTACCGTCCCATTGCTCATGGTGATCGAGGGCCACCTGGGCCGCGGCATCGTCAAAGTCCGACTGGCGGTCTGCAAACAGTTGTGCTCCCAGGATTGTATGCTGCTTCATTGCTTCATATTCATCATTATTGAATTTACCGGTTTTTTTTAATATCAGATCGGAAATGGCCACCTTACCCACATCGTGAAGCATGGCGGCCATGCGCAGGATGTCCCGGTTTTTGTCGATCTCTTTTTGTGGAAGGTTGTGTCGGTGTGCCCATTTTTCATAGATTTCCACGGCAAATCCGCCCACTCGATTAACATGGGCTCCGGTTTCCTTGGGGTCCCGCATCTCAGCCATGCGAATCATTCTGAGCAGGATGGCACGGGTCATCTGGGCGCGCTCTAAGGCAACCGAGGCAATACTGGCAAAGTGGGTCATCATTATTTCATCATTATCGGTAAAGGATGTTATTTGTTCGGCTTCTTCCCGGGCATTGATAATTTGCAGGATTCCCAGAATTTTGTTGTTGCCGGCTTTCAGCGCAATAGTGAGAATCGATCGGGTCGTATAATCGGAGGTCTCATCAAAGCTTTTACTGAAACGATAGGGCTGGGCGGCATCAATATCGTATGCGTTCGGAATATTGAGGGGCCGCCCGGTTGCCGCGACATAACCGGCCATGCTTTTTTCGTCGATGGACATACGAAAGGTCGAATAAATCAGTTTTTCACCCTTGCCCAGCCTTTTTTGCAGCGTGTCATTCTGGGTATAGGTAAAGTTCAGGGAATTACCATCCCGAATATAGATGGAACCGGCATCGGCATTGACAAAGACGCGGGCTTCGGTAAGAATCTGCTCCATCAGGATGTCTAAATCGTGAACCCGGTTCAATTCAATGCCAAGCATCATCAATCGGTTCAGCTTTTCTTTTTCACTTAACATCAAATTACCTCCCGTAGAGATATTTTAAACGGCCTTAGCCAATGCAGTTTTAATGCTTTGTTACCCTTTTTTCTGCAAAATTCGTTTTACAAGATTGCCGTCGGCCAGTTTGCCGAAATGTTTCATCACCGATCCCATGGCCTGCATTGGATTTTTATATCCGGTCAGGTCGATATTTTCTCCGATCCAGGCCTCGACCTCCTGTTCGGATGCCATTTGGGGCAGGTAAAGTTCAAGCATTTCCAGGTAATTCGAAGAGTTTTCTTTTTTGAATTTCAGTACGGTTTTTTCGGATTTTACAAGTTTGCGGATGATATCCAGAATGTCATCGTCGGTGATCTCTTCCGGTTTTTTGAGCCGGGTGGTTTTTTTGCCGCTTTCCAGGGTCAGGGGAACGGTCAGCTTCGGATATTCACTCATGATCATGCGGATAGTATCTTTGGCCGATGCATCCCGACCCAGCATGGCGGTTTTAAGATCCTGCTTGAGTTTATCATGAAGCGGCATAGGCATACCATTGCTCCAGCCATATGATTTTACAGTATTATCAGACATCTTGATTTCCTTGTGTAAGACCCCTTCAGCCCTATAGCCTATTAAAAGGGTCGCGTGTTTTCAATTATCAGTGCCCGGTTGCCGGGCCCCGTCAGCAATGCGAACACTATTTAATACCTTAAACGCACCAAAACTTCAAACAGTTAAGGGGCATTGTTGAAATTTTTTGAACAATACAGTTGAACATATTATCCCCATGACCCGGAATGCGGTTGTTTTTGTTAACACCCACGAACCTGCTGCTGACAATGAACAATGAAACCGGACAGGAGTTCTCCAAAGTTCAAGTTTCATATAAAAGTCACCCATTGCCTGAAATCTGTTCCAGTTGTCTGAATATCAGGCTTTCCAAGTTTTTTCGGGCCTGTGTGATGCGGTCATTTTTATTTCCATGAATAGTTTTAAAAAACTGGCGGCAGATGGTTTCAGCCCGCCTGTCCCATGCGCTGCTGAAACCTTTTTTGACTGCCCCGTCGACGGATAGCTCATCATCGAATTGGGGCCGATCCCGCCGACCGTGTGCCCAGTTTATCACATGGGCATAATAGATCAGTGCCCGATCCAGCAGTACATAGAAAAACTGGATATTGCCGTTGGGTCCGACCCGGATTTGACTACGGCCCAGCGCGAGACCTACAACCTTAACAGATGTCATGCGACGACTCCCGAAAAAGGCGGAGCTGGCCCCCACCGCGCTGCCGATGGCGGTGAAGATGCCGAAAGTCAGCCCGGCGGCAGTCGTATCCATAACGGCCCCGAGTGTTCCACCGGCAATTCCGGCGGCGGTGGCAAGCTGCCGGGGCGTCAGCCCCAGGATCTGCCAGGTGCGGGTATCAAAAAGATCCGCATTGACAATGGACTGGGCCGGCAGGTCAAGGTTGAATATATTGTGCTTGAAAAGTTTTTTGATTTTGTTATGCGTTTTTTTTTCTATTTTTTCGATCTTTTTCCGGTATTGATCCTGCAGCCGGGCTGTTACCGGGGCAACCTTGGAGTCTTTTTTTATTTTTTGGATGACGGTGTGGTCAAGGCAGCGAGCCAGCATGTCACTGATCAGTTCCGCAGCCCGGATATTGCGCTGGTGCCAGTCTTTTTTAAACGCCTCGATGACAATGGCAAGGGATGCCTGCCAATCCTGGTGGATACTTTTGAGGCTTTCCAGCAGGGCGATCCGTTCGGCATAGGTTGCCTGAAGGGCGTTAAATACCCGTATAGAATTGAAATGCTTTGCAAATTCGTTTTTCCAGTCCTCCAGGTATGTCTCTTCGGAATCCTTGCAGTTGATGATGGCCATGCGCGGCAGGCCGGTGAGTCGCAGAATTTCCATTTCAGCACGGTCATTGCTGCGAACCGGGCGTGATCCGTCAGCCACGTAAATAATACCTGCGCCTTGTGCCACGGGTTGAAACAGTTCCAGCTCATCTTTGAATTGCGCCTTATCCGCATGGGCTTGACAAAAGGATTGCACGATTCCCCTGTCGGAACCCTTGTAATTCCGTATCCAGGCCAGGGTTTGTTTGGGGTTTTGGAAACCGGGTGTGTCAACAAAACGGATAATTTCCCGGTCGTCGATGATGACCGGGAAGGAGCGACATTTTATGGTTTCTCCCGGGGTTGCGCTGATGCGAACGCTGTCATCTTCGGACAGGGTGGACACCACTGTGGATTTGCCTTCGTTCGGGTGGCCCACAATGGCAAATACAGGAACGGAGGGGCTATTCATCAAGGCCTCCCAGGGGCTGCATCTGTAGATATGGGTCTCCCATGGCATTGAGTTTGTGTTTCCATATCTGCCAATTTTCCTTTTTGACAGGGGTAAACAGGGTGTCGGTATTCGGTTTCCCGATCAGGCCGATGAAAATGGAAGGCTCTGGCCCCAGGATACTCCGAATTTGTCGGATAAACCAGGTTGTTTCTTTGATCGGCGGTTGCCAGGCTTCCTGAAGAATAAAAATGCCAGGCAGCCTGGGATCATCCTCATTTGGGCGGATACGTTCTGCCAGCATATCAAGGTCCCGGGGATCGAAAGTAATCGGAATAACTGCCCGGACATCAAGACCTGTGTATGCCTTGGTGCCGGCGGACAGTACATCCTCGGTGCTTTGATCGAGGATTTCAGCAGGGACCAGGGCGGCCATCATCACATCGCTGCCTGTATCTGCTGTTTTGGGAAAGGCCGGTTCTTTCGCATTCAGGTTCTGGGAAATTTGTTCAAAGCTGTTTTTTTGATATTCAGGTTCAATGGCCCGGGTGCTTAAAATGGGCGTTTTCATACGGCGGATCAATTGATCGCAGGCCGCGTGAGTGAAGCGCAGCCGGCCAAGGGCAAGGTTTTGGGCAAGCCAGCCGCCGGCCCACAGAATCAGGCGCGGCAAAAGAGCGTAAAAAATAATCGCGAGGCATAAAAACGGCCACCAGGAAACCAGAGCCGGGGTGGTGAGCTGATAGATTCCATCCTTAAGCACCATCCGGCTGTCCTGGATTTGTGTCAGGGATGGATGGGCCATGTCTGCCGGTAAAAGCCAGGACCAGGGCAGGCTGATGGTTTTCACCATCAGGTAGACCATCTGGGAGCCAATCTGAATGGTGGATTGCCAGCCAAAGGCCAAGTCTGTGATCAAGATCCTCAGAAGGATGCCTGCTATAATCCCGCCATTGCAGGTGGCGGCAAAAATCTGGAGGGTGATGAACAGCGGCCAGAAAAACAGTGAACCGTAAACGCGGCCCTTTCCCATAACGAGCCCTGTTGCGGCCTGAATGCTGTCTCGCTGACAGGCAGGTACACGGCTTGTGATGCGGTTTGTGAATTTTTGGAGTATTTTTGCCAAGAGCCTGCGAAGCAGGATGTAGACCACTGAAGTGCGTCGGAGATTTACCCGGAACCCGCGCAGGGCAAACATGCCGCCTGAAAGCACGATCAATATTACCTGCAGCAGGACAAGCAGGCCAAAGAGAACAGAGACATTCTCGCGCCCAGCGAAGCCCGAATCATTGGGAGTCTCCATAAGGAGGTGAAATTCGA
>CAYQNS010000266.1:0-4938 GCA_964418755.1 uncultured Desulfobacteraceae bacterium
GGGTTGCCGGCTATGCCATCGCATGCCGCTTCACTATCAATCATTATGTCTAAAAGCTTAATTCTTCGTTTATTTAAATCTATAATAAAGCCTTGTCATTTAAGCTTTTAGATAGTTTCCGTTCAGGTACTATTTATGGCAGAAGAATCCGGCCCTGCTTATCGACATCCAGATACGGCTGATCCGGCTCCATATGAACCAGGTATTTTTTTACGAATCCGATATCCCTGGCCAGGCAGTGCATGGCCCCTATTTTCATGACCTCGCTTGACTGTATTCTGGCGAAAATACCCGATATTGATTCCTGCTTGATATTGCCGAACTTCAAGGGAAGATAGGGGCAGGGAAAGACGTCGCCTGTTGTGGTGATGTGACAGAAGAACTGCTTTGCAGAGCAGCGGGTGATGTCATTATCCGGGGTGTCAGGGGAGTGAAAATAAACCCTTTCCAGATAGCGGGGACGAATATACCTGACCAGGTCCTGCTCGTTTTCGTCAGTAAACGGGCTGTCGTCGGTGAGCTGCATATTGCCGGTGAACCGGGGCAATAGGATACGCACTTTATTGGCCCCTCTGCTCAAAACAAAGTCGCAAAATCGATTCATATGGCCGTGGTAAAAATATTCCTCATTTACAGGCACAATGGATACATCCACGGGTATGGAAAAACTCCGGCAAAACTCAATGGCCCTGACAACCCGTGTAAAAAGCCCCTTGCATTGGCGGTTGGCGTCGTGATTGCTTGCACTGTAATCATCAAGGGAGATGTAGATACGTTTGAGACCGGCGGATTTCAGCCTGCGTACAAAAATCTCATCTAAAAGAAATCCGTTTGTCTCCATAAGGACCGTGAGCCCATGGGACCTGCCCAACCTGATGATCTCAAAGATATCCCGTCTCAGGGTCGGCTCTCCACCGAACAGATCAATGATTTCGGTTCCGGATTTTTTCAGGTCCCTGAAGATCACATCCAGTTCTTGCAGTGTCGGTTCATCTTTTGGGTTCTGCTTGAGCTTTGTGACGCCGCAATGCCTGCAGGCACACTGGCACCTGTTTGTAAGGCTCACCTGGACGACCTTGGGCTGGTTATCGGCCAACGTTTATCCCCCTGAGCTGAGTGCGCATCACAATGGTGCTCCCGAGTCTGAATCGATGAGCAGACCTTTATGATTGTTTTTGAGAAATACAGACACTGTTTTCAAGGTCCTTTGTTTTTGTTTTTTGTCCACGTCCGGCAACCTGAATGCGGGCGTCAGTGGATTTTTAGAATAATTCATGAAGAGGGCTTCATCAAAAACGCTGGCTGCATGCAGACTGGCCTGGAGGTCTCTTTCCGTTTCAGTCGGAAAATTTACAATGATATGGGTGTACAGCCATATTTGAGGCGACATGCGCTTGATGCGGGAGACGATATGCAAAACTTGTACAATGTCATAGGAGCGGTTCATAAGATTGAGGATACGCTGGGCCCCGGACTGGATGGGAAAGTTGACGTAGGTAATACGCCCGGTGGCGAAAAGCGCCATAAATGCCTGCTCATACTCGATCAGGACACGTGGAAACAGATAATGCAGCCTGAGTCTGATCCTCGGATCACTTGCAAAAATTTTTCGGATGAGAGAGACAATATCCGTTCGGATATCCCGGCCATAGCTGCCACAGTCATCAGCTGCGAGAATGAACTCATTGGCATCATCAGTGACCCGTTTCCGGATATCCTCGACAATTTCATCAACCGGGCGGCTTTGCACCTCTCCTTTGGCATTTTTGATGTTGCAATACGAGCATTTGTTCACACAGCCTTGAGAAATCAATACATAGTTCAGACCGGTGTCAAAGCTGGCCTGATACGGCATAAAAATATGTTGATTGATACCTTGTATCTCAATATCTTGAATGGAAATGTGGTGCTCAAAGCAGTCATCTATCTGCTCAATGGATTTGGACGGGATCTTTATAATATTCCGGATGTTCCCTGTCTGGATCCCTGCAAAACACCCAAATAAAATGATTTTCTCGATATGATTTTTGCCCAGGGTCATCTCCAGGGCGGAACGCACCAACTTCCGCTTGCCGGATATTACGCAGCAACTGTTGATGAGCACAACATCAGCCAGAGCAATGTCATCGGTGGTAACATAGGCGTTTTGTCGCAGGAACTCAAAGACCTTGCCGATATTCAAGGCGCTGAGTTCACACGAGAGTCCGCAGTTTATGGTGTAAATTGAATGCGCTGGTGTTATGCAGGGTGATTGCATTGTCGGTTTTTATCTTTTTTAGTTCCCGGTTCTGGCCTTGAAACGGTTTCATCTTGCGGCTCGGGCCGCTTTGTATCATTAAAAATTTTTCAAAAAAATCCGTAATAGCCGCTTTTGATGATCTTGAAATGACCCTCGTGCACTGTATAGTCAAAACTCACATCGTACAACAAGTGATCCAGGAGATGCCTGTTTTTTTCAACAAAAGAACTCATTGCGTGGGGATATTTCATTTTCTTAAGAAAGAAAATAAATTGGTCAATGGTCACGCGTGAGAAGTATATACTGTCATTTTTCTGCTTGTTGGCTGTAACGATAACCTGACAGCCCTGCATCTCCGGCCAGAGGATCTGTTTGAGATCGATCTTTTTCGCATCAAAATAGGCTGAGCAGGAAAGTTTCTGTACTACGTCTTTCATCTGTGTTGCGGCTTTAAAGAAAAAGTAAAAATTTTCAAGAGTGGTTTTCTTTTCAGTCAGAGAATAACAGATTCCCGATGCATATCGGCTGCCTGGGTGTTCCATGTACATATGGATTTCATCCAAAGCCTTTTGGCCTGCGATCAGGCCGTCATCCACATCAATGGAAAACATGAAGTAAGGCAATTGCTCATCTATGCGTATGGGACAAGAGGTGAACGGCCTCACCGTGTCAATGACCCGCGATATTGATCTTTTCCGCTTCCTTTTTTCGTAATCATAAAAATAGAATTCCCAAAACAGCCTGTTTTGAAAATATTTGACGCCAAATACCGAGCAAAAGCGCCCCATACGCTTGCGAATAGCGGTTAAAAACGCATACCACCGCTCATCAGCTTCGGCATATTCCAATGCGTCAAGAAGCAAATTGATGGAACGAAATTTGCCGGATATCGGGGCCACCGGCAGGTATTCCCAAAGACAATAATCATAAAATTTATCTTGTGCCGTGGTGTCTTCAAACCGTTTGGTGAAAAAGCCCATATCAACCTTTACCTGTCGTTATCCATTGGTGATAGCAAATGCCTTTCATATCCATATTTGCCGACATAAGCACTGGAAAGGCCCCAACAGTGTCGCGCCTTGCACGCGCCATTGTTTCGATATAAACACAATCCAAATTGATTTTGGGCAAAGGCACGCCAGTACGGTTCCGGGATCAGCGTTTCGGCCAAACGACTGTCGATGTAAAGAGGGGGCTTGGCAGGCAGGCATTCGGGAAAGTTTTTGAACACTATCGGAATGTTGGAACCATTTGCAATGTCGCGCAATTTTGGAAACAATGTAACAACATGGTTGAGCTGAACCAGATTGTTCCCGGTATCAGCCTTCTCCATGGCAAAAAAGTTCCACAAATGCGTCTCTCCCAGCTTTTTGCCGTGCAAGAGGCGCATCAGATGAACAATATTATGAAAATTTTTTTTGGTCACCACTGTATTGCTGATTACATTGACATCAAATCCGGTCAGATTTTGTAATCCGGTCCATGTCTGTTCAAATGATCCCGTGCGCCTGGTTATGGCATCATGGGTTTGTCGCAGTCCATGGATACTGACAAAAAATTCATTAACACCGCATTCAATGAGGTCCTTCACATAGTTGATGTCGGCAAGACGTCGCCCGTTCGTTTGAATTTGGATTTTTTTAAAATAATTCAGGGAAGCCGCGTATCGAGCATATTTTTGCAATTTATTAAAGGTTGTTACTTCAGCGCCTGAAAGGATTAAATTCTGATATCGTCCCTCTTTACGGATATCAGAGAGCATTTCCTGGAATCTTTGATAGCCTACGGGCCGCAGTTTCGATTTCAGATCTGAAAGCATGCACAAAGTGCAGTTGTTGTTGCACCCAAACCAAATGGTGATGGTTATGTATGTGCTGAAATCGATGGTGGCATGGGTCATTTTGTTATTCTTTTTTATGCCCCGACCGCTTTCGGCGGGCCAACGGTAATGTGATAATGCACGATCATGGAATCAAGAACAGTGGTGCATCGTGCATGTAAAATTTGTATCAAGAATAGAATTGTTTGTAAATGGGTTTCCAGTTTACGCTTGTTTTTCCCCCTGATGATTGATAATCTTCTTAAAATTTGTCTCATATAATAAGCCTAACTAACCCATTACCAATGATCAGGATCCGGTCGGATGAACGAGAAAATACTGGTTGTAGATGACGAACGCGCGATCCGGAATATTATGCAGACGGTTTTGTCCCGCAATGGATATGATGTGCATGTCACTGAAAATTATGATCAGAGTATTGCGCTGATTAATGCAGGTGAATTTGACCTGATTTTTGTTGATATCAACCTGGGTGAAAAAAGCGGAATGGATCTGCTGCGAGGCATCCGGACCCTGCAGCCCCATTGTTCGGTTGTCATGATCACCGGATTTCCGGATATTGATACATCTTCCGAATCTGTTCGTCTGGGGGCGTTTGATTATATTCAGAAACCGATTCAGTTAAAAACTTTATTGAATGTAGCGCGAAGGGGTCTGGAGCAGAAATTGCTGCTGGATGACCGGGAAAAATACCGGTTGAATATGGAGGCCATATTCAGAAGTGTCAAAGACGTTATTATCACCGTTGACAGCTCATTTTCCATCATCCAGATCAGTGAATCCGCCGGGCGGATCTGCGGGTTTACCCGTGATCTGGTGGGGAAAAACTTCAGGGATCTGCCCGAGGAATGCAATGGCA
>CAYQNS010000267.1:0-4914 GCA_964418755.1 uncultured Desulfobacteraceae bacterium
CTTTCGTCGGCCATGGGACCGCGCTTTGCCGAGATCGCCAAGGACATGACAGCGCGGATCAAAGAAATCGGCCCTAGTCCTGTGGGTGCGGCCAGTGGTTCGGAGTAAGTTGAAGGAGAAAATCGTCAACCGGCCAACAGAGAATTCCATCAACCACCAGTTTCTCTGTTCCTCGATATAACAACATCGCACCAGCTTCCGGGTAGTCGCTCAGGAATGTCTTAAGTGATTTCAGGCTCTTGGGGTGAATTTGCTTTGCGTTCTTAACTTCCATAGCGTAGAAGTGATGCTCTCCATACAGTACGAAATCAACCTCGGAGCCCCCACGGGACCGCCAGAAATAACAATCCACCTGATCGTCCGAGTAATCGCACCAGGCTTTCAGATGCTGTAAAACAAGACCCTCAAGGGCCACCCCCCCGATTTCATCGGGACTGTCAAGCGGCCCCCTGGGGCGCAAATGATAGTAAACACCGGCATCAAATAAATAGAATTTCGGCTGTGCCGTCATTGCGCGTCTCGCGCGTTTGGTAAAGACTGAAAGTTTATATCCCAGTAACAGATCTTCAATAATCGACAGATAATTCTCGACAACCTTTCGGGAAACGTGGCATTCTCTGGCGATATTACTTAGGTTTAAAATACTGCCGTGAGAAAAGCTGATGGCCTCCAGAAAGCGGGCGAAAGCGCCGACATTTCTTACCAATCCCTCTTCTTTGACCTCTTCCTTCAGGTATAGAGCAATATAAGTTGCCAGTGTCTTGTCAGGTGCATTTGCCGATATGATTAAAGGAATCAGGCCATTTCTGAGCGCTGTATCAAGAGAAAAGTCACTGCCCAATTCAGCGGCCATAAATGGATAGAACCGGGTTAAGAGGGCGCGACCCGCCAAGAGATTCACACCGCCACGGCGCAATTTTCGTGCACTGGAGCCGGTCAGGATAAATTGATGCGTCTTGTATTCTTCTATCAAACTGTGGATGCTGTCCAGCAGCGCCGGCGCCTTTTGGACTTCGTCAATAATGTAGCGTCTTGTCCGTGGGTTCGCCTTGACAATCTGTTTAATCCGCTCCGGATGTGCAATATGGTTTCTAAATGTCCTGTCGTCCAACAAATCAACCAGGTAGGCATCCGGAAAAGTTTTTTTAAGCCAGGTAGATTTGCCTGTACCTCTTGGGCCGAAGATAAAAAAGCTATCATCTGGAGCACAAAAAAATCTTTCAGTAAATTTTTTCATCATTTTCTCCATTCGGCTATCGCAAAATTAACCTGTCAGGTAAAATTTGAGTCTCAATATTACCCTTAAGCATTAAAAATGCAAGATAAATTTTGGCAAATCCAACTTGCGACCATTCTGGCCGGCGTTGACGCATCTATGGTGTTTTGCCAAAGGGCCGCGGAATTATATTAATTACCCCCTAATCTGGCAAAGCCGGAACCAAATTGAATATTGAAAAGTGAAAAGTGAAAAGTGAAAAGTGAAAACTTGTGGTATCGCTTCGCTCTATCTTTTTTATTAAAATCGATAGCGTTCCGTCATTGTTCAATTTTCACTATTCGCTTTTCAATTATACCAGTCACCTCACGCTCTATTTTTTGACATAAAAACACGAATTTCGAATTTAGATACTAACCCTGATAAACCGGCGCTGTTGAAAAGATATGCGCCGCAAATAACAAATTGCAAGCAACAGTTTCGGTTGCTTTTTTAAAAAACTGCGAGTAGGTTAGGCCCGATTCGACAGATGCGGTAAGACTGCGCATAAAAATATGTAATACCATCAAAGTCTGATCCCGATGATCAGGCTTATTTATTTTTAAGAGGAACGATGCATGTTGCAGTCAAAACTCGGAAGCAGTATTCAACAAGGTTTGCGGAAAGGATGGGACGGGTTTATATGGCTGCTCAAAATCATTCTACCGATCTCTTTTCTGACCCTTATGTTCGAATACAGCGGCCTCTTCGAAAGGGCTGAATTCATTTTTGGACCGGTTATGGGGCTGATGCAGCTTCCGCCTGCCGCCGCCCTTCCCCTGGCAGTGGGTCTTTTGGCCGGAATCTATGGCGCCATTGCCGCAATTGCCGTACTGCCGTTTACAACAGCACAGATAACCGTCATGGCGGTCTTTTTGCTGATCGCTCACAATCTTGTTCAGGAAAGTATCATTCAGGGTAAGGCCGGTGTAAACCCGATCACGGCGACCCTGGTCAGGCTGGCGGCAGCTCTGGGTATGGCGGCGATTATCGGCCGATTGTTGATTTCGGGTGAAATTGTCACGGCGGCGGCAGGCCCGATCCAGCCCACCGCATCATCGTTTTCTGCGGTAATCACCGGATGGATTACGGGGATGCTTGTGCTGTGTGCCAAAATGCTGGTGATTATCCTCGGGGTCATGATCGCCATCGAGATCATGAAAGCTTTCAATGTCGTTTCCCGTATAGTAGATGTGTTGCGGCCGCTGCTCAAAATCATGGGGATAGATCCGTCTACGGGAATGCTGTGGCTGACGGCCGCCCTGTTCGGTCTCGCTTTTGGTGCCGCCATTATTGTCGAAGAGACAAAAAACAATCGATTCGAGCGAACACTGCTCGATAGACTGCACCTTTCCATCGGCATCAACCACTCCATTGTCGAGGACCCGGTTCTTTTCCTGCCGTTCGGCATCCATCCCTTCTGGCTGTGGGTCCCGCGACTGCTCTGCGCCATGCTGGCCACCTGGCTTTATATTGCGTGGCACAAGATAAGGCCCCGGCAAAAGACTGCCTGAGTAGGTGCCTTCCCGGACATCCCAGCTATCCACACCAATTAAAAAAGGACCGACTCGAAATGAGCCGATCCTTTGATATTGGTACGCCCGGCAAGATTCGAACTTGCGGCATAGGGATTCGAAGAGCAAGAGCTTAAAATTTTAATTTTGCTGTAATTCTAACATGTTGATTATAAAGAATTTTTGGCTTTGTTAACTTAATATAGTTATGTTATCATAAGATCTCAACTCACCACAAGGTGTCCAAGAAAATTTGCAAATGGTGTGATATCCTGTTTGACGCTTGCGGTTTCCAGCGCTGCCATATACCCATCCCTCTTCTCGACCGGAACGACTGTCCATGGGTATCCGCCCGCTGCAAGCATCACATTCATCAGAAATCTGCCGATGCGGCCGTTGCCGTCCAAATATGGATGGATATATACAAACACGAAATGCCCCAGAACGACACGAACCGACGGTTCCGGCTCTTCCCGCAGCAAATCAAAGAACGCAGGCATCAGGTCCCGTACCGCTTCAAAGCGCGGCGGCACGTGCATGGACCGCCGGATATATACCGAGCCGTTTCGGTAACCGGCGAGGTCGGCGGCCCTCAGAAAACCTGCTGTTACACTGGGGCCGAACATTTCACGATACCAGCCGCGATGATCGGCATCGCTGACCGATCCGGAATTTCCCCCCTCCAGGACCTTGCGCACACTTTCCCGGACTGCTTGATAGGCTTGCCAGTATCCGCGCGCGGTTAAGGCGTTTCGATGCTCACGATCTTCCTCGTTTTCATCCGGGTGCCACTCACCGTTGCGGACCCGTTTGATCAGCTCGGTGTTGACCCGATAGCCTTCAATGGACAGAGAGTGATAGGCATCCGTCACGTAAATGTCATCTGCAGCCTTGAGATAGGCGCCGATGTCAAACGGCATGCCGGGAGCTGCCGGAAATTGTTTCAGGACAGGTTCCCGCATCCGTTCCCAGATCAGGCGAATACGATTCACATATGGCGATAACTGCCGTGGTGAGAGAATCAGGTTAACCGAGTCCTCAAATGGATTTTTTTCACGAACGTCGAAGTCTGCGGCCTGCATTGTTTTGATGATATCATCCGCCATACGACCCCGACCGAGATTTCGGAAGGCACCTGCCAGACGCCCGGCGACGGTCGTTCGCCCGCCTTCAAGGAGCAATCCAAGCAGATCAGAAACATCGCGCACCATGACCAGTGCCGCACGCGCATCCGTCGCACGCTGCGTAAAAAATAAAGGCCCGCAGCTGACGAGAGCCGCAGGTAATGAGAACAGACGCAGCCCATCCTTTTCTACAACCTGCCCGGTCTCGGGCAGAATCGCCCGCATATCGAAGAGAGCCGTATCATGCGGCAATGGTGTTATTTTGTTGCGGGCTTTCGGTGAGCGTACAAGCAACTGACGAGGAACCGTCAGGTTGCCGACATGAAGCAGCAGTGACTGCTCGGGGGAAAGGCTCCAGCTTGTTCCAAACCGCACTTCCAAATAAGCTGCGCAGAAGCGCCAGAAAGAAGTGTACCAGGCGGTGCTGTCACCAATCGCTTCGTCAGGTTGAACGGGGATATACCAGCCCTTCATGACTTCTTGCAAGAACCCGTTCCTGATCAGACGTTCTCGATGCGTTCGCGTCAAATCGCTTGAGCGCACGGCAACGATACCACGATCCTGCAATAACCGAAGGATCTCAAGAGATTTTGCCAGTTTTTCGTGCGGTTTTGTCATCGCTTTCGTTCTCCAATTAGCTTTTTGAGTCGTACAGTTATAAGCTTTTTCGGTGTTTTATTATTAGCTTATTTGGATGTATCATATTTAGCTTATTGTGTCACGAACTTTCCTGCCATTCTCTGGAGGACGCCTCCTATCGGTGTAAATATCCCCCTTCTCCTTTTACGAAAATAATTTTATATGGGACCTTCGTGCAGAAAGTTGTGACTACCGGTTTTATACAATTCAGCCGGTTCGTCCTGGGTCGGCAGCCGCCAGTCTGTGTAACCGCCTCCTTTGTAATTATCGCAATGGGCCTTGGCATTCAGCCAGATGATACTCTTGCCGTTATCGTGCGCAGCCCACATCAGGCCGGTTTTGGTGTCGGTTACCACACCATTAGCACTGATGAAACGGATTG
>CAYQNS010000268.1:0-4862 GCA_964418755.1 uncultured Desulfobacteraceae bacterium
TAATACGTAATTTTGTTTATTAACAGTCAATTATCCTGGTCCGACCCCAAGGGCACCAACTGATGGGTCGTTTACCAAAGGTCTTCTCAACAATGTTGCAACACCTGCATAACGAAGCGCAGCCGCTTCCATGTTAGATTCCTCTTTTATGTTTCTTGAGCTCCGGTTTCGTGATAATATTGAATGCGAATAACGTCCGGCATAATGTGCGGCGGTTGTTTGCCGTCGTCTTTAATACCGTGGTTATGCTTTTTTTATTATTGGATTTTTTTTTCAATTCAGTGTGAGCCTGACACTTGTTCAGTTCCCTAAATGGAACAAGAGTCTGGTCAGACGGTCTGGGGCGACCGTTTCTCATGAAGCACAGCGAGTTTCCCCTTGAGGAAGAGTTTTTGGTAGTGCTGCCGGCGAGGCTTGCCGCTGGAGGTCTTCTCGAGACTTCGAGGCTCTACGAACACCACGGATTGCACCGACAGGCCGTGCCCCGTGGAGACTGCACCCCGGACAGTCTTTACAGCCGAGGCCCAGAACTCATCTAAGGCTTCCGCTCCCTGGCTCTCGGACTGAGCATTGGTAGGAAGCCTGCGTTCATCAACCTCCGCGGCAATAACAAGCTCTTCAGCACCGTTGATACGCTCCGAGATGGCCACGCACGACCCCATACGGACCGGAGCGCCGGATCGCTGCACGGTGAGTTCGATATCGCTCGGGTAGTGGTTTCGTCCGGCGATGATAATCAGATCCTTCAATCGGCCGGTCAGGTAGATTTCACCATCTGCAACGAAGCCCAGGTCCCCGGTGCGTAGAAAGGGGCCCTCGTTTGTGTCGGCGAGATGCCCTTCAAATGTAGCTGCGGATTCCTCCGGCAGTCCCCAGTAGCGGCCGGGCACACTGGGGCCTTGCACCCACAGCTCGCCAATCTGGTTGGGATTGGACGTGGTGAGCGTGACGGGGTCTACGGCGATCACCCGGTGGCCGGATCCTGGACTTCCGCAACTTACGACATTGCGCCCGCCGGGCTCGTTGTCGGCCAAGACACGGACGGTGTGCGTCTCCAAATCCGTTGAGCTCAGCGTGAGCACCTTAGGAGGCTGGGACATCGGCTTTAGCCCGGCCACGAAGAGCACGGACTCGGCCATGCCATAGCAGGGCATGAAGGTCTGCGGCCGAAACCCGTACGGCCCGAACTTTTTGATAAACATTTCCAGCGTCTGCTGAAGGACTGGCTCCCCCCCATTTCCCGCGATTACCCAATGACTCAGGTCAAGATCCTCGCACTTTTCGGGCTTGATCCGCCTCGTCGAGTATTCGTAGCCGAAGTTCGGGCAGGCAGTATTAGCGATCTTGTAGTGACTTATCGCGCGCAGCCACCGCACCGGCTTTATGAGAAAATCCATAGGAGACATCAGTGTAGACTCGTATCCATAGTACACCGGGCCCAGAACGTGTCCTACCAGGCACAGGTCATGGTAGTGGGGTGCCCACACTATCGCTGGTTTCGTAGAATTAAGGCGCAGCATCTCACCCATCACGCGAATGTTCGACACGGCGTTGGCATGGCTGACAGCGACTCCTTTGGGGTGACCGGTGGAGCCCGACGTGAACTGCAAGTAGGCAACCTCGTTCATATCGGCCCGGGGGCCGGACCAGTCGGTTGCAACACGATCGGTCACCGCCTTCAAGCAAACGGGCAGCTCTGCCGCCATCGGTGCGACCATTTCTGCCAACTGCTGGTTGGTCAAAACTGTCGAAGCACCGCAAGCCCCGGCGGTATTAAGGAGCCTGCCGAGAGGATTCTTGCTGCGGGGATTGGGCAGCGGGACAGGAACCGCCCGTGCTCCCGCGAGGAGGCAGCCGAAGAACGCCTTTACGAAGTCGAGCCCCGGCGGAAAGGCGAGCAGGACGCTCGAACCCGCAAGCCCTTGTTCAACCAAGTCTTCAGCCATTCCGGCGCTCTGATGATAAAGTTCAGAGAAGGTCCACTCTGTGATCGGCCCATCCAATTCGCCGTTGCCCATAAACCGAAAAGCCAGGTCGTCTGCGTTTCTATTGGCTCGCTCCTCCAAAAAGTCGATAATTGTCATTTTAACCAAAAAAATCTCCTTAATATTTTCTATTCCAAATCTGCATAACGTGTTGTTGAACGAAGCCGCTACGCGGCGGAAAAAATCTCAAAATAGTGTATACTTCCTTGTATCTGTCCAATTCCGGGCATTTACAAAAAAGGAGTATACATTATGAAGCCGGCAGAAGCAAATCGATTTAAAAAACTCTATCAACGTCACCTGAGATTACTCAAGCTTCAGGGCAAAAATTAGAAAACCATTGATGCCTATTTCCGGGCTGTCCGCCGGTTCGCCGGGTCAGGATTCATTGTGATTGCTGTCCAGATCAACTGACCCCGGAACAATTGGAACTCTATTTTGGGACACTGGTTGATACCCATTCCTGGAGTATCGTCAAAGTAGATAGAAATGGCCTGCAATTTTTTTGGCGGCATGTACTCAATCGTGATTGGCAATGGGTCAATATCATAAAGCCCCCACAAAGATCCATACCATCCCTGATATCCTTACCCCTGTCGAAATAGAGCGCCTCCATGGCTATTCTGGGATTTCACCAAACTGCATGGAAACCAAGATAACGCTTTCTTGCCGGCAAAGGCTTGCAATTCATTTAAAATAGGAGAGAAAAAATTTTTATGGCATAGTTGTTTTTCAAAGCCTACTTACAGGGTAATGCACCCGCTCGTCCTGAAAAAAGCGCGCTTTTTGAAAGTGCGCTTCCCACCACTGCTCAGAAAAATATATTTTCTTATATACAGTCAATACAGACCACCGGGCTTGTTCAACAACTGGATAAGATTGTGGTTCGCTCCGCTCACACGATCTATTTTATTCGTTAGGTTTTGTCTTTTTTTGGATTTCAAGCAATTCAAGTTTCTGCTTTTTTAAAGATGCAAGTTTTCTCTTAAGGCTATTTATTTCTCTGTTAATTTTTCGCAACTTATGCTTGATCTCTTGTTCTTCTACTGCATTGTTCCCGTGTAGTTCTATGGCTAATGCCTCAACTTCGATTCGGAGTACTCTGAAATATGGATTACCATGAGCATAGTTTTGCCGGTATTGCAATTTGCCCACTTTCATCGCATCAATTATTTCTTCTTCTGTAAGGCCAAATTCCTTACACGCATTTTTGTGGCTTAACGTCCCCCCTTGCTTGACCCATTGTGATTCTGACATTTTCGACTATTCCATTTTTTTGAGTACGCCAAGCTGTGCGGTGCAAACGAAGCGCAGCGTAATTTCCGTCCGTACGAGCGCCTTGATATTATGCGCTAACCTCACTATCACTAATGGTTGCCACTGCAACTTCGCCAGGTATTTCGAGGAATGTGACCACCCCAGTTGTATCGGTAATGGCTTTTCTGCACTTCTTGGCGAATGTCTTATCTTTATTAGAGTAAAATTTGTGAATGGAACAGAAGAAAACGGATCGCCGCCTAATCTTTCCATACACAACTCTTGACTATAACTCATTCACATGCGGTTCTTTTGTTTTAATATTCAATTACTGAAGTATAATGGGGATCCTTGTGTAATGACCAGTAGGCATCTTGTAGTTTCTGTGTAATCGGACCAGTTGTCCCATTACCAATCATCTGGTCATCAATTTTTGTAATCGGCATGATACCTCCGGCGGTACTTGTAGCAAACACCTCGTCGGCGGAACAAACATACTCAGTGCCTATATTGCCCTGTGACAACTTTATATCCACACGCTGTTGTTAACTCTATTGCTGTTTTGCGAGTAATTCCTTCGAGAACTCCACTTGCAGGAGTTGTTACTACTGAGCCCTTTACGGCAAAAATGTTGAATCCAGGCCCTTCCGTAATATTTCCTTGTAAGTCAACCACCGCTGCTGTTTCCCCACCACGATCGTAAGCTTCAAATTGCCCCATTACTAAATCAAGCCAATGATAGTTTTTAACGACAGGATCAATAGACTCAGCTGGTATTCGTTGCTTGGTACTCACAACCAGATGAAGCCCATTTTGTGGTTCTGTTATCCAAACAAATGGAATTGTAAATGCGTAAAATTGGTTAGTGCATGTTCTTGGGTCTCGGGAGCCGGGTTGCCCAGTCCATCTCAAGCGACTGGCTCGGCACTTTCAGGATGCCACTTCATGTGTAGTTTTCTGTGATGAACTGCACAGTCACGAAGATAAAGATTAATAAGGTTCTGATAAGGAATATTTATTTCCTCCGCCATGGACTTAAAATAAGTGACGGTGTCTCTGTCCAACCGCATAGTTACTGGTTGTTTTAGATATTTGATGTAAGGGTTTTTGCGTCCTTTCATTTTGGAGAAATCATAATGGTCTCTCATCGTTTATGCCTCCAATACTCATTTTTTTCATTTCCGTTTGCCTTCCTGGCCGATATAATTCTAACAATTGTCTCACTTTTTCGGAAACAGTGGCAGACAACGAGAATCTGAAGTTTAAAACTCATTCCAAGCAGGATGAAACGGTCTTCATCTTCTGAATGGTCGGGGTCGAAAAATTGTATAGCATTCTCATCGTAAAAAACCGTACGCGCTTCATCAAAAGAAACGCCATGCTTTTTGATATTAGCCTTTTTCTTTCGACTATCCCATTCAAACTCTAACTTATTCATATGTACATTGTACTTATAATAACATGTAAGTCAAGATAATATTTTAAGCCGAACGTTTTAGGATATGCTGCAACCCGGGTTAAAAAAAAAGCCCCTCTGCGATCCACTGGATGCCATGGTTATGAATAGTAATAAAAGGAGTGAAGTTTGTGAATGGAACAGAAGAAAAACGGATCGCCGCC
>CAYQNS010000269.1:0-4825 GCA_964418755.1 uncultured Desulfobacteraceae bacterium
CTATAATGGCTGCCTTTCCTTTAAATGCTTTCGATAGCTCCTCAATAATCGGGTGTTGAATCCGGCATGGGGCACACCAGGGGGCGTTGAAATCCACCAGAGCGACCCCATGGCTGATAGCTGATTCAAATTGATTCGTATTCGGTATTTTTTCAGCTTCCATTGCCGATCCCCCTGTTAATAATTGGTGTTCCCCTTTGCATTTGTGGAATTCATGCAGAAAAAAAATACGGGCACCGTTTGTTTCACCGGGGCGCTTTTGTATTATGGGCGCCTGAGCGTAAATTATTAATTCGCAAATTTTGTGCCATTTCTTGATTTTACTGCAATTCCGGGGTGAACTGCGGAAGACGAAGTCATCGCAGAGCAGGCTGTGCCCGCCAATAGGCAAAAAGCCTTGCCGTCAGTATAAACACCCTTCAACCCAAACACCTTTTCAGCTCAAACACCCCTTAGCTGAAGGGAAAAAACCAGTAAGATGAATCGGTGATTTGATAGTCATTATAATTTTTGTTAAAATTATTAAAATAATATTTTTATAGTGAAAATAGGAATATTTGATATGAGCAAAGTGTTACTAAATTAAATATTGTAACGTTCCAGGCGTTATGGTAACGTATCGGATATTAATTTTTATGATTGAAAATCATGCGCCTACCGCTTTGATTTATACTCGAACAATATTGTCGGGAGATGTTACAGACATGTATAATAAGATACACGAGATTTGGGACAACCGGTTTATTCATCAGATCATCGATTCCATGGCTGACGGTGTTTTTACCCTGGATAAAACCGGCCGGATATCTTCCTGGAACCCTTCCATGGAACGGATATCCGGATATACGGCTCAGGATGCTCTGGGTAAAAATTGCGGTATTTTACAGTTTAATCGGTGCTTTGGCAAAGAATGCCCCACCGGAATAGAAAACTGTAAAATTATCAAGAGTGGTCTGTCCGAAGTCAAGGAGTGCTTCCTGAGGCACAGGGACGGTTATGATGTACCGGTGATCAAAAATGCCAATGTGGTCAAAGATGAAAACGGGCAGGTGGTAGGTGTTGTTGAAACCGTAACCGATATGTCGGAGTTGATAAAAACCCGGCAAATGGCCGAGGAAGCCACGCTTCAGCTTGAAAAGATGCATAAATTCGGCAGTATAATCGGCAAAAGCCATGTTATGCAGCGGGTATTTAAAGCCATCCGGGCCGCAGCCGCCAGCCGTGCAACCATCCTGATCCAGGGGGCCAGCGGCACGGGCAAAGAGCTGGTGGCCGACGCGATTCATTATAATAGTGCTGTAAAAGACAACCCTTTGGTAACCGTCAACTGTTCGGCCCTCTCGGAATCTCTGCTGGAAAGCGAATTGTTCGGTCACGTTAAAGGCGCATTTACCGGGGCCATACGCGATCGGATCGGACGCTTTGAAGAGGCCGGCGGAGGTACCATATTTTTAGACGAAATCGGTGAAATCAGTCCGTTTATACAGGTCAAACTCTTACGGGTTCTGCAGGAACGCGAGATCGAACGGGTGGGGGATTCCCAAAAAAGAAAGGTCGATATCCGCATCATTACGGCCACCAACCAGAATCTTTACAAGTTGGTTGAAGAGGGGCGTTTACGGCAGGATCTTTTTTATCGGCTGAAGGTATTCCCCATCACGATCCCTCAGCTCAAAGAACGGCGGGAGGATATCCCGCTTTTGGTCAATCATTTTATCAGCGCGCAGAATACTATCACCGGCAAACAGATTACCGGGGTTTCGCCTCCGGCTATGCGGTTGATCATGGACTATACCTGGCCCGGAAATGTCCGTGAACTCGAAAATGCCATTGAACATGCGTTTGTACTGCGCGGCAAAGAGAACATCCAGGCGTTTGATTTGCCGGTGGAGATCCGACAGACAGAGTACCGGCCCACCGGCGTGGATGGGTATGATACGGATATAAAAAATCCAAGACCCTCGAAAAAACTCAACAAAGAGGTCCTTCTTGAACTTCTGGGGCAGTGTGACTGGAACAAGGCCGAGGTCAGCCGTCGAATCGGCATCAGCCGGACGGCTGTCTGGAAGTATATGAAAAAATGGGATATACCGCTGAAAATGCCTTCATAAAAACAAATTGACCCTAAGAGCCTGCCTCTAAGGGCCAATCTGCCGCAATCTTTTCAGCGACACCCCCATCTCAGGGCTGCAAAAAAATTTGTCCCATCTTGCTTATCTTTTGGCTCGGTGTAAAGGGCAGTGCAATTTTATTTGACATTAGGTTCCACTCAAACTATTATTATCATACTTGTGATACATTTTTTCCATCGGGTGCAGGTCATCCATGAAATGGACAGGCTTCCCGAAACATACCGCCTTGCCTCTCTTTTTCTCTATCTGACCCGGGTCAGTGTTGTCAGGCGGGAATTCAAACTGTAATGCAAGTGATCATTGACCGTGTGTAAAAATTATGTTTTTAAGTGTCTATCGGGCACTTTGTTTTCCTATCTCAAACGGATTTCTAAATAACTGTCTGTATCCCCATATAACCGGTGCCCGGCTTTTCAAAACGTGGACTGATTTACATCTTTGCCTCTTTGCGCCCCATGACGTTTTATATGCGTCAGAGGTTTTCCGTTTGACATTCTTTCTAAATGTGATTCGATCGGAAGCTCAAGGGAGTAAACGTATTTTGGGGGATTGCTTTCCGCCATAGTATTCATCAACGAACACGCATACCGAATTTTACCGGTTCGGCAGCATCTGGATAAATGAGCATACCCAATCATGAAAGGAGAGAGATTATGGAAAAAAAAATCATCAACTATGAAACAATGCTTAGGATAACAAAGGCGATCTCACATTCCAAGGACCCGGAAGAAATAGCGCTGATGACGGTTGAAAGCATCAAGACGGCCCTGGAGGTCAAAGGATGTTCTTTGTTTCTGTTCAATCGGAAAACCAATGAACTGGAACTGGCCACTTCATTTGGTTTGAGTGAAGAGTATATAAACAAAGGCCCTGTGAGTGCATTGCGCTCCATTGCACAATCCCTTGATGAGGGACCGGTGGCCATCTATGATGTTATGGATGATCCGCGAATTCAATATCCGGAGGAGGCCCGGAAAGAGGGGATCGCATCTCTACTGTCGGTACCCATTGTGGTCGGCGGTAATCTGATGGGAGCCATGCGGGTCTATACTGCAAATCCCTGGGAGTTTACGCTGGAAGATGTGAATTTTGTCCAGGCCCTGGCCCAATTGGCCGGAGCGGCCATAAGTATGGCCCGGTATATCAGAGGATTAAAGAGCAGTATCGATGTTTTGAAGACATTAAGGGATGTTAAGGTTCAGAGAGATACAAGGAGAACTCCGTACGAGGGTGTTCCCAAGAGTGTTCCCTCCAGCGAAATCGACAAAAAGGATTGATTATTGCCCTGGCCGCGGCACGACTCATGGCGGAATATAGCATTCCCCGGCATCGGTTGCCGCAAGATAGGCATCCTTGTACAGGCAACCGTCCGGGTATTCCCAATGCCGGCGGCCTGGGCGTTAAGTACGACCTCATCAATGGCCTGCCGCCGGAGTGTAAACCACCTGCCAAGCGAAAACGTTCCGGTAATATCCGGCGTATAATACTTGCGGACCGGATTCCGGAATTGATTATTGGAATAACAAATATTTCCTTTTTAGGTTCCGGCTGTTTTTCAAAAACCGCCGTGAACCAGAATTCAGAGCCCTTCCCCACTTCGCTTATTACGCCGATTCGACCTTCCATTTTTTCAACAAGCTCGGCACGCTTTTTTGTCCTTTCCAGTTCCAACTGGCTCTGTTTTTGCTCCGTGATATTTTATAAATTTACTACGGTGCCCACCGGGGGCACCGCTTTCATCTTGAAGCAGACCACCGCCTAATCGGGTATCAATTATATGCCCGTTTTTGGTGTATCTTCGGGTTTCAAATCCCGTTATTCTTCCTCTTTCCATTACCGTTTTAATTGCTTTTTTGGTTTCGGTAACGGCTTCGTCGGGAACAAAATGAAAAATTCAGGGCGGTCACAGCGTACAAAATAACTATTGTCAGAAATTAAACACTTTGGCTTCTGCGGCCATATCTATCAGATGGGGCGCACCGTCTAAAGTCATATTTGAGAAAAAATTTGCCTCGTCAACCTGACGAGTTTTGGCACATGGAATTCAAACGCCGATGGGAATCTGGTTTTCAACCAGGTAAGGTAAATAATCATTTGGACAGTCACCGGTGAGTGTTTTTATATCTAAATTTCGCTCGGAATCGGTCCAATTAACGCCGTCATCAATAAAAAATAAATCCGTTTTGTGCCCTTTTGAATGCGCAATCTGGGCAAATTGAAAACATCTTGTTGCAGCCTCGTTGTCGTCTTTGCTTAAAACGAATAAAAAACTAGCCATAGTTTACCTCCTTTTTTTTATTAAATTCAAAGCCATACGTTATTGCTGATAATTAACAGATTGTTTTTTAATATTCAATCGAAAAATATAAAATAGCGCGGTGCAGGAGGCAGTGCAATTGACTGTCTGGGGTGCGCCACTGTCGGTAGTGTAGGCCTACTCTTGATAGATCGGTGAGAGGCAGGGGGTGGGGGGGAGCAGACAGCAGGGGGTGGGGGTAAGGTTCCATATATGATACCGCGCAACACACTAAGGGTAAAACCCGTTGTATCAGGCCCGGGCAGACAGACGAAACAGGCTTTTCTATTAACGAGACAGCCTTATAGGGCGTCATCTGGACAACGTTCACACCAGGGCAATGAAACATATAGGCGAAAAATTTTATATGCCGAAATAGCCCCTATACGGTTCTTTG
>CAYQNS010000270.1:0-4812 GCA_964418755.1 uncultured Desulfobacteraceae bacterium
CTGAACACCTCTATTTGCAGTAGTTTTAACTTGTTTTATAAGAGCCGCACCCATAGGATTTAGTCCAAAAGCGTTCTTGGTTCATCGTAAACTCCTTTTCGTCCGTTCGGGTTAAAAGTACAGGGCTCCCACTCAGAAACGACCCTCACCAAAAATTCTGAAATAAATTTTTTATCATTAATATTTATTCACATTTGATTTTATATGTCAAGAATATTTATTGAATTTCATTCATTCGGTTGATCCGATAATACGGCATATCCGAAACAATTTTCACTGCATACTCTTTATTTAAGGTCCACCTGAAATGAGGATTTTCAGAGTCTCGCAGACTCGTTTATCTGTTCAAAACCACGGTGTGCGAAAAAATAATCGGAGCATATACTGCATCACTTTTCGCCCCAGGCCTTTTTGCTGCGCTCGATTTTTTTCCGGACGTTGTCCCAGGTTTTTGTTCCCAGAAAGGACTGGTCAAAACAACCAAGCATCTGCCCGAACATCTCAAAAGGCACTGTAAAGGTCAGCTCGTCGGTCTTGAAGAACTTCCGTGCCGAAGGGTCCCAGCCGCCGAGAACTGCCTTGTTTACCCCCCTGGAAAGATAATGCAGGGGCCAGATAACTATACTGCCGCAACCCGCACTCCAGGGTGAGGCTACAGCTTCCGGATCATTGGTCACGAAAAAGGCCAGTTGATGCAGACCGCAAAGTGACTCCGGTCTGACGAAAAAGATCACAATCTCCGGATATTCATGATCAACAAAACTGCTGACGGGCTTGACCACGCAGTACTTTGCCGGAGCGGGCCTTGGGTCCACGTCCTGAAAGACCCGTCGGAGTTCATCCGGCGAGTCGCAGTATAGTTCTCCATCTGTCCAATTGGGGAGCCCCGTGGACACGTATTTGATTATGGTCTCGGCCTGGGGTTTGTTGAAACCGAGCCAGAACGCTCCCCCCGGACAGCCGAAATTTTCAGCCGAGAACCAGGCCGTGGCCTTTTTCTTTCGAGCCCGCCAGACATGGCCCATGACACAGGAGAATTTGCCGAACACCTGGCCCCAATCTATCTCGTTGCGCATTTCCTTTTCCCGTGTCGGCAGGTCAATGGGCCGGGGCGTAAAGCCTTCCGCGGGCTTTTCATCGGTATAGAAAATGCCCATTGGTTCCTCATCCAGGCCAAGAATATTCAGAAATCGTTCCAAATTATCCAACTGTTGCTTTTCCATTACACTCTCCTCTTTCCTCATTTAAGGCGTTTGGTTCAGCCGTTCGGATCTTGTCCATACTTACTGTGTCGGTGAGCATTTTGGGGCTGAAGATAAAAGGATCAGCAGCAAAATTTGTCTGCCCATAAATCATCGAGGAATTTTTCCCAGTAGAGGGCTTGAAAATTGTCGTCACGAGTGTTGATCGGATCCTGGCTCACAAGAATATAATTTTTAAAAATATTCTCTTCTTTAAGAATTTTTAATCCCCTGATGTCTCTGCCGGACACTTTTGATGACGCCTTAACCTCTATAGCCGTTTCTCTGCCTATTAAAAAATCAACTTCATAACCATGGGTTGAACGCCAGTAGGCAAGTTCGCGTTTTTTTCGCGTGTAACTCAAATATGCCCGTATCTCCATCCCTATGAATTGTTCAAAGCTTTTACCATAAAGATCGGAATTGCGGTCAAGCGTCCGGGTTCCTGCCAACATGTGGGTCACACCCGGGTCAAAAAAATAAAATTTCGCAGTAGTGATCGCTTTGCGCTTTGTTGATTCTGTCCAAGCGGGCAGGAGGAAGCCCACCAGGGTGTCCTCAAGGAGACCCACATATTCAGTTACTGTAGAGGGCGGTACCTGGCAGTCATTTGCCAGTTTGGTGAAATTGAGTATCTCTCCACTTGCCAGAGCAATAGAGCGCAGAAAACGTGAAAACGGCGGTAATCTTCGAATAAGGCCTTCCGCCATAATTTCTTCCTTCAGATAGGTGTTGACGTACGCGTCAAGTTCTTCGTCAGGATAATTACTCAGATAAACTGCAGGTAAACCGCCATAGTGAAGAAATTTGTCAAGATTGAAATCAGTTATTTCCTTCCAGGTTAATGGAAACATACGGGATTCCCATACTCGGCCAGCCAACAAATTAGCTTTTCCTTTTCGTAATTTTCTGGCGCTGCTGCCGGTGAGCAGGAAGGTAATTTTTTTATTTTCGATTAGCCTGTGAACTTCATTGAGAAGTTCCGGGATTCGTTGTATCTCATCAATAACGACAATTCCGGTTTTGTGCCTGGAATAAATTATGGATTCCAGATCATGGGGAGAGCCCAATAGCCGCAGGTACAGCCTGAAATCCAATAGATCAATAATTGTAGCGGTTTCAGATAGCTGCCGTTTGATTAAAGTTGATTTTCCGGTGGACCTGGGACCAAATAAAAAAAAAGATTTCATGGTCAAAAGGTCTGTGAGATTGAGAAGTCTTTCAATCTCCATGCAATACCCCCAATGCTATTGTTGATTATCCGGATAAATCACAATAGCATTGGGTTTTGAAAAATGCAAGTTGAAAAATTGTTGCATTATAAAATAGATTTGACAAGTCATATCCAGTGGTGCTACGAGTATTCATTATATGACCGCTTTAATCACAATGTAATTAAAGCGCAATTTTGCCTTGTTTTCCCCTCAAATGGCAGAGGATTTGCCTGAAATGAAAAAGAGCGGCCAAAGTTCTCAAAAACCTTATTACTGGATTAATGCACTGGACAAAGGGCTCACCATTGTTGAATTTCTGGCCGATCATCCAAACCTTACAGTCACGGAAATTGCAAGGGCGCTCCAAATGGATCGCAGCACCTGCAACCGCTTTTTGCTGACCCTGAGAGATCTGTGTTATATTTCGGTCGATGATGGAGGCCGGTACCATCCGACGTTAAAGGTATTTGAAGTCGGTAACAAAATAGCCGAAATTGTCGAAATTCGGCCCCCGGCAAGGGTGTACATGAAAAAACTGGCGGAAAGCTTCAATGAAACCGTCAACCTGGGCCGTTTGGATGGAAATGATGTGGTTACCATTGACGTGGTTTCCGGCCGGGAAAGAATCCGGTTTGACGCACCCATCGGAAGCCGGTCCTCGATACACACGATGGCCATGGGCAAGGCGATTCTGACATTCCGCTCCATGGAAGAGCAGGATGCCTATATTGAATCCTGCGACTTCAAACCCATCACCCCCAATACGATAACAGACCGAAAAAAATTCAGGCAGGAACTTTTAAAAATCCACGAAAGAGGTTATGCCGTCGACAATGAGGAATGGGACCTGAACATGCGATGTGTTGCAGTTCCGATATTTGATTTTACGGAATTTCCATCACATGCCATCAGTATTTCAGGTCCTTCGCTACGGTTGACGGATGAAAGGGTAAATAAAATTGTGCCGGGCCTGATTGATGCCGGCAGGTTGCTTTCCCGGGAGCTCGGGGATAGAAGCCGTGCTTCCTGAATTTGTATTTTTTATTAAACACTCGGGGTGTACCCATTGTGAAGATCCATCTGTTTGAAAGCGAGCCGTGGATAAAAACAGCCTGGCAATCCACCGGAAGCCCATTGGAAGTTATATGGGTCGAAGGCATGCTTACACCGGACATTGCCCGGATGTACGATGACGCGGAAATCATCTCCAGCGATATGTCGATCTTAAGCGAGGCATTGCTGAAGCAGTTCAAACAGCTCAAGCTGATTGCCGTGCGGTCCACCGGTGTAGACCAGATCGACCTTGATTATTGCTCGAACCAAAAAATTACGGTGTGCAACGTACCGGCATATGCACAAAATGCGGTTGCCGAACATGTATTTGCCCTGTTGCTGGCCATTGGTCGTCACATAGTTGAAACTGCACAGCGAACAAAGAAGTTTGATTTTTCATGGACGGGTATCCAGGCTTTTGAACTCCGCGGCAAGACGCTTGCCGTGATCGGCACCGGTGCAATAGGCCGGAGGGTGGCCATGATCGCCAGAGGCTTCGGTATGGAAGTCGCGGCCTTTGACAAGTTTCCGGATAATACCTGGGCCATTGAGAACGGTGTTCGTTATATGTCTGTCGAAGATGCCCTGAGCCTGGCGGACGTTGTCACCTTGCATGTTCCCGGCGCTGCCGAAACCCGCAACCTTCTTTCCGAAGAGCGTTTCGGTCTGATGAAGGACGGTGTCGTGATTATCAACACATCCAGGGGCGATGTGATGGATTCGGGTGCGCTTCTGCGTGCCCTGGCAGGCGGAAAGGTTGCCGCAGCCGGTCTGGATGTCCTGCCCGGGGAAAACAGGCTGCTGCAGGAAGATGCGCGCATTCAGACGCTTCAAAGCGACAGAGACGATCTGGAAATGCAGATAGCCAACCATCTGCTGCTGCAGCACCCGAGGGTTATTGTCACACCCCACTGCGCGTTTTATACAAAAGAAGCTGCTCAGCGCCTCCTGGAGGCAACCGTCGGTAATATAGACGCCTTTGTCCGGGGAACACCCCGTAACGTAAGAAGCACGGGTACGCATTTTTATAATTTTCATAAATCATGGCGGCAGGATAAGAAAAATACCGCACAGTAACGAACCCTGGTCCAGAGGGCCAGGCTTTGCTTTATCCCCAGAGGGGATTTGTGATTTTATCCACAGGTTTGCATCGTAAAAACGAAGGACTACCCCGGCCGGATGGCCTCTGAGAGGAGCGAAATCAAACATGCGCGAAAGCCAGAAAAATCGTCTCAACAATCCTGAAGTCGATCCACTGCTTATCGGATCCGGCTGGACCCTCGATGATCTGGACAAACCACAGA
>CAYQNS010000271.1:0-4787 GCA_964418755.1 uncultured Desulfobacteraceae bacterium
CAAATCCTCACATCGCTATTTTAGGGCACTTTAACCATAAGCGGGAACTGCTGATGGTTCCCCAAAACAAAGGGGTCTCATTTACTGCATCAAGAGCTTTTTTATTGTCGCTAATTTCTGCATTTATTGCCAAATAAGAATAAAAGAATTGTGTGCCCGACTGGGTTTCCCTACGAAATATCTCAAGCTCATCCTCAAATCCTTTTGAAAAATCTTTCATCTTCTATTCCGTGGCCGAACGTTGCGGATCAGGCGCGGCTATTTGCCGTCGTCTGGATCCGGCTTGTTAGAGTGTTTAGATGAGAAGAATCATTCCAGAAAACAACCGATCGTCTTCCGTCATCATCAATTTCCAGAAGTGAAATGCTGGTGTTTTCCGATGCTGTTGTGATCCGTGAGTTATCGCAAGATCGCACGAATGCATTGAATATATGCATGAATATCCCCCAATGGCCGAACAGCAGAAATGACGAATAGTTGGTTTCGAGGACGAAATCCAATAACATGGAAGCCCGTTCCTGAGGAGGCATAGAAGAGGTATTGCTTACATCCTCTTTAGCGATGTCGGGCAACTCTTCGAACAGTACATTGGCATAGTAGTTGGGTATGTCCCAATTGGACTCGATCAGTCTCTGGTCGTACGCCACTTCCGAGGCCTCATATCCAGATAACAGATATGTGCGCCAAGCCCTGGTGAGAGGGCTAAGAAGCACAATGTCGCTCTTTATTTGGGATATACGGGCCTTCAGATGTCTTGCCTGATCCTCCCCATAGGGACTTAAGTCAGGATTGACCCCGCATACGGAGTCATCGATTTGCGCCATACTCTCACCATGGCGTATAAGCCAGATTCTTTTCATAATACAACCTTATTCACTCTAACAGTCGGGATGACCTGCGAGATTGCCGGGATAATGGAGCGTGTACGCTTTGATTATCTTGGCAATCTTGCCGGTCGACTCCGCGGTTATCGGGTGTAGCGGAGCGGAACCCGATGACCACGGAGTAGATCGGGAACCGGTCACCCCGACTGTTGATCAGGCGTAGCGAAGCGAAGCCTGATCAACCATTAAGTGTTAGGGACTAAATCAATGACATCAGATATTGTATTATTAATTCTTGATTTACTGCCCAAACTAATATAACATGATTGAATATGAAAAAGCACCCACACTTAAAATTAATAAAATGTGTTTCTTCTTTTTCATTTCTCAATCGCTCCTTTTAGTTGAGCCCAGCGGTCATTCTGACGCCGCCAGGAATAAGTGATTATGCAGAACTATGTAAGATCACCATTGTAATGTTATCCAACCAATATATGCCTTCATGTCTTGTACATATACGTTGAGAGTATCACATAAAAAACGGACCGTTAAAATCGTGTGTTACCTGGTAGTATCACCGCAATCACCACAGTTTTTTTTCATTAAAGATATATAATCTCCAGATAGCAAGTCAAGCTAATTATGGTATTTTACATTGGGTGAAGTCAATATGTTTGATCTTATCAAATCAGCCAGTTATTCATTTTTAAAGGTTCTGGGATTTGGGAAATTAACATAAATTGAATAGTGAAAATTGAATATTTGTTGTATCGCTTCGCTCTTTCTATTTTAATGTTCTTTTTTTTGCAATTTTCCGATTGGTATAGATAATGAATCCCAATCTGCTCGCGATGTAATTTTCATATGATCGATAGAATACCTTGAATTTTCACTTTGCAGTCTTCCGCCTTCTACTTTCAGTTAAGGTTAAAAATTGTTCAGGTTGAAGGTATTCTGTCTGTTGGTGGGCACAGCCCACCCTACGATTTATTATTCAATTTTCCTAATGTTGCATTTTTCGAGAAAACCGATGGGAAGATATCTCTTTTTGCTGGTCCGCAGCCCAGGTATCCCCAGATCCTGTTCCCGATTTATGACGCCTGCCCTGCAATTCAGGGCAATTTTTGCTGTTTGCTGAACAAGAGACTGGTATACCCCTTTTATAAAACCTTGACAGGTGAATTCCTTGTTAGAGTCAGGGAACAGCCTTTTCAGGGGTGGCCCAAATAATGATCAATGCCCATTATTTGATATGAATAGTGGGTGGGGATCGATAGATTATTGTAGATGTTACAAAGAGGGCCAGTCCATAAATTTGATAGGTGAATGTATTCTGGCAGTGAAATCGAGCTGTTAATAGTTGATCCTTGCCAGGTTACGGTGCTGGCCCCGGGCTGTTATGGAGTGTTCTATTTGAGAAGATAGATGTCACCCTTGGAGTGATTCAAAAGACCGGGGTGGACCTTTTTTAATCTATTTTTTAATTTCCGAGTCGTGCATAACTTCTTCAAAAACCCCTCCCAGATAATCGACACCTAGCATAAAGGATCGGATTATAGGGCGCTGTTTCAAGTTTTTATCGAGGTTGGCATCAAGCTTTCGCCTCTCATCCGAATTCGCCCATGCTTCCCATCCTGCTTTGTCTGCCCAGACAGATATTACAACAATTCTTCGGTGATCATTGAAATCGACTAAAGTCTCTCCGCTAACATACCCTTTCCGATGCATTGCGCCGATTCTCAGTTCGTTAATAATTTTAATTTCTTCCAAACTGGGATCTTCTTTGAATTTCCTTTCAAGTAATATTTTTACAGTCATGATATCCCCCTTTTTGCCGAAATTTATTCACAGTTCTTATATAGATATGGATCCAAATTATCCTGAACCATTGTTAATTGAACCTTTACAAATTTTCTCCATCTCCCCCCTGTTTACGCTCGGATAGGGTGCTATTAACTGAAGCCATGCCAAGCCGCCTTCCTCTCTTTCTGACAATACAAGCCTTGTATCAAATAATCACACCTTTAACCTCTCCACGGTTTCCTCAGCAACGCCCGTAGAAACTTCCAGAACAGGTATTCTATTGACAGTTCCGCCTGCGAGTTGCATCTCAAGAGCGGCTGATGCCAGCGCCTCAGCGTTGTCGCACTCTAAGACGGAAACACCTACCATGGTACCTGGGGGAAGCTCGACACCGGGAAAGGGATTTGCCTGACACGAGTATACAGATAAAACCTTATAGCCCTCCGGCGGATTTGATGCCAGTTTATCGATCGCTTTCGCAATTTCGGCCAGCTTATCAATATGATACGTCGTGAAACTTAAAAATTTCATTTTGCACCTCCTACATTGGTTTAAAACACATAGATAGTAAAACCGGTATAACCCCTGGTGTCGGGTCTAAGATTTGTTGCCTGGATATAAGTACGATTGGGTGTTGTGGATGGATTTTCAGCTCCTGACAAAATCAAAAAAGATCCTGTTGGGAGCAAAATAAGCAGATTTTGAGGGGCTTCTCCATTGAATTTATACCTGTTGATAGGTTAAAGTTTAAGGGAAACCAGTATTTATTTCAAGCAAGGGTAAGTATTCAAAGGCCAAGAGCCCGATCCAACGATGAGTAGGAATTGCGAATAAGAATTTAGAAGAAATTACAATAAATGCAAAAATGAGCTTCAGATGAGCATAATGTTAAAATTAAAATACTATGGAAAACCATGAAATGTCAATAAAATTCGAGTGGTGATACATTGAGAATATCCCATAAAATAAGAATTTGCCAAAATCTGTGGCACCTTGTTATAGCACTATGGTGAATTTAGCTTGTGCTTTGGAATGGATATCTACATTCTGTCAAATGTTGAAGTTAAATTATGATATGCCTGATATACGCCTGATTTTTGTGCCTATAGATGCATCGAACCAGATAGACGACCCAACTCTTATCAGGATTCAACAATTCACTCTTTCCTTCAATTTTTTGCCCGCTTTGAAAAAAGGAAGTTTTTTCGGAGCGATCTTTACCTTCTCACCGGTTTTGGGGTTGCGGCCGGTGTAAGACCCGTATTTTTTTACAAAAAAAGAGCAAAACCCACGGATTTCAACTCTTTCCCCTTTTGCCATTGCACTTGCTATTTCGTTAAAAAAAAGACTTACGACCTTTTCAGACTCTGGTTTGGAAAGACCGGTGGAGTTTTTCAGCACCTGGATAAGTTCAAACTTGTTCATACGTTCAATTCTCCTGAAACATGTTTTGATTGAAAAATGACAAAGAGACAATTCGATGAAAGGATAATCAGCCCTGATCCATACTTGAGCTGACAGATGCTACTTTCTGATATTCGAAAACACAAGTTTTGTGATTTTGTTACGTATAGATAGCAGATATCACAACAACTATCGAACTTGTGATAGGTTGGAGTAATCACAGGTTTTGAAAAACATCATATAAAATACTCCAAAAGCCAACAACCCATCCTACAAATACAACCGAAACCCAGATTGTGCCGATCTGAATATAAAGAATATTTACATAGTATGACTTATCTTCTTCTGCTGGTTTGTAGCTCGCAATTTCTTTCAAGCCGCCCGGAAATCTTAAACGAACCTTCGTGATATTTTCTCTGTAACGACGCAAATCTTTTTGGAAGCGAACTAAAATGTATGTCCCAACAGCTGCTAATAAACCGGATATTATAAAGAGGATAATTTGTATAGGCTTCTGGTTCAGCGCTGTTGAGAGCCCAATAATAGCCGCAGCTAAGAGAATCATCGTATAATAAGATATTTGCCATTGTCGATTTTTTGTGTATTTCACATCATCAATCAAAATCTGGTAATAAGAAATCCATTGATCTAATTCAGTAGGCATGTTTCTTATCCCCTTAAATGTCTCTTTGAGTACATCGTGCGTATTCCGCCGCATAGTGACCACTCATTCCGCTCCAAACTGACCACTGATTC
>CAYQNS010000272.1:0-4768 GCA_964418755.1 uncultured Desulfobacteraceae bacterium
CCTATCAATTTTTCGAGATCGTTTTTTTCCGCCGGCGAAAGCCCGATATTGATATCCGGTCTGATTCCGTCCGTCATGATTAAGCCTGCTTAATTTTTTTAATCTCTCTGTTTATCTTTGCATTTATCGCCGCAATGGTTTCATCGTTTGCTTTTAAAGATTCCAGTCTTTTGGCGGAACCCGGCAAACCGGCACTCTTTTTTTTCTGAAAAACAATAAAAACAAGCAGTAAAATAATAGTAACCGACAGTGCTGTCAGTAGGGGCAGCAGATATACCTGCAGGTTACCATTCCCGCCATCTTTCTTTGCCATATGATTAATGATAAAATCCGGATCTTTTTGATAACCGGCGGCAGTATCATCTTCCTGGTCAATATGGACAATCGGCACCGGGTCGTATTTGCGCTGTACTTCCCTTACGGCAAAATTTCCGGTTTCATCCGCAGTATCCGCCATAATATCCGCAAAAGCCGGAGATTCCTCTGCCAAAGGACTCTCAGCACGGACCGACTCGACATTATCTTTATCCGCGATGTTTTCCGGTTTCACAGTTTCATGAATAACCTTTTCCTCTTCAACCGGGCTGTATTTGGAATCTTTGAACACCATTTTTTGCAATACAATATTACCCGGCACGATATCAACCGGGTTTTCCAGCCGAAAAACATCAATAACCAGTCTGTCCGGTTCGGCCAGTGAAAATGATTTGATTCTGAACCGGGGAAACGACATACTCACATCCGCTTTCAGGTTGGATTCCCGCTGCTCGAATTCAATCCTTTCGACCCGTTCGGTAGCATCAACCATTATCCGGCTGGACAAAGCTGTCGTCGTATCAAAAAAAACAACGGCAAACTTGCCTCCCGGGCCTATAACCGGCGTGTCATGTCTGACCGGTTCTTTAAATTCAAATACGACCCTGGTGTAATTTTCATGTTCACCGATTTTAATATATCTCAGTTTGGCGGCTTTCACAATTCTGGTGGACGTTTCGTTTTCACCAATCTTGATATACTTGAATGTTTCCGCCTCGCTGCAGTTCACAAAATAAAGCAACTGCAAGATGCAGCTGATCAGAAGAATACCGATCAGACCGGGTTTCCCGGCAAAATCAACAAAATTAACAGCACTTTTGGGCCTGACACCACAAGATAAAAAATTCTTATCAGATGCATCCGGCGCATCATATACTGCGGCGTTTATGGGGTCAGGACTGTTTTCTAAAAACACGGGATGTGGTCCTTATCTGTTATTTGTTGCAGAATAGGAGAAAAACGTTTATATGTCAACCGGATATCAGGCTCTTCCCAAGCCCCGGGGTTTGTCGCTTTCTATTTTTCCTGCCTGCTGTTTCTGATCTCCCTGTTCATACTCCCCTGGACATAGCCTTCCAGGTCCATTGTCACGTATTTGAAACCTATTTTTTCGAATTGTTTTATGATCGCTTTCCTGCATTTGGTATTTTGGAATTTATGCATATCTTCAGTCAATACCTCAATTCTGGCAATCTCATCATGGTACCTGACCCGGCAGGTATTGAATCCTGATGATAGAATAAAATCTTCGGCCTGCTCAATTTTTTTTAATCTCTTCAGAGTGATGGGAGCGGCATAGGGAATTCGGGTAGCCAGACATGACATGGACGGTCTGTTCCAGGTAGGCAGCCCCATCTGTTTCGACAATATCCGGATCTCGCTTTTGGTCATGCGGGCATCAATCAGGGGTGCGATAACACCCATTTCCCGGGCGGCCCGAAACCCTGGACGAAAATCATCAAGGTCATCCAGATTGGCGCCGTGTGCAACAGTTTCGATCCCCGCTTCCATGCTGATTTTCTTTATCTTTCGGAAAAGATTTTTTTTGCATATATAGCATCTATCCATGGTATTTTGTGCAAAGGAACTGATAGCAAGCTCGTTCGTGTTAATAATGGAATGCCTTACACCCAGTTGTTTTGCAAATGCGATGGCGAATTCAATCTCCATGGCAGGATGCAATGGAGACCTGGCTGTCAGGGCAATTACATGATTCCCCAGGGCTTCATAAGCACTCTGCAGCAAAAAAGTACTGTCGACACCGCCTGAAAAAGCCAGCGCAATCTTTCCAGCCTTTCGCAACAGGCTAATGAGATATTTTTTTTTAATTTCGAGTTCACATCCGGCCCTGTCCGGTTCTCTCTCATTTATTTTCATTTTTTTCTTTCCATTTTTCATTGTCTGGGGCATCAATAATTTTAAATATAATATACCTGCCGCATTTTGTTGTATTCAGCCTTGATTTCTACATGCTTTACTTTCCGGCCAGGCACCAATTATATATTTACAAATTCATTAATATCGTATATAATTTGTTTTGTATGTAGTTTAGCCTCATATACAAAAAAGTTTTTTATTTCAAAGGGGATTACATGGGAAAAAAAAGCCTAATCAAGTCTACAGAGAAAAAAAAACCGACACAGACCAAAACGACTTTAGATAAAAAATCCGATAGTAACGCAAAAACTCCGCTGACAACAAAAAAACCGACACAGAAGGCAAAAGTTGCTGCTGAAAAGGTTGCTGCTGAAAAGGCCGCTGCTGAAAAAGCCGCTGCTGAAAAAGTTGCTGCTGAAAAGGCCGCTGCTGAAAAGGCCGCTGCTGAAAAAGCCGCTGCTGAAAAGGCTGCTGCTGAAAAGGTTGCTGCTGAAAAGGCCGCTGCTGAAAAAGCCGCTGCTGAAAAAGTTGCTGCTGAAAAGGCCGCTGCTGAAAAGGCCGCTGCTGAAAAAGCCGCTGCTGAAAAGGCGGATCCAATGGACAAAACAATCAAATTTGCAGCCATCGGTTTTGGCCTGATTTTTATAGTACTTGTTATGGCCAGCATTTCAAACTCCCACAAGTATTACCTGATGCCCGCTGACGGCACAATTGAAATGTGGCAGGGTGATTTTGCCCCCATGGGCAAAAAATTACTGATTTCCATCCCGGGCGCGGAAATGCCTATGCCGGCAAAGCCCGAATATCGAAAAAAAGAGGCATTCCCACTGGCATTCAGCTATTACATATCCCAGGCGGACGCCCTTGCAGAAGTGCCCGGCCTGCCTGATTTTGAGGGGATAAAAACCTACCTTCACCAGGCCCTTGACTACGCCACGGACCGAACATCCATAAAAACCGCCAATACGCGTGTCAATACCATCGAAATGCTGGTTCTCCTGTATAAAGCCGAAGCCACTGCCGGTCAGGCAACCCAGACAGGTTTTGAATCTGCAGTAAACTATCTTAAAGAAGCGGCAATGCTGGACATTGATGCAACACAACGTACCCTTGTCGAAGAAAAAATCAAGGCGGTTATTGAAATGAAAGCTGAACTTGCTGCTCTGCAGGCTGCTGAAGAGGCTGCCGCAGCAGAAAAAGCAGAGGCGCAACAAGCTGCGGAGGAGGAAACCCAGTCGGCAGATGTGGAAAATCCTGTAAAGACAGAGAAACCTCAGCCGACCGTAGAAAAAACAGCCCATACAGAAAAATGAATATAGATTGAAATCCGTAATTCAAAGAATTCATGATAAAAAATCAGGCGGATAGCAGGGCTATTGCTCTTGTTATCCGCCTTTTTTTTAAATCTTCCATAGGCAGAATTGATGGACTCGTAAACATGAACGAAAACTTTTTAATCTACTCACAATAAATCCTGGAGGAACATATGAACTGGTTTACCCAAACCATTGGATCATCCATCGGAAAAAAGCTGATAATGGCACTGACCGGATTTTGTTTTATCGGCTTTTTAACTGTCCACCTGGCCGGGAATCTCACCGTTTACGGAGGCGCGGATGCCTTTAACTCTTATTCCGAACATCTGCACGCATTAGGCCCGTTGGTTACTCTGGCTGAATGGGCGCTGCTGACGCTGGCTCTGATTCATGTGCTGACCGGCGTGATCCTTTTTTATCAGAATGTCAGTGCCCGCCCGGTTCGCTACAAAGTCAGCAAACGCGCAGGCGGACGTACCATTGGATCCGCCACAATGCCCTATACCGGCTTTTTGGTGCTTGCGTTTATTATTTTCCATTTAATGAATTTTCATTTTGTGGATAAAATTAATACCCCCATTTTTCAAATTGTATCCCATGCGTTTGGGGATCCGGTATACATGGGTGTCTACATTGCGGCCATGATTGTGGTCGCAGTGCATGTCAGTCACGGATTCTGGAGCGCCTTTCAAACCCTTGGCGCCAACCATCCCAAATACACGCCCTTTATCATGGGATTCGGAATTGCCGTCAGCGTGATCTTCGGCATCGGTTTCGGCTTTCTACCCATCTATATTACGTTAATCGCATAAGGAGATTTCAATGCAGCTTGATGCAAAAATACCGACCGGTCCCCTTGCGGAAAAATGGGACAACTACCGCGGCAAAATGAAACTGGTCAATCCAGCCAATAAAAAAAAATTTAATATTATCGTTGTCGGTACCGGCCTGGCCGGAGCCAGTGCTTCGGTAACCCTGGCCGAGCTCGGATATAACATAAAAACATTCTGTATCCAGGACAGCCCCAGGCGGGCCCACAGTATTGCAGCTCAGGGGGGCATCAATGCCGCCAAGAACTACCCAAATGACGCGGACAGTGTCTGGCGTCTTTTTTACGACACGATCAAGGGTGGCGATTTCAGGTCCCGTGAAGCCAATGTTTACCGTCTGGCCCAGGTCAGCAACAACATCATCGACCAGTGCGTGGCCCAGGGCGTGCCCTTTGCCAGAGAATACGGCGGGCTCCTGTCAAACCGAAG
>CAYQNS010000273.1:0-4718 GCA_964418755.1 uncultured Desulfobacteraceae bacterium
CGGGTTGCCGGCTATGCCATCGCATGCCGCTTCACTATCAATCATTATGTCTAATCGCTCAACTTGGGTTTAATTATTGTGATGAAAGTGACAGCATATTATTAAGGGCTTTCATCGCGTCTTTCGCTATTTCCTTTTCAACGGTAACGATATTTGTCCGCCCTAAATTCTCAAGGGTCCATAATAAATTTTCAAGGTTGATTTTATACATATTCGGACATAATGAATCATGGAGTGACATGATATTTTTATCGGGGTATTCAATCTTAAGGCGCTTTATCAGGTTTATTTCGGTTCCGATAATGATTGTTGATTCTTTTGATGCATCTTTCACATAATTAACGATAAAGCTCGTGGAACCCACTGCATCCGAAAGGTTGACAACCGCTTCAGTACATTCAGGGTGAACAACGATGACGGCCCCGGGAAATTCTTTTCTTTTTTGATGCATCATATCTACAGTAAATCTGGAGTGAACAAGACAGTGGCCCTTCCAGAGGATAACCCTGGCATTTTTTATATCATCTCTGGTGTTACCGCCGAGCGGTTTATCGGAATCCCAGAACATCATTTCGGTCGATGGTATTCCCAAGTGGTTTCCGGTATTTCTGCCGAGATGCTGGTCCGGGAAAAAGAAAATTTTTTCGCGTTTATTAAAAGCCCATTTAAACGCAAGCGACGCATTTGAGGACGTGCAGACAGCACCGCCATTTCTTCCGCAGTGAGCCTTGATATAGGCATCCGAATTCATGTAAACAAGCGGTGTTATGCAATTTTTACCTGTTATTTCGATAACTTCATTCCACGCCTTTTCTACCATTATGGTATCTGCCATGTCTGCCATCCAGCACCCTGCATCCATATCAGGAATCTGTACTGTCTGGTTTGGTTTTGCCAGTATGGCCGCACTTTCAGCCATAAAGTGAACTCCGCAAAAGACAATATGCTCAGCATCATTATCTTTGGCCGCTGTCTGGGAAAGGCCGAAGGAATCTCCGCGGTAGTCACCTAAATCAATAATTTCTTTTCGTTGGTAATGGTGCGTGAGGATAATAAGTTTTTTCCCGTAGTTTTTTTTCAATTCCGAAATTTTTTTAATTGAATCTTTTTCATTACTGATTTTACGCATTTTTTATCTCCAAACAGGAATTTTTTATAGAAATGATATTTCGTTTTCACGGAATATTTTTCCTCCTTTCAGTACTTTTGCAAAGACACCTTCTTTTGGCATGATGCAGTCGCCTGCCTGATAATAAATCTCACATTTGGTATGACATTTTTTTCCAATTTGGGAAATTTCCACGATGGCGGAATCCCCGAGCCTGACTTTTGTTCCAACCGGAAGTGTTTTCCAGTCTATTCCGGTGGTCGCAATATTTTCGGCAAAATCACCGAAAGTCACATCCAGTCCTTTTGCTCTGGCTTTTTCGATGCTCTCGCCGGCAAGAAAACTAACCTGACGATGCCATGGACCGGCATGCGCATCTCCGTCAAGCCCATGATTTTCAATAAGTTCCGCCTCTTTAACCAGGGTTTTTCGGGTCCCCTTTTTTTCACTTACCGCAATGGATACGATCTTCATAATGATTCATCTCCCATAAATATGTTTTTTGAATACCTTGCATGATTTGCATATATTGATTTTGTCCGCCCATTTATCGTGTTCAATACCGTTGCAGATCGTTCCGTTGATAAACCAGCAGAGTTCGCCGGTCTGAAATTCCCAGGCCGGGCAGCGTTCTTTTTTTTTGGCCGGGCATTTTAAAATCTCCCAGCAGTTTTTTCTTATTTTACCCTTTCCATTGATCCTCGATAAAAGAAAGAACATATGTCTTTCAATATGGGCGGGAATAGACCGCCACCCCTGCTCATAACTGTGTATCGCTTTTACGGATACGCCAAGAAGTTTTGCTATCTGTAATTGTGTTTTTTTTAATTTTTTTCTGAATGTAATAAATTCGCTGATTTCCAAAATTTTGCCTCACTTTATAATATTGTTTTGACAAATACATACCACATCGTGGTATGTATTTGTCAATTGCTTTTTTATAAAACTGCTGATTAGGCCTTGCAGTAGGCACCACAACTGTTGTAAAAAACGACAACAACATCTAAATTGTGACAGCCGATCGCTCCTGTATCACCGTGACCTTAATGACTACCGGTTAGAGCCGATGAACCTGAGTACCGGCATCCGTTAAAATTTTAATCAAACAAAGGTAAAATACCCATGGAAAAAATCATTTTAGACAACATTACATTCAAACCAAATCTTGAAGATCTGCATGAGCAGCTCCATATACCGTCACGTCCGGCTGCCCAGAAAACTTTTGACGCCCTTGCTGAACAGGCCGCTGAAGTGGCCCGGCCCAAGGCACTCTACGGCCTGGCCCCCATTGAAGAGCGCGGAGATGATTTTATTGTGGTGGAGAAAATCCGTTTCAGGAGCCGCGTGCTGGCCGTTAATACACAATCATTGGGCCGTGTCTTCCCCTTTGTGGCCACCTGCGGGGTAGAGATGCAGCAGTGGGTCGACGGCATCTCCGGCATGCTGGAACAATTTTATGCCGATGCATTGAAGCTGTCGGTACTGCGTGTGGCCACACGCTCTCTGGAAAAAGAGCTCAAACGTCGGTTTGATACCGGTAAAATTTCGCAGATGTGCCCCGGTTCCCTGAAGGATTGGCCCATAGACCAGCAGGTCCCCCTGTTTGATCTGCTGGGCGACACCGAAAATGCCGTGGGGGTCACCCTGAAACCCAGCAGGCTCATGGTGCCTGATAAGTCCGTATCGGGTTTTTATTTCCAGAATGAAAGCGGGTTTGCAAGCTGCCAGTTATGCCCGGCGGAAAATTGCCCCTCGCGAAAAGCCCCTTTTGATCAGAATCTCTATGATCAAAAATATCGAAAAGAGGCGGTTCCGCAGAGCGATTGATTCGCGGCAGTCATCTCTACATTGAATTTAACGCCTGATTCAGGTCGATGATGAGATCTTCGGGGTTTTCCAGCCCGACCGAAAGCCGGATCAGTCCGTCATCGATACCGACAGCGGCTCGTTCCTCGGACGTCATGTGCTCGTGGGTGATGGTCGGCGGATGCATGCAGATGGTTCGACTGGTGCCGAAGGTTACCGCCTGGATGATCAGTTTGAGGCCGTTCACAAAGGCGGCCGCACCGGGAATGCCCCCCGGGGCGACAAAGGACATAAGGCCCCCGTGCCCGGACATCTGGCGGCAGGCCAGTTCGTGCTGGGGATGGTCTTTGAGCCCCGAATAATTGACTTTGCCGACCCTTGGATGGGCGGCCAGCTGTTCCATGGGTTTTTTGCCCTTTTTTTCCCACAGGGAATAGATCCCCTTGTCCATCATGTCGGAGTAGAACGGTTCACGCATATGCCGCATGGTGTGGGGGTGGTCCAGATAGTTGCCCGTCGGACCCATCTCCTCAACAACGTCCAGGGCCAGGGTTTCGTCGCTGACTTCAACGCCCCGTGTCGCGGCGCGAAGGAATCCGATGTACTCGTTGGCGATGACCGAGAGCTGGAGGGAGGCCTTAAGACCGGAATCCATAAATCCCACGTCGTGGACGATGTTGGCGCCGTGGAGTAGCGGTCATAGATCCGCTGGTCTACATCTTTGGGCAGTACCATACTCATAACGAAACTCAGTTCGGGCAGTGCATCGATCACCCGGGTGGCATCCACCACGTCGGGCAAAAGGGGCTCCCGGCGCTCACCGGTCCGGTGATCCAGAATATTCAGACAATCGGAACCGCCGCCGTAATACGTGTTGTAATCACAGGCCCGGATGACCACATTGCCGAGTCGATCATAAACGTATTGTCGAAGCGATTCGCAGGCAGGATGCGGCCGCAGCACGCAAAAATCTGCTCAAGGAGATTCAAACCAGCCGCCGGAGGATTCTTGACCGGGTGATGGCCGAGGAGGCGGACCGCTGGACGGTGCAGTAGATAAAATTGGGAGGACGGGTAGCCGGTGGTTAGTATCCTAAATCAAGTGAGTAGCGCCGGAAAGCGGTAGCATCACATTTCATAAGGGGAGGTTCATGATCTGCAAAGAGAACAACAGAAACAGTATGGCCGGTATACGGGAATTCTTCAAAAAAGACCGGTTTGCCGAATATGTCGGCATTGAACTGGTGACGGCATCACCGGGCACGGCAACGGTACGATTGAAAATCACACAGGAGCATCTCAACGGGATGGATCTGGTCCACGGGGGCGCCATTTTTGCCCTGGCTGACTTTGCCTTTGCCGTGGCTTCCAATTCCCACGGCACCGTGGCCCTGGGCATCAACGCCACTATTTCATATCTCAAAGCTGCCCGCGGCGGTGTTTTAACCGCTGATGCCATTGAAATTGCAAAAAATCATAAGACCGCTACCTATCAGATCAATATAACCAATGAAAAAGGAGATCTCATTGCCGTGTTCCAGGGCACCGTGTACCGGAAAAAAGATAAACTTCCCGGACTGTAATATGGCGCCATTGATCATCCTTTATGATTTGGAACATAATTCCGAAGTGGTCGTCATTCACTAGGTTCCAGCGGCACGCAGGGCATATCGAACCTATGTTGAAAAAGGTATTGCTCAAGGCCGTCGGCCGGAATTAGTTGGAGGCGGTCTGATTCGAAGTGCCGGCGGTTGGTCAGCGGTCAAAGCGATGCGCCGGGTGCAGGATCATATGAAAAGCGATGA
>CAYQNS010000274.1:0-4717 GCA_964418755.1 uncultured Desulfobacteraceae bacterium
CCAAGACGGGCGGCATCTTTGATCATTGTGGCAACCGGTGACTGGATCGTCTGAATAATGACGTATTGTACACCTTTGCTCACCAGGCGTTTTAACATGGCGGTATTGTCCAGATCCTTTCCGTGCTCAACAACCTCCACGATTTCCATGTCAAGGCCTGCTGCAACTGATTTCTCAACATCTGAAACCGGTCCCCTGCCAAATGCGGATGGATGGATGAACATGGCAACCTTGGGTGTACTGCCTTTATGATGCTTGACTACGTATTCCGCAAGACCGATGGCCTGGGCCGAATAGGATGCAATGGGAAGAAAGATATAGTTGGAATCGACCAGGTTTCCGGCATGGAAGGAGGCCGGTATGGTGGGCATTTGCTCTTCCTCAAAGTCTTTTTTCAAAGCAAGCGTGCTTCCTGTGGAATAATTGAGATAAAAAACAATGCCTTTTGTTATAAAATCTTCAAAATTTCTTTTGGTGACGTCAGTTTTGTACTGATCGTCGCGGATTTCGCACTCAATCCTGTCATCACCAAGGATTTTCATGTCATTGGCATAGTGGAAATAGTCCTCAACACCTTTGGCATAAGGGTTTCCCGCATCCGAAGTCGGCCCAGTAATAGCCAAGGAGAGCGCAAGTTTATACACTTTTGCTTGTTCAACTTGTTTTTGGACTTCAGCCTTTTCCGCTTCCTTTTGACCGCATGATTGCGTGAACATAACGACCATTGCAATTAATGCAAACAACACGAATAGTTTTGAATTTTTCATTTTTCCCCCTTTGATGTAGTTATTGATTAACTTTTTTATATTAAGAAAATACTTGTAACCAATGATAATAATGAAATTTTAAACTAAATGGATAAGAAACAAATTCTCCTTAATTCTCTTAATACCTAAACGGCCACAATTTGGTATAGGAACGAACAATGCGCCACCAATTGGCGATTCCCCTTGGTTCAAACATCAGAAACAGAACAATGACCAGGCCGAATGTAAATGGTTTTAATGCAGTGGCAAGGTTCATATTTGATGAAAGGAGATGCCCCGCCTTTTCAGCAATGGTTTCCACCTGAAGATCCAGGATCATTATGGCTGCCGGTCCCCATAATGATCCATTCAGTGTCCCGAGACCGCCCACGATAGCCATGGCAAGATACATGATCGACTCATGTAGAGAAAATGATTCAATGCCGACTCCTCTGTACACATATGCGTGAAGAGCACCGGCCACGCCCGCAAAAAAGCCGGCCAGCGCAAAGGCGTACACCTTTGTAAGGCCGGTGTGCATTCCCATTGCATCGGCAGCCCTGTCATTATCGCGCACTGCACTTAAACACCTGCCGTAGCGTGTTCGCAAGAGGTTTCTCATCATAAATCCGCAAAGGACGATCACCACAAGAATGACATAATACCAGAACAGGTAATGCTCTTTTCTGGCCACTTTGCCGGTGACCCAGAACACCCTGCCCACGGAAATCGTCTGCCCCTGGTCAAAGAAATTCATGAAATTGATGGTCCAGGTAAATATCATCTGAAAAGAGAGGGTGGCGATGGCAAGGTAAAGATGCTTCAGCCGCATGGCCGGAAGGCCGACGATGGCGCCGAAGACTGCCCCCACAAATCCGGCGACCAGGATCAGCAGGGGCCATGCATGGGTCACGATTACATGAGAGTCGCCGATAACCCTGCAAAAAGATGCAATTGTATAGGCACCAATACCGACAAAGGCTGCGTGGCCGATGGAAATCAACCCTGCAAAGCCGGTCACAAGGTTAAGGCCGAGCACCGCAACTACTGCAATGAGAATATTGTCGATTACCAGCATGTATTTGTTGCTCAGGGAAAAAAAGAACGGCCACACAAAAAACAATGTAAGAAAAACTGAAAATATGGTCCGGTCCAGGTGTGTGAAATAAATTCTTTGTTCGTCTTTATATGAGGTAAAGTAATTACCGGTTGCCAACCATCTATTTGTTGCCATAATTTATACCCGTTCAATTTCATGTATACCAAAGAGTCCATGTGGCTTAAAAAGCAGTATAACTAGTAAAATAATATAAGGCAGTACTCCGGCGGTGCCGTTAAGCCCAAAATTGCCGTCCAGATATCCGCTGGCAAACTGCTGAATCAGCCCCATGATGATGCCGGCCACAACAGCGCCCAGGATTGAATCCAACCCTCCCAGTATGACAACCGGAAAAACCGCAATGCCGAACGCCTGGAGGGTTTCAAAATTAAGGCCGGTGATATTGCCGATGATACAGCCGGCAGCAGCAGCGCTCAATCCGGCAGCAGCCCAGGCAAGGCCGAATACTCTGGGGACGGAGATACCCACGGACATGGAGGCAAACTGGTCATCCGATACCGCCCGCATGGATATTCCAACGGTTGATTTTTTGAAAAATAGTGAAAAGCCCCCAATCATCACTGCTGTAACCAAAACGCCCACAAGCTGGGTCCATGAAATGGACACGCCCCCAAAAGCAATCAGGTCGGCAGGCAGAAATTGTGGGAAAGAAAAATTTACAGAGCCAAAGGGCGTCAGAAAAATTAAACCGTCAAGGATTGACATCAGCCCGATGGTGACCATGATGACCGAGATGATGGGTTCTCCGATCAGTCGGCGCAGAAAAATCCTCTCCACGCTCATGGCCAGGAAAAAAGTAATCGCAAGGCTAAGGAAAAAGGACAAATAGATTGGAATCCCCACCCACCCGGTAAGGGCATAGGCAATAAAAGCACCGGAGGCTATGATTTGTCCATGTGCGAGGTTCAGCACCTTGCTGGATTTGTAAATTAATACAAAACCAAGCGATGCCAGGGCGTATATGGAACCGACCACAATACCACTGACCACAAGTTGAAAAAAATAACTCATCAGACCCCTTCCATCGTATAAAAGGAAATTTTCGTTTTAACTGATGTTGACTGGCCATCCTGGTATTTGAAAAACGCCTCCACCTCTTTTTCCCGGACGCTTTCATCATACAGCGCATCGTAAAGGTTCTGGTATTTTTCGCGAACAAATTTCCTGCGGATCTTACCGGTTTTTGTCAGTTCATCGTCATCCATATCCAGAAGCTTGTAAAGCAGGGCAAAACGTTTAATCTTGAAATGTTCCTTTTCAACCCTTTCGTTTATCTCTTTAATCTGGTCGTAAACAAGCTCGGCCACCTCCGGTTTGGCTGACAGATCCATGTAGGTTGTATAGGAAATTCCTTTGTCTTCGGCCCATTTGCCCACAACAATTGGGTCTATGTTTATAAGCGATGAGACGTAGTCCCTCTTGTTTCCGAATATTACCGCCTCTTTAATATAGGGGCTGAATTTAAGCTTGTTCTCAAGAAACATGGGGGAAAATATCTCCCCCTCCTTATTGTGCATAACGTCGGACAGACGGTCTATTACAATAAGGTGCCCATGCTCGTCGATATAACCCGCATCCCCGGAATGGAGCCAGCCACCCTCAAGCAGTTCCTCTGTTTTTTCCGGCATTTCAAAATACCCGGGTGTCACACAGGGTGATTTTGAAAGGATCTCCCCTTCTTCTGAAATTTTGCACTGGGTGCCGGGAAGGGGTTTGCCCACCGTATCGGGCCTCACATCTCCGTCCCTGTGCATGTAGGCAATTCCCACGATCTCCGTCTGGCCGTATATTTGCTTCAGGTTGACACCGATGGCCTGGTAAAAGGTAAAAAGTTCCGGGCCAAGGGCTGCTCCCCCCGTGTACGCACGCCGCAGACGCAATAGACCGATCTGGTTGATAAGGGGTCTGAAAATTATTTGATACCCAAGCCATGACTTGAATTTCAAGCCGGCCGGCATCTTTTTGCCGGTCATTCGATAGGTCGCCGATTTTTCGCCGACTTTGATAAAATAGTTATAAAGCACGCGGTTGAGCCAGTAAGATTCATCGATTTTAAGCCATATCTGGGACCGGATGGTTTCATAAATTCTCGGCGCACCGAACATGAAATGGGGACCAATTTCTTTTAAATCCTCCATAGCCGTCTCCACCGATTCCGGGAAGTTGATGGTGATCCCGGTGGACATGGCAATGCCGAATGAGTTCATCTGCTCGCCGATCCAGGCAAAGGGAAGAAACGAAACATATTCGTCCGTATCCTCAAGGGCATCCACCTGGGTAATCTGCAGGCCCATGCTGATATAGTTTTTATGGGTGAGCATGGTGCCTTTGGGAAGACCGGTTGTTCCCGATGTGAGGCAGAGGTGGCAGGTATCATCCGGCTTGCCCTCATCAACAAATGATTCAAAAAGATCCGGCTTTTCCGAGTGAATATTTTCCCCAATTTCATAAAGGTCTTCAATAAACATGAACCAGTCATCTGTTTTGTAATCCCTCATGCCCCTGGGATCCTCGTAGATCACCTTTTTGAGAAGGGGCACCTGGTCTCTTATTTCGACAATTTTGTCAACCTGCTCCTGGTCATTGCAAAAAATCACCTCAACCTTCATGTAAGTGAGTAGTTGGGCGATTTCAGCGGGCATGGTGGTCTGGTAGATGCCTGCTGAAATTGCACCGATGGATTGTGCACCAAGGGCCATGAAAAGCATTTCAGGAATATTGTCCCCGATCAGGGCGATGATGTCATTTTTTTTCACACCCACCTTGTTGAGGCCCAAACCAACTTTTCGGACATGGTCATAATACTGGCTCCAGGTGTAGCTGTTCCAGCATCCAAAATCTTTTTCCCGCA
>CAYQNS010000275.1:0-4701 GCA_964418755.1 uncultured Desulfobacteraceae bacterium
ATTTGATATAGCAAACCACCTTGTTTCCTTTTGCCGCTGGCGGGAACCGGCAGGGTACCGGGATTTGTTTTCAGTGCTTAAGGAGCAGGGCGTTATACCGGACAGCCTACTGTCTACTTTTCAGAATATGGCATCCTTTCGAAATATGCTTGTCCACCATTATGAAAAAATCGATGATGAAGTTGTTTTTGGACTTTTTAAAAAGCGTTTATCTGATTTTACCCTCTATATTGAGCTTATAAGAGAATGGAGTGAAGCAAACCCGGATTTATAAATGCCTTTCCTCAAAATATACCTTTGCATAATTTAGAACCCCAAATAACCCAGCCCAAACCCCCGAAACAAATCCTGCTGGTACATGGTGAGCCCAAAGCTCGTCAATCCCTGTCCAGAGCATTGGAGTTGTAATATTGAAATTTAAAGAAATCATAATGAATGCAGCAGAAATAGTGGATGGAGAATTAAACTGCAGCTATCGATTGTTTTTATTTGGATCCCGGGCAGCAGGAATCCATGATGAAAAATCAGATATTGATATTGGAATACTATCAAATACTCCGATTACAGGAAAACAAATGCTGGTAATACAAGAAAAATTAGAACGAATACCAACATTATTAAAGATTGATTTTGTTGATTTTAACTCAGTTGGAGATGAATTTAAAAAAATAGCATTAAAACATACACAGGAAATAGTACAATGAATTCAGAAAAACTGAACAGAAATTTTATAAATCTTGAAAAAGCTTTGAATCGATTCAAAGAGGCTTTGCAGGAACCTGAATCAACAATTGTTCTGGATGCAACTATCCAGCGATTTGAATTTACTTATGAGTTGATATGGAAAACTTTGAAAAATTTTCTGGAAGATATTCATGGCATAAGGGTAGTTTCTCCAAGGCAGGTATTTAAGGAAGCGTATGGGCTTTCCCTCATTGATCAGGAAGATGTGTTCCTGGAAATGATTAACTCAAGAAATTTGCTTTCCCATACATATAATGAAGAATTGGCAAATGATATATATAAAAAGTGTCCATCATATTTAAAAGCGATGCAAGACGTATTTAACCGTGTGTCATGATTTATCTCAAAACTCAAAATTAACAAGTGTCCGTGTCCCAAAGCAAAATTAGCCGCAGATTTTCACAGATGTACGCAGATAAAGATTGTCATGCTTTTAAATCAGCGACAGCTGACAAAGAATTGTTTTAATCCGTGTTAATCCGCGTCAATCCGTGTCCCAAAAAATAACAAGTATATCTAACATCTCGTTATGCCACAAGTATTTGATATTTCCATATGGAGGCGTGCTTCCATAAAAAAAAAACAGACTTTGGAACAACAGCGTCTTCGTATTCTGGATAGTGTGCGGCGTGCCGCCTACCAATTGAGCCTCAATTATAATTGGGATGATTTATACATTTTTGGCTCAGTTACTAAATCTGGCCAGTTCACTGAAATTTCAGATATTGACATAGGAATAAAGGGGTTGGATAAATTGATGCATTATCGGTTTACTTCTGATTTTTCCGGAATTCTTGATAGAAAAGTGGATGTTGTCAGACTTGAAGATTGTTCATTTGCAGATGTCATAAGAACCCGGGGGATTCGATGGAAGAAAGAAAAATAGCTTTATTTCTAGCGGATTTTGATCACCAGGTTTTGCGGATAGAAAAGATCTATGACCTTCTTAATAATAGATCCAATGTTCTGGCCAGAAAAAAGATATCGCAGGAGGCCGTTGAAAGTTGCGGATACTGGCTGCATAACCTATTTTGTGCCTATGAGGATTTATTCAAGATTGTGTCTGCATTCTGGGAAAACAACATTGGTAATGATGGGACTTTTCATAAAACATTGATTAAGAGAATGATGCTGACTATTGAAGGGGTAAGGCCTGCGTTGCTGTCCGATGAATCCTTTTGCCATCTCGACGAACTTCGGGGATTTCGATATGTTTTTCGGCATGCTTACAGTTACGGACTGGACGATGAGCGAGTGATCTATCTCTTAAAAAAGGTATTGAATCAGAAGGGTAACGTCCTGGGTGAACTCAAAGCCTTTCGAGGAAAAGTTTATTCAATTTTATCTTCTGCCCTTTGATGACGCCCTTTTCAACCTTAATCTTATCCGTGCAAACCCCCGTCCCAAAAAATAAATAGGACACGGATCTTCACAGATGCACGCGGATACTGACCAAAATGTTTTTAAATCAGCGAAGCTGACAAAGAATGCCCTTATCCGTGAAAATCCGCGTTAATCCGTGTCCCAAAAAATAAAATCAGGACGCAGATCTTACTGGCACGATCAAATAATATGAGATGATTTAGTGGACATTAATGAGATAAAAAGCAAAATTTGTAAAAGTGATTATGCTTTTACGCATCATGCAGAGGTTGAACGAAAAGCGGATGATCTGGCCTTTTATCAGATAGAAGAAGCGTTACTGGATGGAGAAATATTAGAGAATTATCCAGACACGGGGCGTGGAGAAAGCTGCCTGGTTCTGGGTTTTTCCGAAAACATTCCGATTCACATTGTTTGCGGTTATCGGGGAGAAAAAGTCGCTGTTATAACAGTATATATTCCAGGACCACCAAAGTTCAGGGACCCCTGGACGAGGGGGAAGAAAAACAATGAATAAAATTAAATGTAATTTTTGCGGCAGTGAGCGCTATGAAGAACGCAGAATTGATTATTTATATACCTACCGGGGTAATTATTTATTAGTCCCCAATACACCGGTTGAAATTTGTCTGGATTGTGGAATGATTTATTATGATGCAAAGGTACTTAAAAAAATTGAACGAAATTTTTTCGCAATTCAAAAAAAGAAAGAGAAACCTGATAGTTATATTGAACTTCCGTCTAAAGCCTATGCCTGATGTGGTTCCTACGGCCATTTTTTTTAAACCAGCGATAGCAGGCAAAAAATTGTTTTAATCCGTGTAAACCCGCGTCAATCCGTGTCCCAAAAATAAAAATAGGCCACAGATCTTCGCAGATGTACACAGATAAAGATTAGGTAGTTTTTAAATCAGCGAAGCTGACAAAGAATGCCCTTATCCGTGTTAACCCGCGTTAATCCGTGTCCCAAATTTTTTTAACGAAGTGAGCCATAATTGCAGTGTCTGTGTATTTCTGTGTGTGTCCGGGCTAATTAATATCACTTTAATCCCTAAACACAATTAATTTAACAAGTTCAATTCATTATATTATATCATGAAAATTCATCTAATCGCGGCAGCAAGACCCAATTTTATGAAAATTGCGCCGATCTATCATGCCTTGACAAAGGAAGATTGGGCACAGCCGGTAATTGTTCATACCGGCCAGCATTATGATCTGAATATGTCCGATGCCTTTTTTAAGGATTTAAAGCTCCCCGCACCCCACATCCATCTCAGTGTGGGAAGTGGTAGTCATGCTGAGCAGACGGGAAATGTAATGATTGCTTATGAGAGGGTGATACTTAAAAAAAGGCCCGATCTCGTTATCGTGGTGGGTGATGTCAATTCCACCCTTGCCTGCACGCTTGCAGCGGTGAAGGTCAACTATCCAATTCATAATTCAAAACTAAAAATTAAAAATTGCAACCGCCCTTTGGTTGCCCATCTTGAAGCCGGATTGCGATCCTTTGATCGAACCATGCCTGAAGAAATTAACCGCATTGCTACCGATGCATTGGCCGATGTCCTGTGGACACCGTCACCGGATGGCGATGAGAATCTGATGAGAGAGGGCGTCGATAAAGAAAAAATAAAACGTGTGGGTAATATTATGATCGATTCTCTTGAGATGATGCGGGAAGCCATCGAACATCAAAATGCCTTTGCCGACTATGGGCTGTTAAAAGGTAACTATGGGGTAATTACCTTTCACCGTCCCGCTAATGTCGACAAACCGGATTTGTTATCATCGCTTTGTTCTTCTCTGGTCAGCATTTCAAATAGGATCCCCTTGATTTTTCCGCTCCATCCCCGTACAAAAAAAAATCTGCAGGATTTTGGTTTGATGGGTATGCTGGAAAAAGCTGAATCGATTATTCTTTCCGAACCCTTGAGCTATACCCGTTTCATGAGTCTGATTTTCAATTGCCGCCTGGCCATTACGGATTCCGGTGGGATTCAGGAAGAGACAACCTATCTGGGTATCTCCTGCTTGACGATGAGGCCCAACACGGAGCGTCCTATCACCGTTACACAGGGGACCAATCGCCTCTGCTCCCCGTCGAATATCGAAAAAACAGTCAACGATTTGTTGAACCAGGATATGACCGATTATCAGATCCCCGATCTGTGGGATGGCGCTACAGCCGTCAGAGTGGTGGATTCCATTAAAAGACGCTGGTTGTAGTTGAAAAAGAATTGTCTTTATCCGTGCCTGCCCAGTGAAACCATTTTTCTTTTGTTTCACCGGGGTGTCCCAAAAAATAAAATTAGCCACAGATCTTCACAGGTGCACACGGATACTGACCAAAATGTTTTTAAATCAGCGATAGCTGACAAAGCCTTGTCCTATCCGTGTAAATCCGCGTAAATCCGTGTCCCATAAAAACGAATAAAGTTAAATGGAATTTTTGCGGCAGTGAGCGCTATGAAGAACGCAGAATTGATTATCTATATACTTACCGGGGTAATTATTTGTTAGTCCCCAATACACCGGTTGAAATTTGTCTGGATTGTGGAATGATTTATTATG
>CAYQNS010000276.1:0-4626 GCA_964418755.1 uncultured Desulfobacteraceae bacterium
GGCCGGTGAAAAGGGGTCGAGCCCGACAATAACGCTGTCCACACCCGGATCGCTGCACAGCGCTTCCACCACCTGCGTGTGAAGTTCATCATCGGCGGCCGGGTTGATGTCGATGGGGTTTTTTACGTCCACCAGGCTGTCGAGCCGGTTATCCGTGAAGATTTTTTCTATCTTTTTAATGGTATCCGATCCCAAAGATGCCATCTCCAGACTGTAATCATCACCTTTCAGGTAATCGGCCATTCCCACCGCTTCAAAACCTGCGCCGCTCACCGCCGCCAGGCGGGAGCCTGTAAGCTTTTTTCCGTGCAGCATGGAGGCCAGCATGAGAAGCCCCTCGAACTGGGCCATATTATCGGCAACCACGGCACCGGCCTGGGTCACACATGATTCGCAGACCATATAGTCGCCGGCAACCGATGCGGTATGCCCGGCAGTGGCCAGTTTGCCTTCAGGTGTGCGGCCTGCCTTATAAAGGATCACTTCCTTTTTGTTTTGTATTGCCCGCCGTATACCGCGGCACATGTGCAGACCATCCATGTCGGTAAGACCTTCAGCGTAGATCGCGATGACTTCAACCTCGGGCAGATCGGTTAGGTAGTTGATAAAATCGCCGATGGTAAGGTCCATCTGGTTGCCCACAGAAATTGTATACAGCGGATCGGCAAAGGAAAGCCTGTTGATCCTGGCAATGGCAAATGCGCCGCTCTGGCTGACCATGGCTACATTGCGTCTACATTTGCCGCGGCGTTTGGGAAGTTTTTCTTCGGGGATAAAAAAAGTGTCATAACGCCCGGGATGGGATATGATGCCCAGGCAGTTTCCGCCAAGAAATACAGGGCCTCCTTCGGGTCGGCTGTGGGCAGCGGCCATTTTTTGTTTTATCTGCCGGGCACGTTTTTCACTGCCTCTTTTTTCGCCGAGGCCGCCTGTAATCAGTATAACGCTCCTTGCCGCATCATGCTCGATGATCCGGTCGATAAGATCTGCTGCCCGGGCCGCATTGACGGCCAGCACAATGAGATCGACTTTTTGTTCCAGCATCGTTATATCGGATATGCAGACCACGCCGTCGATGCTGTCGCCGTCATTGTTCAAAATTCGGATGGCGGAACGATCAAAGCCATTGGAAATAATATTGTTTAAAATGATGCGGCCGAAATTCATTTTCCGGGCGGAGACACCCACTACCACTATGGACGCAGGATGCAGCAGTTGTTCGATGTGCATGGGGATGCGTGTTGAAGCCCGGGATGCGGTTTTGGTAAACCGGCACAGGCCGTCCAGGGGCACCATCTGATAATCACTGAAGGTAAAGGGGTTTATCTCCAGTTCTTCGATTACATAGGGTGCATCCGGATTGTCCGGGGCATAGTAATTGCCCATGGCGATAAAGGATGTAAAGCATTCCAGTAACTGGCTGTCGGAGACCAGACGCCGGCCCCCGCGGGTCAACCCGGCCAGTTTTCGGTAGGCGATGGTGGCGCAAAAGAGTTGCAGAAAGGCTTTGCCGTCGATCATGGCGGTGGCCGCCGAAACCACTGCCTGTCCCTTGCGGAAACGCTCGGCATACAGTTCGGTATCGATGCCGCCAAGGCCGGCGGTGATCACCATGCCGAATTCCCTGGTGCGCCGCAGACTGACAAGTAGTTCATTGCCGAAAGCTGTGGAATCCGGCGGCATGTATTCGCACATGAGCACGCCCCGCATATCGTCTGATACCGCCTTTCGCAGGGTTTTGCCGGTCAGATTGCGGTAATTTGCAGGGGCGTGGTCCGGATTGTTTTCAAGACGGGCGGAATACGTTTCACAGACAGTATCCATCATACGGCGCCAGGCCGAGCGCACTTTGCCGGGTTTTTTATCGACAATGCATACGCCCCGGACATCGGATTTGTGCACGATGAATGGTGATACAATTTTCAGTACCACTTTTTTCCCGGGGAAGGCCGCAATCTTCTCGTTGCTTAAACGGGTGTTTTTTTTGAGAAAGCGGGTGCGCGGGGTGCTTTCCGCTCCGGATCTATCCAGCAGGTTATAGGTTTCATACTCGAACAGACTCTTCCGGCCATCGCTTTCAGCAATGGAAAAAATTTGCGTTATTCGGTCATAATCGATGTTGATTTTCATAATAATTTTTTGACGACAGGGTTTCTTATATTGCGTTTACGCAATCTGCCCGGCGCTGCTGAAATCCGCCAGTGCATTGTCCTGAATGCCTAAAAAGATGGGGTCGGCATGGGTTCTGTAAATATTGACCTTGGCGTTGAAGACATTGCGTTTGAAACCGTGCTTGTCCGCTATGCTGTATTGTTTGATGGTGTATGATCCATCCGGTCTTCTGTCGCCGGTCAGGTAACATTCGATCGAATCGATATTGTCACCGGAAAGAACCATGCCGTTTAGATGGGACAGGCCGTTTTTTACGTTTTCCATAAAATTTATGGTGTTGACTTTTTCAATACGCTCCGGGCCGGCATCGTCTTTGGATACATTGAAATTGCCCATCAGGATTTGACCCGGTCTGGCCTGGCTGATCATTCTGGCCAGGTCGATGGTGACATCCCCGACAATGTAGCTGAAGGTTGTCGGGCTGAGTCCTTCCGCCTGGTAAAATTCATAATGATCGCCGATATGAAAACAGGTGCGCAAAAGCGGTACTGTATTGCCCCGGGCTTTGGTGCGCGCAATGGCATTGTCCGCCAATACCAGTTGCATGAAATGATACAGGTCCACATTGGCCCTGGCTCCGGTGGTACGATTCCAGACATAAAACCCGTCACCGGTTGTACTGCGGGCAAAATTGATTTTGATCTGTCTGTCGGTGAGCTCATGGTAGGCCGTGTTGACCGAATAGGCCAGGCTGTTGAGCTGGGTTACCTGCTCAAGGGGCGGGTAGAGTGAAAATTTGACGGCATCGAACAGGGCCACTGCCCGATCCTGAATCAGGGTGATACTGTACCGCTTTACCAGGGCCGTGATAATTTTATGCGACAGTTCCTTTCCGAGCACAAACGGCAGGTCGATACGTTCGGGTTTGCAGTCGAGCAGGCGGCTTATCCGGTAAAGTTCTTCAAGCGTCACCTGTTTGGGGCCGGCAATGATTTTGTTGAGAAATGCTTCCCCTTTTTTAAGGTCATTGTCGCCGGCAGCAGGAATTACGTTGCCGGCAATTTCGGCCACGAGGTAATGCGGGATAAGAATCACTTCGATTGCCCGGTTGCTGGGTGCCCACACCAGAATGATGTTGCGGCCCAGCGCCCAGAGGCTGTAAAGCCTGTCATCCAGTTGAAACAGGTACTCCTTCTTGATCTGAGGCATGTCATCATCGTCCTGAAACGTATCGGTCCAGGACATTCTTTTAATTGCCCGGGTCATATTATCACCCTGTCGCCTGCCGGTATTAAATCAATCATCGATTATAATTACTGCGTATTCAAAGAAAGTCTGCAATTTATAGAATGACAGTAACACAACAATTCCTTTTTGACCAGATGCGCGGTGATCTATTCTCGATGTTTATGCCCAAAATTTCATGTTTGTCTGTAGAATTGCCGGTGATTTTCATTTTTGCCGGGCCGGACATCGAAAGTGCCACTTGCCGGCTTATTAATCTCCGTATCAAGGGGACAGGATTGTTTTGGAAATGGGAACATGCAGAGGATATAATCTTTCTACGTTCATTAATCCTGACAGGCAAGCTGAAAAATGCTTGTCGAAAAGGATTGGGGATAGTAAGAAATATGTTTAATAACAATACAGTTGAGGACTTGCCGCAGGCAGCTTAATCGGTATACCTTTTTTGTATTGCACCCCGTTAAGATATACAAACGGCTTCCACATTTTTTAATAATGATATCGGAAGGCTATTATTCTGATTTTATCTTTTTTTACTTCATAAACGAGTCGATGTTCCCGGTCGATACGGCGTGACCAGCAGCCGGACAATTCATGTTTTAAAGGTTCCGGTTTTCCTGTACCCTCAAATGGACTGCGCTGAATTTCCTTTATCAGCTTAACAATTCGCGTTGCTTTTTTTCGATCTTTTTCAATCCACCAGGCCAGGTCTTCAAATCCGGCGGGGTCAAAGTCCAAGCTTCTTGCAGGCTTCGTCAAAAGGTATCCCCTCTTTGCGGTTTTTAGCTTCAAGTAACCGTCGTTTCATTGCTTCACTCTCGAAAAGGTATGCGGTTTCTTTTTCTGATTTAATTTCCTTCCAGAGATCAATAGGCACAATCACTCCTGTTATATTTTTGTTTTCATCTGAGATATATTGAACTTGATTCATAAACAGTTCTCCTTTTAGCCTTGAGCCCAGTTCCGTCTAAATCGTCTTAAACGTCGAGGAAAAGAGGTTGATATATTGCTTTGTTTATCTTTCATAATTTATCTCCTTACGTAACATTATATCTTAATCGTGTCGGAATCAAATAAAAAAATTGCCGGCATAGTCTAAACAAGACACAGCCATTCCCACTTATCACCTTGAATGAAATGTTAACACTATCACAATATATTGTGATAATATAATGGAAATTTTTTAAGAATGAATGTTTTTTTACTTTTGAGCTTTTTCCATCCTTTCGTCCCATGGAAACGTGCACCTGATAAGGGTATGGACATCGA
>CAYQNS010000277.1:0-4619 GCA_964418755.1 uncultured Desulfobacteraceae bacterium
GGTGTCAACTATGGGTAACCCGAAAATCAATGATCGCAAGCTGTTACAGTTAATTGACAAAGAAGGCTTGAAACAGACCGAGGCGGCCAAAATACTCAATGTCAGTCGTCAGGCAGTGAGCAAACGCCTGATCGAACTCCGAGGCAAACAGACAAAGGTTATCGTTGCCAAGAAGATCGAAGCCTGTGTGGATCGGAAAATAGATGCCATGGAGCAATTGGGCCGGATAAACGACAATGCCAATGAAATACTTGATTTGCTCATGCGCTGGAATCGTGGAGATAAGACTGCCTTGCAGGTCCTGGAATCACAGGTCAAGAGAATCAAGGTTGGTGAGAATGAAGAACTTGATGTTACAGAGGTAAAGTTTAAAGATCCCCGCGAACTGGCATTAAAGGCCATGGGAGAGATTCGGAATCAATTGAAATTGCAGCTTGAAATATTCCAGGCACTCTATGACCTTAAAGCAGTTCAAGAGTTTCAGGATGAAGTTTTACAGGCGATAGGAGAGGTATCCCCCGATGTTCGACGCGAAATCATTCACAACCTCAATCAAAAGCGGGCTATTCGATCAGCTGTTAAATTCTCTTGAAGGGTTTAACGAAAGCGATACATACAGCTCGTATCAGGATGACCCGGTGGGGTTTTGCCAGGACGTTTTAGGCGAAACCTACACCGATGAAATCAAGGCTATGATGGAGTCTGTCAGGGATAATCCCATCACTATTGCCAAAAGTGCGAATGCAACTGGAAAAACACATGGCTCAGGCCGGTGTGCTGTATGGTGGCACAAGGTCTTTGAAAATTCTCAAGTTTATACAGCAGCAGCTCCCCCGGAAAGTAATTTAAAAAAGCTCTTGTGGGGGGAGATCGGTTCCATTATTGAAAAGCATCCAGACTTATTTAAAACCGATACGGTTAAAAATTTACATATCCAGCGGTCAGCACAGTCATTTTTAACTGGGGTAACAGTTCCCTCTTCCGGCACAGCAGCCCAACGGGAAGCTAAATTTTCCGGGAAACATAGCCCCCACCTTTTGTTTATATTGGATGAAGGTGACGCAATCCCGGATGAGGTGTATCGCGGAATCGAGAGTTGTCTCTCAGGTGGACACGCCCGTCTATTGGTGATGTTCAACCCCCGCGCAGAATCAGGCGAGGCATATCGGATGGAAAGGGATGGCCGTGCCAATATTGTCCATTTGTCTGCAATGTCGCATCCCAATGTTGTGACCGGCAGAGATGTTATCCCGGGGGCTGTTACCCAAGAAACTACTGTCCGGAGAATTAACCAATGGACCCGGCCACTCGTTAAAGGTGAAACCAAAGACAGTGAATGCTTTGAATTACCTTCCCATCTTGTGGGGTTAACGGCTAAAAGCCAGGGGGGGCTTGAATACCCTCCACTGAAACCGGGTTGGTATAAAATCATGGAGTCGGCATTCAGCTACATGGTGTTAGGGCAGTATCCAGCACAGGGCAGCCAACAACTGATTTCAAAAGCATGGATAGCACAGGCAAGGTCAAGGTGGGACGCCTATGTCATAGAGCATGGAGAGACTCCCCCGGCCAACTCTTCAGCTATAATGGGCCAGGACGTGGGTGAGTTCGGTTCAGATGCGAATGTTTCCTGCTTTCGGTACGGCGGGTATGTTGAGCGGCTTGTGGTCTGGCAGGGTGTTGACACCCTTTCAACAGGTGATCGGGCCATATTGGAATATAAAGGCCGTAAAACTATGAGGGCATGTGTCGATGCAACAGGTGTTGGTGCCGGTGTTGCCCCACATATGCAACGATCCGGGTGCACTTCGATACCGGTAAAGGTTGCGTCTAAACCTACTCAAACAACTGAAATGGGCGAATTTAAGATACTTCGTGATCAATTGTGGTGGAGTTGTCGGCAATGGTTACGAGACGATACAGGCGCAATGCTGCCACCTGATGAAGGATTGATTGAAGAATTGCAAACCCCAACATACGAGGTAGTTAATGGAAAAATTCAAGTGATGAAAAAGGACACAATGCGAGAATTATTAAAGCGATCCCCGGACAGGGCCGATGCCTTGTGCCTGACCTTTTACGAGGGCGGGTTTTTTGCTGGTTGCGATCTGAGTTAACCTATTAATGAAAAAGGAGTAAAATTATGATTGAAGAAAAGACACATAAGAAATTTGGTGAAACAAAAATTTGGCTTGAAGATACCGAAACCGGCAGCAAATACCGGAGAATCAGTTGCGGTATTGGGTGGCCGTTTGGAGAGTCACCGGGCTTTGTTGTTGTGCTTGCTGAAGACTATACTCAGGACTTTCAGCTTGAACATAACCCCCGGCATTTGAGAATTCTTGCAGAGTACGAAGAGCATGCTCTTGAACGTCTGCATCGTAAAGTACTTGAATACAAGAAAACATATTGCACAAATCCGATCATAGCGGACAAGGAAAGCTCAACGTGTAAGATTTTTTCTCGAATCGGTAGCTCTGATGATCGTATCGACCTGACCCCACCCCAAGAGAACATAGGCCTGAACTTTATTTCACAAAGCATCTATAGGCACACAAAAAACAGAAAGACGCTTCATTTTACCGAAAACAGCCGGTTGCCTGGGTATATTGCAGCGTTGGCGCCAAACATCATTCAGGAAAACAACATGGAGCTTTCCCCGGCAATATCGGCTCTTGGGTATACCTTGGGACACATGGACATGACCAGCCCGTCAAGCGGGATATTTAGACCAAGACGAAAAAAATACATCTAATAAATGGGGATAACCATGGACACAAAATGTATCATCGAGAAAATTGAAGACAGGCTACTTGAAACCGAAGCCATCAGAACCATGAAACTGGTCACTGGAAAAGAATTTTTCCCCAGTCCGGTTTATTACCGTAACCTTGAAACCGCTGATGAATACGCATATATTGCCGGGGGTATTGCCTGGCCTTCTAAAATTGATAAATCCGAAGAGACAAAGTCGGGGGTTGCAGTTATTGTTGCTGTGGACGCATCAGGCAGTGATAAGCCAGTGTTTAGGGCGCTGGAAGAGGTAACGGGTAAGGATATCAGTGACCTGCTTCAAAAATGCCTTGTGCTGCGTGAAAAATATGGTTTCAAAAAATGCCCGGAGCTGTTTAATAGTTGGTGGGGCGATAATGAAACTTTCGAGTCCCATGTCAACGACTTCAACGCGAGCTTTAAAGGTGACGGGGAGAATTGGCGCGGCATTTACATCAACCCGCCACCTGACCTTGATAGTGCGAACGCATTTGAAAGCTATGCCCATCGGATTCGGGCATTAAGTGCAAAAAATGTAAAAACGGCTGCATTTTGGACCCTGTAATTTGCTGCGTAACTGTCTGCTCGGAGATATTAATCATCCGGCAATCTTGGCACTGGGGTATGTGGTTTTTGCATTGTCGTCTGTCTATACACACAAGCCCTGGATGAAACCGGTAAACGAGGGGCCGGCGCACTACTTTGATTTTGATGAATGACCGAAGGCACCCCCAGAAACCTTTATTGAACATGTAAAGGAATTTGGGGCTGCTGGACAAGGGTAGGGTTAGTAATTTATTGCGGATGAACTGGAATGTAATAGCTGTGGATATCAAGATAGTTGTCATCTACTGATATCAGAAAAATAATTCATTACTTCAAAAAAGATTGAATTTCTGTAATATGCAACGCAAAACCCAACCCCTCTATATCAGTATTGACTATTTTTTGGGTGTTAATCCCAATAACTTCATTTCCCAAATACAACGGCCCGCCAGAATTGCCAGGGTTAATAGGTGTATCCGTCTGTATTAGCACAAACGATCTATTCCGAATTCGATGTTCCCTTACTCCGCTTACAATACCTCTGGTCAAGCTGTATTCTAGCCCTGAGGGATGTCCAATAGCCTCTACTGTTGAACCGATAGCTAAACTTTTATCAGAATAAAAAGAAACGGGTTTACCATCTTCATGAACTGAAACCAACGCCAAGTCTGCAACGGGATCAATTTTGACAACCTTACCATAGCATTTATTTCCATTGTGTAGCTTTATTTCAACATATCTTGAATCGCCAATGACATGGTAGTTCGTTAAGATGTTATTTTTTGAAACAAAAAATCCACTTCCGACTATCGAGCTATTTTTAGAAATTACGACAACAACACTATCAAATCGCTCATCAGATGTTATTAGAGCACTAACAACATCGTTTTTTTTAGCTTCAGGGCGTTTACTTTGTTTTAAATTAGCTGAGATCATTTTTTGATACTCTGGGAATCCTGATTTTATATTGGCCGCACTTAATGAATCACGATATTTGGGGAAAATATCGGATAATAGCAATTCAAAAGGTTTTGTTTCCCATTGGGCAATTTCTTCCTCACTGTGACATCTAATGTTTATGCTTTCTTTGTTCGGATCGGATTCTTTCAACCCTGAAACAACAGTAAATTGAGAATTGCCGGTCAGCTCATCGTCAATGATAAAATATAATTTTTTTGCAGGATTATAATAAATTTTCCGTAACTCAAGATATTTGTCAATATCCAGATTTATCTGTTGATACTTATAACTACTATATTGAGGTATTTTAATAGTGGGTGGAGTGTTAATTAAAAGATTTC
>CAYQNS010000278.1:0-4587 GCA_964418755.1 uncultured Desulfobacteraceae bacterium
CTGTGCTTCATGCGTTTGTATTTTCCGCAATTACACTCGTAATCCTTGATGGGGCCAAATATTTTCGCACAGAACAAACCATCCCTTTCCGGTTTGAACGTCCGATAATTGATCGTTTCCGGCTTCTTTATCTCACCATACGACCACTGGTGAATCTGTTCCGAGGAAGCCAAGGCAACCCTAACTCCGCTGTAAAGCCGTGGATCTTTTGGTTTAGCGAAAAAATCGTATAGAGTTTCCAAAATATTCTCCTTAATTACCCAAATTAAGCGGTGTCTACAAAGAGGCGTGCGCAGATCAATGAAAAAAATCGATTATTGCAAGTTCAATTTAGAGCCCATCCAAAAATGAGAATTTTCAAAGTCTGCGCTTATCTGTTCAAAATCAAGGCATTCGTTTCACAGCACATAACGATGAGATGGGCAGATAAACGAGCCTGCGAGACTCCGAAAAGACCATTTCCGGACGGACACGGCTATTTACCTTCTATAAGATTAACGTCCAACCCCAAACTCATCAATTCTTTGGTCAACACTCTGAAAGATTCCGGTATCCCTGGCTCCAGGGTATTTTGACCTTTAACGATTTTTTCATACATACGGGTTCTCCCGGCCATATCATCCGATTTAACCGTTAAAAATTCCTGCAGGGCATGGGCTGCACCATAGGCTTCCATGGCCCAGACTTCCATTTCGCCCAGGCGCTGCCCACCGAACTGGGCTTTACCGCCAAGGGGCTGCTGAGTCACAAGTGAATAAGGACCAATCGACCGGGCATGGATCTTGTCATCAACCAGATGATGGAGCTTTAACATATACATCGTACCGACTGTAATTTTCTCCTTAAATTGATCCCCGGTGCGCCCGTCACATAGTGTAACCTGCGCGGAAATATCGAGTCCGCCCTCCTGCAACAAATCTTTAATCTCTTTTTCCTTGGCTCCGTCAAAAACCGGTGTCGCCATATGAACTCCGTCTTGATAATACCGGGCAAATTGGTCGAGTTCTTTATCGTCCATCCCGTCAATCGTCTGAACGGATTGTTGATCATCAAAAATCCGTTTAAGTTTTTTCCTCAATTCCTGATATTTTTTTTCTTCCAGAAAACGGTTTATCTGATCGCCAAGGCCTTTTGCCGCTCGTCCAAGATGAATTTCAAGCACCTGTCCCACGTTCATACGCGACGGAACGCCCAGCGGGTTTAAAACCATATCGACCGGTGTCCCGTCTTCAAAATACGGCAGGTCTTCACGAGGAAGTATTCTGGAAACAACCCCCTTGTTACCGTGACGGCCGGCCATTTTATCTCCCACCGATAATTTTCTCTTCATGGCCACATAAACCTTGACCATTTTAATTACGCCCGGCGGCAGGTCAGCCCCCTTCTCATATTGGCTTACCCTGTTATCAAAATTCCGACGGCAAACTTCCCGCTGATCGCGGTATCGCTCAAGCAGATCATGAAGTGGTCCGGATAGGGTAGAATCCTGCAGAACAAGGCCCTCCATCTGTGCCATTGGAATACCCGCCAAGGTTTCGGAATCTATGATGCTGTCTTTGGCGATCAACACTTTTCTACCCTTTTTCAGAGAAACCGCACTGGTCTGATTGATTATCAGCTCTGCCACCTGTTCACGGGCGACCTCCTCGATAATAGCCAGTTCATCGGCACGGTCTTCTTCCAGCGCTGCGATCTCTTCATCTTCAATAAATCGGGCACGGTCATCCTTGTGAACACCTTTTCGGGAAAACACCTTGACATCCACCACGATACCCTCGACTCCGGGCGGCACCCGAAGAGAGGTGTCTTTGACATCACCGGCCTTTTCGCCGAAAATCGCACGGAGAAGTTTTTCTTCAGGGCTGAGCTGTGTTTCGCCCTTGGGGGTGATTTTCCCGACCAGAACATCTCCCTGGCCTACCTCGGCGCCCAGTCTGATAATACCGCTGTCATCCAGATCTTTCAGCGCATCTTCTCCGACATTGGGTATATCTCTGGTAACTTCTTCCTTGCCAAGTTTGGTGTCTCTGGAAACAACTTCAAATTCTTCGATGTGTACCGATGTATAAGTTCCGTCTCTGACAAGTCGTTCACTGACAAGAATCGAATCTTCAAAATTGTATCCGCCCCAGGGCATGAAAGCCACCGTGACGTTTTTTCCAAGGGCAAGTTCGCCTTTTTCCGTGGCAGGTCCATCGGCAATGATCTCGCCGGCCTCTACGTGCTGGCCCTTTTGCACTATGGGACGATGATTAAAGCAGGTGTTCTGGTTCGATCTGATAAATTTGGAAAGACTGTATATTGTCGCAGGGGAACCGGAGTCACCGTTTTCGCCGGGATTGTCATGGCGCACAACAATTCGGGACGCATCCATATCGACCACCACTCCGCTCTGCCTGGCGACAACGGTTACACCCGAATCTTTGGCAACAACACATTCAATTCCGGTACCCACGATTGGAGCTTCGCTTACGATGAGCGGCACGGCCTGCCGCTGCATGTTGGATCCCATCAACGCCCGGTTGGCATCATCATTTTCCAGAAATGGAATCAATGACGCCGACACACTGACCAACTGATTAGGCGATATATCCATCATCTCGATATCTTCACGCTTCACCATCATAAAATCACCGGCGATCCGTGATGTAACCATGGGGTTCACATATTCCCACTTGTCGTTAACCGGTGCATTGGCCTGGGCAATGGGATGCATTTTCTCCTCAAAGGCACTCAAAAATTTAACTTCACTGGTAACCTTTGCATCTTTGACCACCCTGTAGGGCGTCTCGATAAATCCAAAATCATTCACCCGTGCATAGGTCCCAAGCGACACGATCAGGCCGATATTGGGTCCTTCGGGCGTCTCAATCGGGCAAATCCTTCCATAATGGGATGGATGCACGTCCCTTACTTCAAAACCGGCCCTTTCACGTGTCAGGCCTCCGGGGCCCAGTGCACTGAGTCTTCTTTTATGAGTTGTCTCGGAAAGCGGATTGGTCTGGTCCATAAATTGCGACAGTTGGCTGGTACCAAAAAATTCTTTGACTACGGCGGTGACCGGTTTAGGATTAACCAGGTCATGCGGCATCAGCGCATCAACCTCCTGCAGGCTCATTCGCTCTTTTATGGCACGCTCCATCCTTACCAGTCCAATCCGGTACTGATTTTCAAGCAATTCACCCACTGCCCGCACACGACGATTTCCAAGATGATCAATATCGTCGACCATGCCCTGTGTGTCACGCAGTTCTACGAGAGTTCTGGTCGTAAGCAGAATATCTTCTCTGCGAAGTGTCCGGACGGATACGGGCGTATCGATACCCAGCCGCAGATTAATTTTCAATCGCCCTACGCCGGAAAGATCATAATAAGAGGATTTAAAGAAAAGGTGATCAACAAAGTCCTGGGCCACCTCAGGCGTTGCCGGGTTTCCGGGCCGGAGCCGGCGGTAAATCTCGATAAGCGCTTCTTCTTTGTTTTCAACCTTGTCCAGCAGCAGCGTCTTTCTGATACAGTCACTGGAGGTAACGCCGTCTATAAAAAGCAGATCAAATTCCGTAATCCCGGCATCCGTGAATTGGGCCAGTATGTCCTCATCCACCAGATCGTTCGCAGATGCGATGCTCTGGCCGGACACAGGATACTGGATCCCCCCGGCAAAATATTTACCAATGACATCCTCCTCTGATATGGGAATCAGTTCTATATTGGAGGCTTTCATCTGCCGAATCGCCCGTATGGTAAATATTCGTCCCTGTTTAACGATGATATCGCCGGTTTCCGGGTCCTTGACCTCCCGGCCGGCACGCTTGCCCTTGAGCAATGCTTCGTCAAATTTTTTATAGTAACGCTTGCCCTTGATGAATATTTTTTCCGTCTTGTAAAAATATGCCAGCAAATCTTCAGTAGTATATCCAAAGGCCTTGAAAAGGATAGTAACCGGAAATTTTCGCCGCCTGTCAATCCGGGTATATACAACATCTTTGGGATCAATTTCCATATCAATCCATGATCCGCGGACAGGTATGATTCTGGACGTATATATTATTCTACCGCTGGAATGCGTTTTCCCTTTATCATGATCAAAAAATACGCCGGAAGACCGATGAAGCTGACTCACCACAACTCTTTCCGTGCCGTTAATGATAAAAGTGCCTTTGGCCGTCATCAGCGGAATGGTACCGAAATAGATTTCCTGTTCCTTTATATCCCTGATATTTGAGGAACCGGTTTCCTTATCTATATCATAAACAACCAGCCTCACGGTGATCCGCACGGGCAGGTCATAGGTCATCCCGCGATGAACACATTCCTCTTCGCTGTGTTTTATCTCGCTGAAACGGTAGGATACGAATTCAAGAGACGCACTCCCCGTGAAATCCTTAATCGGAAAAACGGAATTGAACACCGCCTGTAATCCGATATCCCGCCGTTTTTCAACCGGCACATCGATTTGCAAAAACCGGCTAAAAGATTCACGCTGCATCCCGATAAGATCCGGAATTTCAATAATTTTCCGTATTTTACCGAAATTTTTCCTTATGCGTTTATTCGACATGAGTCTTTCCGACATGACTTCTCCAA
>CAYQNS010000279.1:0-4581 GCA_964418755.1 uncultured Desulfobacteraceae bacterium
GTCACTTTCATCCAAGATGCGATTATAAAGAAGATATTTGCAGTAAAAAAAGTCCTATGGTATGCAAAATTGGTAAAAATAATTGGGTCAGGTGTCATTCCCATGAAAAATTATGGAAACAGGGTGTTTTAATTAATAGCATGGAGTCATTATGAGCGGTTTATTAGGTTTGGGCGCTTGCCAGATGGAAGTCGACCCGGATGATGTCCAAAAAAATTTGGACAATATGGTCAAGCAGATTAAATTAATAAAATATTACAGCCCATGGGTTAAGCTTGTAATTACGCCGGAACTCTGTTTTCAGGGTGCTCCTGATTTTGAAAAAAAAGCCCGGGAAATCCCGAATCCCATTACTGATTTTTGTTCAAAAGTTGCCCGGGATAACGATATATACCTTATCCCGGGCTCAATCTATGAAAAACAGGGAGATAATATTTATAATGCAAGCCCTGTTTTTGATGATAAAGGCAATATTATTGAAACCTATAGAAAGATGTATCCCTGGAGGCCTCGTGAGACAACAATTTCAGGAGATAAAACCGTTGTTTTTGATATACCCGATATCGGAAGAATAGGTTTGTGCGTCTGTTATGATTTGTGGTTTCCCGAACTAATCAGGGATCTTGTGTTTAAGGGTGCTCAGATTATTGTAGTCCCAACGGCAGCAGGTACTCAGGATCGCCGCCAGGAAGTCATTTTATGCCGGGCCGCAGCCATTCAAAATCAATGTTATATGATTAGTGTCAATGGAGTTGGATATCGTGGCAAAGGAGAAAGCATGATTGTTGATCCGGAAGGAAATATTGTGCAGAAGGCAGGGCAGCGTCAAGAGAACCTGATTGCCATGATCGATCTTGAAAATGTCCAGAGATCAAGGGATTATGGGATTGCGGGGGTATCAAGACCCCTGGCTTCGTTTTTCCATGAAAAGCACCGGTTTGAATATCAAACCCAGCCCTTTGAGGAAAGCCCGATATATAACGAAAACAAACTGGATAAAATAGGAAAATGAACTTTTGGGGGACATCGCAAAAAATAAAGCCGGCCTTTTCAAGGGAGAATAAAAGCATGGTATCCATTGCAGAATTACTAACGGATTCTTTTGAAAAGCATAACCAAAAAACAGCCATATCTTTTTTAAGGGGTCATGAAATAGAGACCCAAATGACTTTTTCAGATCTGAATCTGAATTCAAACAAAATGGTTAACCTGCTTTTAAAACAGGGGGTTAAAAAATCAGACAATATTATTCTTCTCCTTGGTAAATCCTTGGTTTTTATTGTTATTTACATTGCCCTTCAGAAAATAGGAGCGGTGTGTGTGCCCCTGAATCCTGGATTTAAAAAATCTGAATTAACCTATCTGTTACATGATGCCACGCCGTCGCTGGTTATCATAAACCCGGATCAGGCCGGGATGATCAAGGAGATTGATTCCAATATAACCTGTATGGAGATTGATACAAAAATTCCCTTTCAGGAGATTGCCTTTTTTAAATCCTGTTCCGATGATCTGGAAAAGGTAAACCTTGGCCCTGATGATCCCGGACTTATCATTTATACATCAGGAACCACCGGTGATCCCAAAGGTGCTGTCCTGACCCAGAAAAATCTGGTTAATGATGCAAAAAACATTATTACCATATGGGAAATATCCGATTCCGATACCTTATGCCATGCCCTGCCTCTTTTTCATGTTCACGGGTTGTGTTTCGCCCTTCACACGGCATTGATTTCAGGGGCACATGTGGTGCTGCTGGACAAATTCTCCCCTGAAACCGTGATTGATATTTTAAAAGAAAACAAAGCAGATCTGGCCTGTTCCGTATTTATGGGCGTTCCGGCCATGTATTCAAAACTCATTGACACGCTTAAAAATCAAACCCTTTGTTTTGATCACATGCGACTGTGGACATCCGGGTCAGCTCCCCTGCCGGTTAGAGATTTTCAAAGGATCAAGCAGACATTCGGCAAAGCGCCTGTGGAGCGGGAAGGCATGTCGGAAACCGGCATGAATTTTTCCAATCCCCTGCACGGTGAGAAAAAACCGGGCTCCATCGGGCTTTCTTTGCCCGGCCTTAAGGTAAGAATTGTAGATCCTGTTACTTTTTTGGATAAAGAATCTGGTCAAACCGGTGAGTTCTGGCTCAAATCAGATTCCATTACACCCGGCTACTGGAATAAACCCGAAGAAACAGCCAGAGCCTTTGAACATGGCTGGTTTAAAACAGGCGATCTGGGGAGAAAAGATCAGGATGGATATTATTATCTTACTGACCGGTTAAAGAACATTATCATCACGGGGGGAGAAAATGTTTCCCCCAATGAGGTGGAGGCGGTAATCAACAGACTCGATGAGGTCGTTGAATCCTCTGTCGTGGGTATATTCGATGAAAAATGGGGGGAAAAAATTGTGGCGGCTGTGGTTAAAACCCCGGCCTCAGGTGATATATCCAGTGCAGTCAAAGCCATTTGTAAAGAGCATCTCCATGACTGGAAGTGCCCAAAGGAAGTCATCTTCATTGAGAAGCTGCCCAGAAACACCATGGGTAAAATATTAAAAGAAAATATTAAAAATTATGGCTGTAAAACCAGCCCTGAGGACGGATAAACGGTTTCGAGAGGATATGAAATCGAGGAAAAAGAATCACCTGAACCTTCCGCCAGGTTTTTAAAACGTGATAACTTCATAGCCCTGCTCCCGATATCCGCTAATGCACAGAAACAGGAGATCGTTCTGCGCATCACCGAAAACGGGTTGCCCCCCGGCACGGAATCCAATGTAACTTTTTCCAGTTAAGCCGTTTCAGGCTTTATAAACCAAAAATAACCAAACCCAGCGGAAAGGAACAAATAAATAACGACAGCTGACCATCCAAACGTATTGAAAGTTCCACTAAAGACCCCCATCAAGGACACAATAAGTCCGACTATATCGGCAATAAAGAGTCCTTTAACAATAGCTTGTCTAGCTTCAGACGGGGGCGTATTTACAGCAAAAGCGCATATCAGGCCAACTGCCAGTAATCCCCATCCAAAGAAACGTGCAGTAAGTAGAATATCTGCACTTGGGGTGCCTGTGGCAAAATAAAGTGATAACAATGTCTTCGGGATAATCAATTCACCAAATGCGTAGGCCAATGCAATGATGGCATTGATGATAAATAGATTCTTTAGTGTCATAATGTGCCCTCCTTTTTTATGGGAGTTCTTTTCTTATGTTTTCATTAAGATGGGGATATACATTTATATATTCAATAGATTTTAGAATTGGCGTCTTACGGTAATTCAGAAATGAGTTTACGATATTCATCTTCTGTAAATACTCTCATAGTTTCTGTCCGAAGTGCACCAGCTGCTCCTATCGTTATAGCAAGTTTGGTTGCGGTTTCGTCATCCGGCCCTTCCGCTATAACTACTGCATCGAATCTGCCCATAGCAAGGTAAAACGACTTTAATTCGCCGCCCATGGATTTAAATAACTCCTTTGCCATATCAAGGCGATCAGGACTATCTTTCATGTTCTCTGCACCCTTTTGGGTGTATTTTATAAAAGTCATGTATGTAGGCATTTGGGTACCTCCTTTTTTGTATATCCCCATCCTAATGCTAAAGCTTTAAAGTTCCAAAATGCACGGTTTGAACAAATTGTATCCCATCATCTTTCTGGCATTTTTTCTCCTATTGACGCCATTGCTTCCTCAATTGTTGACCAGTTGCTAAACTCATAAGAGTAGCCTTCAATGTCAAAAAACGCAGTCATAAATTTGTGAAAATAAGCAGCTGCTTCCTCATATTTGCCAGGATTAATTAAATGGGCTGATAAGACCTTAAGCCCTTTTTTGTCGCTGCTAATTGCTGTATCGACCAAAGTGGTAAACAAGCCCTCTGGTTGAGGGTATTTTTCAATTGCCCCTAACCAAGCAGCCAACACTTCCTTGTTTTTGTGTAGCGGGTACTGGTTTTCAATAAAAATAATAGGCATAGAAACCCCCTTTTTCGATAAATGATTTAGGCAATATATGCGTTTACAATGAACACTGCAGATATATTTCCGCCGATATTGCCTGCGATGCAACGCTGATAAAGATGGAGATTATTTGTCAGGCTCCCAACAAGGCATTAAAACTCCTGTCAGGAGCTAGGTAGGCATATTTTGAGGGGCTTCTCCATTGAATTTACACCTAATTTACAGGTTAAAGTTTAAGGGAAACCAGTATCTATTTCAGTAAGAAAAAGTATTCAGAAGTTAAGAATCGATAAAACGATGAGTAGGAATAGCAAATAAGAATTTATGAGAAATTATAAGAAATATGATATCGAGCTTCAGATGAGCACAACGTTGAATCTATATATTATGGGAGACCCTGAAATGTCAAGAAAATTCGAGTGGCGATACATTGAGACTATCCCACAAAAATTGGACTTGTCAAAACCTGTGTTGCCAATAACCCAAATTTTACATAAGCACAGATAGTTAAAGTGCATGGGGTCATTAACCTTGAATTTTGTAATAAGCGCCTGTTCAAAACATTGAAGGGGTTTTTACCCATTTGTTCACATTGTAAAAAGATTCGTGATG
>CAYQNS010000280.1:0-4578 GCA_964418755.1 uncultured Desulfobacteraceae bacterium
AATAACCTGCTGTAATTATAGCATTTAATTTTTTTATTCAAAAAGATGGGTTAAGAAAGCCAAGGTCGGCAAACCTGCCAAATAACTGAGTGCCATCAAGGCTAGGCCGCCGTAGACTCGGGCGGTAGGCTTCTCCTTCAGGATGCCTAGCCCGTCCGATTGAGTCAGAGATTTTTGGCCGAATTTGGTCCGGGCCAATCTACGGGCAATGGAGCTGACAGGGGCCATCTTCAATTTATCCTTCATTCACCCATGGATATACTCAAGTCTTTTGATAAATAATTCTTGCCATATGCATAACTACAACCATCTGAAATTACTTATTATTACACAATTCAATATAAAGCAAGTGGGAATTCAAGGTTTTCCCCTTTGGGTTGCCGCTATTTGATCTGTCAGTAATGTCAGTTTTCATTTACGATACTGAAATTTATCGGCCTTTGGTTTCTTCTGTATTGTAACAGTAAGCTGCACACCACAGTGGCTTCTCCATTCTTATCGTAGTTTGAACCTTTGAGGTATGGGATTTATGTATGGTTACTATACGATTACCTAAAAATACGGTGATTCAACAATTAGCAGTATTTTTGACTTTTTGGTGCAATTTCGGTTAACAGATCTTGTACAAGCTATTGCGGTGGGTCAGTTTGATTCGAATGTCTTTATAGAGCATGCCCACTTGAGGTATCCGTTTGATATCAAAGGTTTTATCTGATTTATGATACAGTTATACCCATCCCAATATTGGGAGCATAAACCTAAAAACACAGCTTTTTACAACTCTTTTTGATTTTGCAAGAGATAGTTTCGGGTGAAATCTTACTGAATTTATATGGTCCAGGTGTCGGTTGGCACCACATCTAAGCCCCCTTTCAGCCTGATAACAGCGATCGCAGTACCTGCAACAGGGTGTTGATCAGTCCCCAATTCAGACCTCCAATTTCACGGCGGTCAGCCAAGCGGTGCAACGCAGCAGTCAGCTTGCATTGGATACAAGTTTAGTCTTGCTGACTGATAAATAATGTTATATTTTCATTCCTCCATACTTTTCTTACTCTAATGGAATGAGGTTGAGACCAAGGGGCGCATAACATGAAGAAGCGACGTAAAAACGTAAGGGCCAAAAAGTCACACTCCGAACAGGATCACTTTTTGTGCGAGTAAAAAAGGGTGAACGACTTGAATTTCTAAAACGCCGGGACAGGGTAGATACAATGTATATTACCTAAGTCCTGGAAGGACTTTCTTCAGAATAGATAATTTTTAAATGATTACAATACCCTATTGATTTATTTTTATTAATAGCCACACACCGACAATTGTTTTCGATTTAACGTCATAGGAGGGTCAAATGTCAGTAATCGTGAAAGATGACAGCATCCAAATTGAGAGACTTAGTCTGGGGCCTTTCGGCACCAATTCCTATCTTTTGATCTGCTCAAAAACCCGTGCCAGCGCAATTGTGGATGCTCCCGGCGATGCCGAAAAAGTTTTAAAACGACTTGAAGGAACCCATCCGAAATATATCCTGATGACCCACAATCACATGGATCATGTCGAGGCGCTGGCTGCATTGAAATCAGCCTTGAATGTTCCGCTTGCTGCTCACGAAGACGATGCCGGTGGCTTACCTGTAAAGCCGGAACAATTTTTAAATGACGGCGATACAATTTCGTTCGGCGAAATTCAACTCAAAGTACTGCATACGCCGGGCCATACACCGGGTAGCCTATGTTTTCTGACAGGTAGCCATTTAATATCCGGCGACACTATCTTTCCCGGGGGACCGGGGAAAACATGGTCTTCAGACGACTTTAAACAAATTGTCGCATCGTTGTCGAACAAGATTTTTACATTACCGGATGAAACGCAGGTGTATCCCGGCCATGGAGATGGTACGGTATTGAAAAAGGAAAAACAGGAGTTTGAGGCTTTTTCCTCTAAGCCACATGATCCGGATCTCTGTGGGGATGTGGTTTGGCTGTCATCATAACCTGGGCGTGCCGGAACCAAATTGGTTTTTTGAAATAGTAGTCGGTTCCGCAAAACGGAGATGTTGAATTTCAATAGTGAATATCGAACAAGGAATTTCGAATGTCGAAGTATGGTATCGCCTTTCTCTGTCTATTAATGTATCGTTCGGCACCGTCGATCTATCTTGAGGCTCTCGATGGATAGAATTCCCCACTTCAATATTCAGTACGCTTTACCACGTTATTTCAATGTGGTGAAATGCCTCTCCTAAGTCAAAATTATCATCTTTGGCGATCTCTTGGCACCGCTGCCTGAGCCAGCCGTCCGGGTTGGCATCCTCCCGTTCTTGCATTTGGCTCCGGTGACATCGCAGGGCTTCGGCTTTAAGATCAAATGTAGCGGTGATATCGGAGCGATAATTGATGTCCTCCGATGCCCAAAGAAACATTTCCTTCACCTTGTGCGGATGCAACCCCTCCTCAATTAAGTCTGGGTAAGCAAGGTGATCTCTGGCATACGGGAAAACGGCATCTAATACCACCTGACCTGTAATGCGATGATCTCGATGCCAAATGTAGCGCCGATAGGGATCCGCGGTGACGACGATCTCCGGCCGATATTGCCGTATTAAGCGCACAATTTGCTTGCGAAATTGTGGCGTTTCTTCAAGACCCTGGTCCGGGAGCCCTAAAAAAATTACCTCGCTGACTCCCAGCACATGAGCAGCGGTCAATTGTTCTTTTTTTCGAATTTCAATCAAATCTTCCGGTTTCATATCGGGATTAGTGGTTCCTTTGTCACCATTTGTGCACACGACGTAGACGACTTTCTTGCCTTCCCGCGTCCAACGTGCCACAGTGCCGGCAACCCCGTATTCTGCGTCATCCGGATGCGGGGATATCACCAATATATCAACCTTTATTGTCATCGTATACCTCCTGAGCATCATTCACTGGTTTTGTATCGTTAATCATTAATAAATCATCAAAAAACGAAATGAAAGAAGTAAAAATATTTATTTTTTCCATGATTGGTTTATCTTATGGATTGTGATATTTTTCAGCGAGATGAAATAGAAACCCAATATTCCGTCATTCCGCTATAGTGCTAAAGCTTCACTTCGTACCCTTTATTCCTACACTGTAGCCGGGATGAGCCAAGCGAACTAAGTTCTATAATTGCAATTAACCACCCCGCCGCAAGCGGATGGGGTATTGAGAAGACTTCAATAAAATGAGCAAAAACACATATACGATCAGAAATTATCAGCACAGCGATTTTGATAACTATGTCCGTTTTCGAATGGAAGCAGAAAAACGTGAGCCCTCCGGGAAGCTTCTTTCACCGCAACATATCGCAGAAGAGCTGGCAGTTCCAAAATATTGCCCTGAAAGGGATTTATTTGTTGCAGAAATAACCGACGGCATCATCGGCTTTATAAACGTCTTCCTGGAATTAGAAATTGGACGCGCGTTGGTGGAAGGCCTGGTCCATCAACAGCACCGAAAAGAGCGTGTGGCCACCAGGTTGTGTCGTTATGCCCTACAGCATGCCAAAAATTCAGGTGTTAAAGTAGCCCAGATTAATGTGCCGGAAACAAATACGGCAGCTAAAAGCTTAATGTCGGCATTGGATTTTCGTTTTTTCCGCTACTTCCTGGAATTAAAGCTGGACATTTACAATACTCATTTGCCTGATATCAACCCGCATGAATTTAACATGCGAACACTTCAACGCGGGGAAGAAGACAAATTGACCGGGCTTCAAAACCGCTGCTTTACCGGCTCATGGGGATTTATCCCCAATACCACAGAGGACATCGTCTACCGTCTCAACTTGAGCGGCTGCTCCCCTGAAGACGTCACCATGGCTTACAAGGGAGATAGACCGGTCGGGTATTGCTGGACCAGAAAAATCCTTATAGCCGGCCCGGACCTTCAAGAAAACAAAGGGCTAATTCATATGATGGGTGTGGTTCCGGAATATCGCAGCAAGGGCATCGGCAAAAAAGTGTTGTTGGCGGGATTAAAATATTTGAGATGCAACAATATTTGCCGGGTTGAGTTAACTGTGGATAAAAAAAATCCTGCAGCTTGCGGACTTTATGAATCGGTCGGATTTAAAGAATCGATGATTTTGGAATGGTATGAAAAGAAGTTAATATAGATATGATAAAAGCCATTATCTTTGATTTTGGGCGGGTCATAACCGCCCAGAAACCGCTCTCCCTGTTTCGGTCCTATGAAATCGAATTGGGCCTGGATCCCGATACGATCAATTCCATCATGTTTGACAGCCAGGCCTGGCAAGATGCCCTGCTTGGCCGCAAAACAACAGAAGAATTTTGGCATCTGATCGGACCCGAGCTTGGATTAAACACGGCTGATGAAGTTAATCATTTTCGCCGCCGTTATCATGCCGATGAAGCAATCAACGAAGCCGTGCTGGATTTGATCCGGAAACTACGCGGCTGTTATAAACTGGCCATTCTTTCAAACGCGCCCCCGGATTTAACGCGCTGGCTGGATGATTGGGAGATGCGCGACCTGTTTGAAGTGGTGTTCTGTTCGGGGGATGAAGGTATGATCAAGCCCGACCCTGCCG
>CAYQNS010000281.1:0-4552 GCA_964418755.1 uncultured Desulfobacteraceae bacterium
ATCATCTTTTTTCCAGGAATCCTTGAGTTCGTCAAATCCCAGATAAAGAGCGAGCCCGCCGCCAAGCAGAAGCATAGCCGGAATTGCCCCGGCCATAAGCATCAAAAAGGGTTTAAACCATACCGCAAGACCTATAATCCCCAAAACAGCAGCCACCGCACCACCAATTAACGTTTTCATAAAAAAATATCCTCCTTTTCCTAAAATTGACCTGAATCTATAATATTAAAATGTTTATATCACCTTCGCATGGTTAATGCAAACCAATCTAAATTTACTTATATCAATCAAAATAGCACCATCTGAAAACAAAATGCTAACAAAATCAATCAGATAAGTTCAATAGCCAAACATTGTATTGATAAAATCAGTACCATATCGATTATCATAGTGCAAGATTATTTTTCCGTATCCAGGATTAATCGGAGGATCTGCCAATTGGTCAGGTACGACCGGACAAAGTAATTAACATTTAACATCAGAGCGCTATTCGGCAGACAGGCAGAATCGACCGGATATTTCTTCTCCATTCAGAACTTACGAAGAAACGGTTCAATGGCGGAACGGCCCAAAGGGGTTCGGCTTTATCGAGCAGGAAAACGGATCTCCCCGGTTGTGCCAAGTGCGGTGCTATCCCGGCCCTTGAGGCGCATTATTTTTTAGGATTATACCCGGACAACGCCTTCCACAGCGCCAGTCCGCCGACGGCGCCAATGACACCCTGGATTGTATTCGGGAAGACCTCCACGATGGCCGCCCCGATGTCGGTTACGGCAAAGGCCGGCATGGATTTGCCCATGGCCGGATAGATATAGGCCTCGAACATAAAGTACCCCACGACAATCGTCAACCCTCCCGCAAAGGCCGCTATTGTTCTCAGTGTAAGCGAGGAATCCTTTGCTCTTGACGCGATTAGTCCCACGAGAAAACCTTCCATGCCCTTGGTTATCAGTGTAGCCGGAATAAAAATCGGGAATCCGATGGCATCGGCGATTGTGGGCCCCAGTCCACCGACCAGGGCGCCGGCCAGCGGCCCCAGCCACAGTCCTGCCAAAACTACAAACACATCACCGATATTGAAATACCCTGTCGTCGCCGGTATGGGAATCCGGATGACCAGGGTTGCGATTGCTGAAAGCGCGATCAAACCGGCTACAATCGCGGTTGTTGCGAATGTCCACTTTTTTTTCTGCATTTTTCACCTCTCACTATTTTGAGCTCTGTTGATTCTTTCGATCTCTTCCACCATTGCAGGTATCGGTTCAAAGGTGTGTATGATGCATGCGAAAATCCATGCATGTATACTCCCCCAGACCCATACCAGAATTTTTACGGGCGAATACCAGCGTACACCCAGTTCATTTTTATTTCTCGGCAATATTTTTTCAGGATACTCTTCCGTCCATATTTCAAAAAGATTAAAAACCACCTCTCCCGTATGCTGGAAGACCCGGAATGCCAGTGCAAGGTGAAGACCGACGGTCCGGTATCTGCCACCAAGCTGCGCAACGTTGTCAATCAACCTCTTTGCGGAAAAACTGTTTATAAACAGTACCGAATAAGGCAGGAAAACAATGATGTTTATAAAAATCCGGATTAACTTGAAGCTGATGGCTTCCTTTGACATTCCCGCCGCTATAATCGGAAAAAACCCGCGCATAAGCGCACCCAGAATGGAAACAGTCAAGGCCAGCGTGAATGCCGCGCCCAGATAAGTGAGCAATTTGTTTATACCCGCACTCAAAAGCACGACCATCCAGACACAGCAGGCATAGGTACCCCAGACACAAATAAACGCGATTTCCGGCGTAAACAGGTCGGTTTTTTGAAGATGCAGAACAAATAATCCGGTCGGCCAGCCCGAAATCCCCGGGAGCCCGAAAATCAAAAGCAATAAAAATTTGAGCCACCACGGCATGGCTTTTTTTATATCAGTGTGTTTGTTCATTCAAATTTTCCTGATCACAACGGCATCCTTGCCATCCCGGGAAAGATGACAGCGCGAATGAACCATGCTTTGCCACCATCCGGCATGATGGGATATGAGGACCACCGCAACCTTCAGATTCCCGGCCGTCCGGCACACCGTCTCCACCAGTTTCCTGGCAATTGACCTGGACAGGCCCCAACCGGGCTCATCCAGAATCAGCACGGAAGGCAAGGTCGCCAACCGTTCGGAGACAAGGCTGATTTTTGCCTGCAGGAGGGTGCAGCGCTCGGATTGCGGCCCGAGTGCTTCATGGTCTGCAGGGCGCTCTTTCGTGTATTCCCTTATGGTCGTATCAATCTCATTGTATATTTCCCCGGCCACCTGCCTCTTTTGACTGTCGAAACGAAATACCCAATCCATATGGCCGTCTATGGACTTTCCGAACAACTGGTCGATGGCGTCCTGAAAAATCAACCGGGAGCCGCCGTCGCCATTGGGTGATTGAATCGAAACAGTCCCGCCCGAGGGCTTGATGATCCCGGACAGAACTTTGGCAAAAATACTTTTTCCAACCCCGTTATCCCCCGTCAGCAGCACCGGTGATTGAAGATCAATGGTTCGGTCCCCGGCTGTACTGTATCCGATTTTTGAGGCGGGATGATAGGATGGAAAACGGATCTCTTCGAAAATGACAGCCGGATCGCTGAGTGATAAGCACCAGTCAACGGCGGGCATTGGATGCGCAAGTGCTTCCGGCTCTTCATTCACTTCATCGATGAACGGTTCCCCTTCAAGCAACGCGACATCGACAAAACAATTTTTTTCATCATAATATTCAGCCAGCTTTCCCCAGTAATGATACCGGTTCTCATTCAACCAGTGTATGGGGCTGCACGCCGTTATTCCATCGACATAGGGAAGCATGGCTTTTGCCTTGGCAAAATTGAGCAGCAATATCTCCCCCCCGGAGAGAGAGATAACCGGCTGTGTCGCTTTCTCTTCCGGCAGGCCGAAATATTCGAGCAATCCGTAAATTTCATTTTCATCGATCACTTTGGATGAAAGCGAGAGGGCCGAAGATAAAACATCTATAGCCCTGGGAAAAGAAAGCCCCTGAACCGGGTCCGGCAGTATGTGAACGGATTCCATTTTATCGATTCTGCTGTGATAAGTGTTTGACCACATTCCGAGATCTTTGAAAAAAGCGCCCTTTCCAAAGGTCATTCTCGGAAGATGCACACCGGTTTTATGCGTAAAATATGAAACCTGTTGCTCAAACGAGTTGAACCGGTTGATTTGGGTATTGTTCACTGTCATAGCGCAATCCATTTCGGTAAATTTAAAATACTTGGCAACTATTCAGCATTGTATTTGTTTTAACCAGACTCAGAGGACACGGAGAGTTACATTTTTTATTCCTACAATTTTTTTATAAAAATTCCTCTGTGTCCTCCGTGCCTCTGCGGCTATTTTTTGTTCAAAGTTTTCCCCTCTGTATTCTCTGTGTCTGGTGAATCGTCACAATACGAATTTAGTTTGAAAAAGTTTACAGGATTTGATAAACAATAACAGATACAGTTTTTCAACAAATCAACCATAACAGATTCTATCATGCCGATACCGATAACCAATCAAAACAATAAAGAATACAAGTATATACAATTAACCACGGCCCTTAAAGGCAAGATTGTTTCCGGTGTATACCGGGCGGGAGAAAAGCTTCCTTCCGTGCGGAAGCTGCATCAAAAAACCGGGTTCAGCATCACAACTGTTTATCAGGCCCTCATCGAGCTTGAAAAACGAGGCCATGTCGAGGCACGACAGAAATCAGGGTTCTATGTCAAACCCCGGCTTAAACCCATTCTACCATCCCCTACCCTGAAACGGCACCGACCTGTAGCCAAAAAGGTGACCATCAACGCCGTTGCGGCGGCCATCGTAGAAGCCATGGGAGACCGGCGAATACTGCAACTTGGCGGCTCGGTCATTGCCCCCGACCTGCTGCCCCATAAAGAACTCAATCGACTCCTCAAATCCATTTCCCCCAAAAAATTCACCGGCCTGATGACAATGTATGAAAACCCATCGGGAAACCTGTTGCTCCGCCGGCAACTGGCCCAGAGAAGTATCGACATCCTTCAAAAAACCGGTATCGAAGATATTGTGGTTACCAGCGGGTGCATTGAAGCCGTGAGCTTATGCCTCAAAGCTGTGGCAAACCCCGGAGATACGATTCTCGTGGAATCGCCAACCTATCCCTGGTTTCTCCAAATGATCGAAGATTTGAACATGCTCGCGCTTGAGTTGCCCACGGATCCCTCAACCGGCATTGACCTCGAATCCCTGGAAAAGGCCACACAAACGCACCACGTCAAGGCAGCCATACTGATGCCGAACTTTCACAATCCCCTGGGTTTCCTGATGCCCGATGAAAGAAAGAGGCGCCTTGTTACCTTTATGAATGATAGGAAAATCCCGATCATTGAAAACGATATCCACGGTGATCTCTATTTTGATGGCCAGCGTCCGTCCACGCTGAAATCTTTCGATAAAACCGGTATGGTTTTATACTGTAACTCATTTTCCAAAACACTGTCTCCGGGTCTGCGCATCGGGTGGACC
>CAYQNS010000282.1:0-4549 GCA_964418755.1 uncultured Desulfobacteraceae bacterium
CCACGGTCAAATCACCGGCCCGGGTCCTGATAACAATCGAGCCGTTGCCCCCCTGGGTTTCCACGCCGTCTCCGGCACTGCCGACGGTCAAGGCATCGGCTTCCTGAATGAATATTCCGCCGCTGGTGCTGTTTGTCGCGATGAGTATCTCGATATGGGTATCAATGTCTTCAGTGCTGCTGCCGATACCCGTCACGGCGCTCAGGGTCGCCGTTGTACCGAGAATATTGGCATCCTCGGATCCGCTGCTCAGTTGCTCGGTAATGGCACCTGCCACAGCTGTCACATTCACTGTGGTGGCGGCATCAAGGATGCTCAAGGCCACATCCGTACCGGCCGTATAGACAATACTGCCGGCACCGCCGGCTGAGGCAGTGGTTGTGCCGTCATCCATCTCGATACTGCCGGCCCCGGCATCCACGGTTATCTGACCGCCGCCTGAACGGATATCCGCATCCTGATCCACATTGTCCCCGACAGCCAGATTAATCGCCCCTGCACCTGTCGCGCTGATCAGGGCTGTATTCTGGATCATGTCTGCCGCAGTGATGCTGATGGTTCCGGTGTTGGACGTAACCACGTCATTGACCCGCACGTCACTGCCCGCCCCCTGGGCATCAAGGATGATATCACCGCTTCCGGCCGCTGTGGTCACCCCGGTTTCATTGATCGATATGGTTATGGTGCCGGCCTCTGCGGTCAGTTCGATATCATTCGCACCTGGAGCGTTTTGTTCAATACGCTTGACCGCCACATCTCCTCCGGCAGCCACTTCGTTGATGGATATATTCCCGATGCCCTCATTGAGGACATCCAGTGTATCCAACTGGGTCCACTGCAGATTCAAGCCGGTCTGGGCGGTGGCAATCAGGTTGGTGCCGATAATGCACTCGTCTGTGAGTCCGTCCGCATCTTCCCCAGCACCCTGGAGCTGACGAAGCTTACCGGCATCGGAAAAGACGATCAGATCACCGCCGGGCCTGAATGTATTGGAGACAGTGATGTTACCGACGGCATCCAGAAGAACGGTACCGCCTGTTGACAATATATAATCCGGATTCGGATAATCCACTATCTCGATACTGCCGCCATAAATCTCCAGGGCATCAAAAAAGGTGGATCCAAATTGGCTCCCCACGCCGATTCGCACTTTTCCGGTGCCGCTCTCGGCATGTCCGCCACCATCTTCACGCCCGATAACAATGGCGGAAAATCCATCGGCTAAGGCCTCAATGTCACTTGCCGTCAGGTTTAAAATTCCAGTGGTCAATGAATTCGGAGGGGAGGCAATCTCGATGGGCGTGCTCACGGTATTGGGTTTGAGCGTGATTATGCCGCCATTTACGGACGAAACTGATTCAGTTCCTCCCTGAAAATCAATTTCATCGGCCTCAATATAGATATCCTGGTCAACGATGAGCCTGCTGGATTCTTCAAAAACAACCCTTGCAGCGTCTGATATGGTTAAACTGCCGCCATTTTCAATAATGACGGCGGCGTGGAAGGTTACGGTACCACTGGCAATAATCGTGACATCACCGTGAATCGTAACCTCTTGATCAAAGGTTACGTTTTGTGCGGCGTTAATGGATAAGCCTTCCAGCGGATCACTTCCGCCCACGACATCCCCAAAAAGAATATTATCGTCGCCATCGGCTGAATTGAGCAGTAAATAATCATTCCCAGAAAAGCCATCGCCATCGAGACTTTTTTCAAATTCAATGCGCCCGCTGCCGCTGGTGCCTGATTCTATACCCACACTGCCGTCTATTTTTATGGCTTCATCGTATAAAATCTGCCCGGAAAAATCGTAGTCGGGATGATCGAAATCATCAGGGTCAGTTGTATCGTGAAGGGTTTGCGTATGACCTGATCCATAAATCGTTAGGGTCGCATCATTTAACCCGACGACCTGGCCGTAACTGTCGATCCTTCCATTTGTGGCTGCATTTCTGATCACCAGAGGATCGTGAACCGTCAATATACTCTCAGCAAGGCTTGGATCCCCGATCTGGATATAGGTACCGGCGGCATCGTCACCTATGGTTATTTGATTAAACCCATCGGCCAGATTATCCATCTCACTTTGAGACAGATGGAAAATCGTATTGTCCTGCATGTAATCGGCATAATTTGGATCATCCGTCAGATCGGCATCATCCCCCAGTACGATGGCCACCGAACCGCCGATGTGCTGCGATCTGAGCAAAAGATACCCCCCGATACTGCGCATGGTATCGTTAATCTGGATTTCATCGGTTATCAGGCTGATATCCCCGCTGTTGGCATCGATGGTCTGTTCAATGGTCAATGCGCCGGCCAGGTTGGTCACACTCAGGCCCCCACTTTTCATAATGCCATCATTTTCGGGATCCCCTAAAATCACACCACGTTCATCCGTACCGCCGGTGGTGATCAAATGCACCGCCTGGCGGGTGGCGCTGTCCACAACAACGGTGTGCGCATCCACCACCATAGCCCTGGGACTGACACTGAATCCTTCAACACCAGACCCGATCTGTCCCTGGGCTTCAATGGTCAACGTTCCGCCGTCAGTCTGGATATAGGCCCCTTCAGCGCTGCGCAGGACCGTCCCGTTGACCTCATGTATCTCCTGTTGATACTGCGGCGCACCCGAAACCGTTATTTCACCGCTGACCGGGTCGATACTATACCAGCCATGGGTCAGGGCCCATTCGATGTCGGCGTCAAAAAAGCCATCGATCAATATTGTGGAAGGATCACTGCCGGCATAAACCGCTGCATAATCCGCCTGAAATGCAGGCATATTATTTTCAGAAGAGCTGTTGATGCGGTCAAGAACCGTCTGAATGGTTGTGCTGCCGGTAATATTTATGACCAGTTCCCTGGCGCTGCTGTCCCATACCGGTTCCGCCGTCCCGGCCGTCAGTCCTTTATCTTCGAGATACCGAATCTTAACACCGTTTGAGACCGCGCCGGCCGTTATGGCCTGGATGCGGACGGCATTTTCTTCTCCCTGAATGTCCAGATCAATATAGGCCGAGGTTGTTGAGCTTCCCCCTGAGAGCCAGAACCAGTCAGAGCTGTACTGCCAGTTGTCATCGCTGTTTAAAACCGAGCCTTTGGGTGCCAGCAGGTCAATATTGCCGGCTCCAGCCACGTCAATACCGGCTGAGAAATCAAGGTTATGGGTTTGCGTAGTCAGGGCAACACTGCCGCCGCCGGTGGTAATGGCGGCATCAATATTAATACCCACGGTATCGCCTGTATCCGGGTTGGTTCCCCCCTGGGCCGTAAGGATAAAATTGCCGGTATTTTCAATATCGACACCAGAGCCCTGAATTACGGCCAAATCGCCGATTTCAAGAGACACATTGCCACTGGTCTGGGCAATCCCATTGATGATCAGGGCGTCGGTTTCCTGCAATTGAACGACCCCGGTACCGGTGTTGGTCAGATTCAAACCGGCCACCTGAATCTCCAGCGCGTCCAAAACGCCGATCCCGTTTTGCGCCGTCATGTGAAGTGCCGCGTTCGGTGCCTGGATATCCTCGCCGGTACCATCGCCTGCATCGGTAATGGCCCCGGTGGTTGAAGTGATGATCAAAGCGCCGCTGTTGGTGGTCCTAAGACTGCCCAGATCAACATCACCTGCTGCCTGAATTTTGATGGTCTTGTTGCCGCCATCCACCACCGTACCGTCGGCCATGTCCAGCTTTCCGCCGACAGTGAAGGTTATGCCGGTATCGTCAAGGGTCTGGTAACTGGCGGCAGCGGCATTGGAGAAATAGACCAGGCCATTGATGGCATTTGCAATCTCATTGGAAGCATAATTACTGTTCAGGGTCAGGGTATTTGTGGCCAAATCATAAGCGACTGCAGCACCGGTGGTTTCAATATCAACAGCCAGGTTATTAAAAGCAGACCCGTTACCACTATCTCCCACCTGAAATTCGATGGCCTCGCCATTGACTTCCACAGCGTATTTAGCCGGGGTCGTGCTTCCGCCTTCTTCTATCAGCACAGGATTGGCCGTGGCAATAAACCCTGAAATATTATTGATGGCCGAAGCCGCATCCGACAGAGAACTTACGCCATTGCCCACTACATGGAGCGTCAGGACATTATTTACGGCGTTAAATTCGGCTTTGGCCGCTCCATCTGCCTGGGTCCAGGTCCAGTCATCCACAACAGCTACCTGATCGACCGTATGCGTGGTGGTGAAAGCAACTCTGTCTCCAGCCAGTTCAAAGGTGTAGGCATCGCCATTTGATGAGGGAATGATATTCTGCACGGAGACAATAGGATTGGCCGTGGCCATGGAAAAATAACCATTGGTTTCGGCATTGATGGCTGCTGCCACATCCGCCGTATTACTGGTGCCGTCGGCAAACACATGTACAAAGAGGGTGTTGCCTGCCGCATCATATTCCGCTGATTCAGATCCGGAACCCACATCGTCCATGAACTGGACGGACATATTGTTGAATATGGAGCCGTCTCCTGCAACATCGGCCTGGAAGGCGATGGTGTCTGCAGCCCAGTCTATTTCAAATGCAGCGGATGT
>CAYQNS010000283.1:0-4517 GCA_964418755.1 uncultured Desulfobacteraceae bacterium
CCGAAGCGGCAGCGCTGGAATATCAACTCTGATGAGAAGATTGCTTACAGGGTATGCAATCCATTTTAACAGAAGGCATAAACGACATGGCCAGCTTTTTCAAAACAGATACAAATCAATTATCTGCCAGGAAGATATGTATTTCAGGGAACTTGTCCGCTATATTCATCTAAATCCTTTGCGCGCAAAAATTGTATCGGATATAAAGGCGCTGAACAAATATCCGTATAGCGGGCACAGTGTTTTGATGGGCAGGGAAAAACAGGACTGGCACGATACAAAATATGTTTTTTCATATTTTGGCAAAAAGCTGCCTGAATCAAGAAAGGGTTATTTCTCGTATGTGAAAAAAGGGGTTGATCAGGGAAGAAGACCGGAGCTTACAGGCGGCGGCCTGGTACGCAGTCTTGGTGGATGGTCCATGATAAAAAAAATGCGGCTGAAAGGTCAGGATCGTATTAAAGGCGATGAACGGATATTAGGTGACGGCGAATTTGTTACAGCCTTATTGTCAGAGGCAAAAGAGAAGTTTGACCGCGGTTATAAATTAAAGGAATTGGGATACGATCTCAAAAAAATAAGCCGGATGGTATCCGCGATATATGATATAGAAATAGAAGAGATATATTCAAAAGGCCGGCGCAAGGTTCAAGTTGAGGCCAGGGACCTGTTATGTTACTGGGCTGTTCGGGAGTTGGGAATAAGTTGCACGGCTTTGGCGAAACAATTAAAAATGAGTCAACCGGGAGTAGGATATGCCGTAAATAAAGGGGAAAAGATCGCTAAAGAGCATAAATATCAATTACTTTGACAGGTTATTTACTTACTTATGGACGTCCCGTATGTCCTTTTGGGGCTAAATTCAAGAAAAGTTTACGAAACAGCAAATCCTCACATCGCTATTTTAGGGCACTTTAGCTATAAGCGGGAACTGCTGCACCTATAGGGAGATTGAACGATGTCTATCGATATCGAAAATGAAGTCTTGAATGCGGAAAAAACGATACGGGAGCATATCCGTGAAACACCGGTTGAATGGTCACTATATTTGAGCCAGATTGGAAATTGCCGGGTCCGGCTCAAGCTTGAAAATTACCAGACAACAGGCTCTTTTAAGCTGAGAGGTGCTGTTAACAAGCTCCTGTCCCTGAGTCGTGAAGAAAGAGAAGCGGGCATCATTACCGCGTCTTCGGGAAATCACGCCGCAGCGATTGCCTACGTTCTCCAAAAGTTCGGCGGGAAAGGTGTTATTTACCTTCCGGAAAATGCTTCCCGTGCCAAGGTGGAGGCGCTTCGGTTAGCCGGAGCGGAACTTAAACAATTCGGAAGTGATTGCATAAAAAGTGAAATGCTGGCCAAAGAGACCGCCGCCAGGACAGGTCACGTTTTTATCCCACCCTACAGCGATCCAAAAATCATAGGGGGGCAGGGCACCATCGGCATCGAATTGCTGCGGCAAATAGAAAAAATAGATGTGGTTCTGGTGCCGGTGGGCGGGGGTGGATTGATATCCGGTATCGCGGGCTATCTAAAGGCGGTTGACAAGAATATCGAAATTATCGGCTGCCAGCCGGAAAATTCTCCTGTCATGTATGCTTCGATTCAGGCCGGTAAAATTATAGAGATGGAATCCAAAACAACAATCGCCGACGGAACGGCCGGTGGAATCGATCCGGATTCTATTACTTTTGATCTTTGCCGAAAATTCGTTGACGATTTTATCTTGGTCTCCGAGGGTGAAATCAAAGAAGCCATCCGGCTCATGATAGATAAACATCAATTGCTGATAGAAGGTGCTGCCGCTTTATCCATCGCTGCATTTATCAAAGAGAAACAACACTTCGCCAATAAGAACGTGGTCCTCATTGTCAGCGGTAAAAAAATTGGTCTGGATCAGTTAAAGTCAATTCTAATGGAAGGATTCTAAAAATATGGTGAAAATATACAGTCGAGACCATATTTCCAAAGTTGTCGAAAATATGGCAGTAATCTTTGGGGTCAATCAAAGCTTGAATAGTGAACAACAGTTGGCAAAAATCATCTGCCTTGATAAGCAGGATTTCATGAACAGGCCCTGGCGGTTTTATGATATTGACCCATTGCCAGTCACGCTTGAGTACTTGTTACCGGAAGAATTGAAGGCCAATTCCATTTATTTTGACGGTACTCCATGAGTGGGTATCAACCAGGTTTCCCAAATAGATTTACTTCTACTGGCTTCATGAGGTATACTCCTTTTTTATAAGTGTCCGAAATTGGACGGATAAGGGGTATATACACTATTTTGAGATTTTTTCCGCCGCGTAGCGGCTTCGTTCAACCAATCGCTCAAGTTAACCGGGGATATCGAGCCGAGTTAAAAATAATTTTTAACAGTAGCGTTTATCAGCAGAGAGCACCTCGGCGACTTAGCCCTGCGTTAGTCGGCTTAATTGCTTCCAATGATAAAAAGGAAAAAAGATAAAGTGAGGAATCGATTTATATTATCACCGTCATTTATGGATGAGGCTGTGCCGGAATTGGAATCGTTAGCAAAGCCAGGCTGGTCCATAAATAATCCTTCATTGCCCAATGGCGATAGACAGTTCAGAATGTCGACAATTCATAAAATAATAGCTGATTTTGTATCAGAAACAATTTGTGAAAATGAAAGACCGGTTAGTATTGCAGGTGACTGTTGTACAGCTATTGGCGTACTGGCAGGTTTACAGCGAGGCGGGATTGATCCAAATCTTATCTGGTTTGATGCACATGGTGATTTTAATACCTGGGAGACAACCCCAAGTGGATTTCTGGGCGGAATGCCTCTGGCAATGATTGTCGGAAAAGGCGAGCAAACAATGCCGGAAGCTGTCGGACTCAGGGCTTTAGCTGAAAGTCAGGTTATATTGACAGATGCCCGTGATTTGGATTCTGGTGAGCGGGAATTAATCACCGAATCAAAGGTAACCCATTTAAACAAATCAGAGACATTGCTTGAAAATCCCCTTCCAGACGGTCCTATATATGTTCATTTTGATACAGATGTCGTTTCTTTAAGGGAATCACCTGCACAAAACTACCCGGCGCAAGGGGGGCCATCATCAGCTATAATAAAATCCATTTTTAACAAGTTAGCTCAATCCGGTCAGGTTATAGCGGTTTCGTTATCTTCGTGGAATCCCAAACTAGATAAAGACAACAAGAGCGAAAAGGTCTGTATGTCCCTGCTTCAAACATTAGTTGGACATGTGCAATAGATTGAACCCGTGACTGGCAGAGTTTTTAAGCCGTTTTTCGCATAGGCCGCCCACCCAAGGCATTGGAACCGACTGCGCTTCTCTTTCGAGCAATCCCACACGCAAGCAGGCACGCAGGTTAGCTCAAACGTCGTGCGTCTTGAAGTGTTAGTGTAGAAATTCAGAAAAATTCAATGAACTAAGCGTTATCCCGGTTTCCATGCAGTTCGAAACCCAGAATAACCATGGGTGACTTACAGTATCACTAGGGTCAAAGCTTGAATAGTGAATTGAGCAGATCGAATTTAGTCTTGATGCCTTCGTAAAAAGTCGAAAGCTTGAAATTCAACCACAATGTATAGCCTTTAATTAATAGCTATAAGCCGTAATCCCGCCATCTATGGACCATGCCGAACCCAGGACAAATGGTGCGGTTTCGGATGCCAGAAAAGAGATCACTGCGGCTATCTCTTCGGGTGTCGCAAGCTTGCCTCCAGGATAGTGGCTGATCAAGTTTTTCAGGTATTTTTCGCCATCCGGGGCCTTGACCTTTTCCTCTTCAAGCATGGGGGTGATCACATCACCGGGACAGACACAGTTAACCCGGATCCGGTCTTTTGCCACATCTACAGCGAGTGCTTTTGTAAGAAGGGTAACCGCACCCTTTGAGGCGCAGTAAAGCGCTGCATTCGTATTGCCCATTATACCGGAATCCGAAGATACATTAACAATGGCGCCGCCACCTGCTTTTTTTATTTCAGGAACGGCATATTTGCATGTAAAAAATGTTCCCTTTGTATTGATATCCATCAACCAGTCATACTCCTCTTCAGTAACCCCGTCGATAGGCCCTTCGACAAAAACACCGGCTGAGTTGACGAGAATATCGAGCCGTCCAAAAATTGAAACCGTTTCATCAATTATTTTTTTACAGTCTGATACTTTTGAAACATCCGCCTTAACAAAAGCTATATTTTCTTTGGAATTTTCACAATCGGCCAGAGCTTTTTTCCCTTTGGTTTCCGAGCGGCCTGCAACAATGACATTGGCACCAAATTTAAGGAGCATTTGTGCGGTTGAAAATCCTATTCCCGATGTGCCACCAGTTATCAGGGCAACCTTATCTGTAAAATCCAATTCCATGAAATCACCTGTTTAAAAAAATTATAATTATAGATCGCCGGTTTCAAAATGTTCAATTTTGTCCGGCAGTACTTTTTCTGTTTTGCTCAGGGGCAGCACCGACAACATCTGTTCTTTTACCATGAAGTTACTGAAGGACTTGAAGGGTAACATCGG
>CAYQNS010000284.1:0-4452 GCA_964418755.1 uncultured Desulfobacteraceae bacterium
CGGATATATGCGTCTGTTCCCTGAGCGCGGAAGCCTGATTCTCCAGAAGTGTAATTTTGTCCCGGGCTTTTTCGAGCTTTGCTTCGAGATCGTCGCCGTGGGAGATTTTCATTTCAAGTTTATCGTCAAGCGTTCCTATTTTTTGATCCCGGTTCCGTATTTCCTGATTGAGTTTCAGGACGGCACTCTCATGATCGGATCTCAATTGTCCCATCCGCTCATCGGCTGCATCCTTTTCATTCTTGCAATCGGAAAGCCGTATCCCGAGGTCGGCAATTTCCTGCCTGGCTCGTTGTACCTGGTCGTTCGTTGCTTCCAGTTGCTTCAGATGCTTTGCTATTTTTTGATCTCGGTCCTGTATTTCCTGATTGAGTTTCAGGAGGGCACTCTCATGGCCGGATTTTAATTGTTCCACCAGCTCATCGGCTGCATCCTTTTCATTCTTGCAATCGGAGAGCCGGCTCCCGAGGTCGGCAATTTCCTTCTGGTTTGCAGCGACTTCCTGCCTGGTGCGTTGCACCTGATCGTCCGTTGCTTCCAGTTGTTTCAGATTCTCCGCTATCTTCTGATCCCGGTTCCGTATTTCCTGATTGAGTTTCAGGACGGCACTTTCATGATCGGATTTTAATTGTTCCACCAGCTCATCGGCTGCATCCTTTTTATTCTCAAGATCGGAAAGCCGGCCTCGCAGGAGTTCGATTTCATCTTCCCTTACCCGGATCAGTTTGTTGCGTTTGGAAATAAGGGCCTGGAAATTTTTAATTCGGGTTTGTAGTTCGGCTATCGTATCGTCTGAAAAAACAGCCTGGTTGCTGAGAGTTTTTGCGGTGTTCTCCAGAACTAAAATACGGTGCCGGGCTTTTTCCAGTTTTTCGAGTTTTTCAGCACCGGCAAGAATTTGCCCGCGAAGATCAGTATTTTCCCGGGTTATTTGGACAATTTTCTGATCAAGTTCAGATAATTGTTCCTCACAGGTTAAAAGGGTCGCTTTTTTATCAGTATACTGGCGGTAGAGTAATAATAAGACAATGAAAACAACTGCCAGCAGTACGGATAAAATGATAACAACTGATTTTTTCATTGTGATCCTCCCTGCATTGTCTGCGGCTATTTATATAGGTTATTTTTCAATAGTGTCCATCCAAAAGTGAGGGCTTTTGCTCAAGATCGATAGTGGATTTTAAAGAAAACGTATCTAAAAGAATACTATAGAACAGTGATGGTTGCAAGCCTGAGATTTTTTTCAAATAAGATACGGTTGTGTAAAATTAGAAAGTGGTTGTTGATAGGACTAAAATCAGAATTAAAATATAACTTTAAAGGATAAATATCAACTATATGGATGAATTATTCACTTGTTCAGAAAATGGTTCAGAGAGCACGGGGAATTTATTGATGCAGGGATGGCAAGTCTAAAAAAAACGATTTTACCTCTTTTCTTTAAAAAAGTTGTATTATACTGTACTCTACAGTCTAAAGTTCTTGTAAATATCTGAAATTATTAAGTTTTATAAAAGCAGTAAGAAAATTACCAATACGAATGATTTCAGACACTTAGCGGTTTCCATGATGATAATCGCCGAGAACTTTGGACTCTCAAGGTACGGCCGAAAAAGCAGATTCGGAAACCGTGGTCTGGAAAAATAGTGGCGGTGAAATGGCCAGTCAGAAAACCATTAACACCTTCTTGTCCGGTCTCAGGGACCTTAAATGCGACCATTTTATTGAAGCAAAGCCAAAAGAAGCCTTTACCGCGCCTGTTTACACGCTGACGCTGGAGGATGACAGAAAGCATGTGCTGAAGATTTTTGAAAAATCGAATAAGGATGACAATGAATTTCCGGGCGTCTCATCCCAGAATGATTATCCGTTTGTTTTGTCCAAATGGTCGGCGGACAGGATCATGAAGGATCCGGACAGCCTGGTGAAAAAGACGCCGTAATTATCGATGAATTTTATCCCATAACGAACGACCTTGCTTTAGATTTTAAAATTGTTTAACATGGCTTTGTAACGAGAAAAACGGTGTTTATGATGAACGTCCTTCCAAATACATAAAGAGAACCGACGTGCAATTTCTCGATACTATGCTTAATACAGTTCACAATCCGACTAGAACAAATTTATCGTTCCCAATGAACAGCGATCAGGTATTTTGAAAAGTGAAACAAAAAATCAAAAATTCTGAAATTGAAAAAGGAGCGTTTAAGACGTTTATTGAAGTTTTTGACAACTTCCTGGGTTCGGTTCGCCAACCTTTGATGGTACTTGATGCTGACTTGAAGGTTGTCAAAGCCAATTATGCTTTTTATCAGACCTTCAACGTCAAACCGGACGAGACAGAGGGGACTTTAATATACGATCTTGGCAACGGGCAATGGAACATCCCGGGGCTTAGGGAATTACTTGAACATATCCTGCCTGAAAACAGCGTATTCAATGATTTTGAAGTGGAACATGAGTTTGAGACCATCGGCCGAAAAATTCTATTTTTGAACGCCAGACGGATTTACAAAAAGTTGAATCAAACCCAACTGATCCTTTTGGCCATTGAGGATGTGACCGAGCGTGAATATTATAAACGCCATCTTGAGGAAATTGTCGAGAAGCGAACGGCAGAGCTCAGAATAGCAAAGGAAGAAGCGGAAAAAAGCAAACATCTGGCGGAAACCTCCCTTTATGAAATCAAGCACTTAAAAGACCTCCTTGAGGTGGAGAGAGCCTATCTGCAGGAAGAAATCAAACTGGCGTACAATTATGAGAACATCATTGGGCAAAGTGACGAGATTAATTATGTGTTCTACAAGGTCGAACAAATTGCCGCCTCCGATACAACCGTCCTGGTTCTCGGTGAAACCGGAACCGGCAAAGAACTGGTGACAAGGGCGATTCACGGCCAGGGCCTGCGTAAAGATCGTGCCCTGGTGAAGATGAATTGTGCTGCACTGCCGTCAAACCTTATTGAAAGCGAGCTCTTCGGCCATGAGAAGGGTGCCTTCACAGGTGCTCACGCCAGAAGGCTGGGGCGGTTTGAGATTGCCAACGGTGCGACCCTGTTTTTGGATGAGATTGGCGAACTCCCGCTGGAATTGCAGTCCAAGTTGCTCCAGGTGATTCAGAACGGTGAGTTTGAGCGCTTGGGCAGCTCCCGCACCATCAAAGTCGATGTTCGAATTATTGCCGCCACCAATCGTGATCTGGAAGAGGAAGTCCGCAAAGGCCTTTTCCGCGACGATCTCTGGTACCGGCTGAATATTTTTCCCATCACAGTACCGCCACTCCGGAATCGTCCGAATGACATTCCCCTGCTGGTCGATTATTATGTTGAAAAAATTTCAAAAAGGCTGGGCAAATCCATCGGGATGATCCCGGTGAGCGTTATGGATTTGCTGCAGGAATATCATTGGCCCGGCAATATCCGCGAATTGGAAAATGTGCTTGAACGGGCTGTGATCAATTCATCAGGACCCAAATTACGCCTGGTGGATGAACTGAAAAGGCCCAAAAAGGCTTTAACCAAGGTGAATCGATCCCTTCAGGATGTCGAACGGGCGTATATAATCCAGGTACTCGAGCAGAACCATTGGAAAGTGAGCGGCAAAAACAGTGCGGCCGAGATCCTCGGTCTTGATCGCAGCACATTGCGCGCCCGCATGCAAAAGCTGGGTATCCGCAAACCCTAATCAACCTTTGATAACACACCCGATTATCCACCGTAAAGAAGCCATCAAATAGGTCATATATGGCCACTGGTCATATATGAACCCATATCCTGCTATTTTTTTACGTCACTACTGACCTTGTTTTTGCATTTATCCCCAATATATTCAATAAGATAAAATCGATAAGGACCTCAGTTTCAGAATGGCACGAAACTTGATAAGGTTCTTAAGGTAGAATGAAAAATGATTTTTTCTAAATACACTGATTTGAGTTGAACAATTTATCACATTCAGCTGCCAAGGAGAAAGGTCTGTAAATTGAAACATGCAGACTGTCAAACCGGCGCTCGAAAAGCACGCCCAACGATTGTTTTCCAACTTTCATCATGCGCGGCCTGGGTTGGTTTGCGCAAAGGGAGAATCCTATGATCTTCGTTAGAATTACCCTGACCGTGCTTCCGGAAAAGCAGCTGGAGTTTACGCAAACGCTTCTCTCCATGATTGAGCCTACGGGAAGGGAAGCAGGTTGTCTTGGCTATGCCGTTTTTTGGGATATCGAAGACAAGAACCGTTTCAACCTGCTGGAGGAGTGGGCAACCCGTGAAGACATGGATCAACATATAAGGTCTCACAGATTCGGCGTTTTGCTTGGAACAAAGACCCTTTTATGCGAACCGCCGGAAATTCAAATTCACACGGTTTCCCAATCGGAAGGAATGGAGGCCGTTCATGCAGTTAGACATAATGATTGATAGTGAAGCGGCATGCGATGGCATAGCCGGCAACCCGC
>CAYQNS010000285.1:0-4422 GCA_964418755.1 uncultured Desulfobacteraceae bacterium
CAAGTATTTTCAATATATTAATGTAAATATTTCTAATGTGACAAAGTAGAATTAGGCAATCACACCCCTATTTTATCTTTACTAATGACAAAAAAAGGGTGTATTTTGACAAATTAAGTCCAGTAGACCCAAAAAGGTGACCTCATGAGACGATTCATGGAAAATCAATTAATTCGCTGGTGACAAAAATCGCGAAGAAAACCCCTTATCATTCGCGGCGCCAGACAAGTAGGCAAATCCACTCTGGTACATAATTTTACCCAGTCGCAACATTTGAAACTAGCCGAGATCAATCTTGAAAAACACGGGAATCTTAGTGATATTTTTGGGACCAATGACCTCGACATCATCATTCCGGAACTGGAACTACTGGTCGGGACAAGCCATCGGCAGGCAAACACCCTGCTGTTTACTGCCGCCTCAGGCTTCTCTAAATTCGAAACAATTTACTCGGAGATTCCCGGACCTTGGAAAAATTAAGTTAACGACAACCGCTGACAGTTATTCAGCCTGTCACGATTGAGCAGTTGCAATTGATTGGCAAAACAGAAACAAGCAGCACCCTGCAATCCCTTAGCCCTCAATATCCAACATAAAAACCGATTCTCCTGCCGGCAACACGACATAGCTACAGGTTTCGTTTGATTCGCACAAAAAAATTTCATCACCTTCCCTGCTTTGATATTGATAATTTATTCCTAAACCGGTACTTTACCCTGCCTGCCCTTGGACATGCTCTGGTGACGGATTGCATGGGCAGATAAAAAATATCCTGAAAGAGGCCAAAATAACAGGCGGAATGATTTTTCAATGAAAAACAAAGATTTAAATGTTGTTATGATGCCCGGCGGGTCCCTGCAGCTTGAATGGGCGGACACGCAAAATGCGGTCAACAAAAGCAGCCATCTGTTACAAAACGAAATATACAAACGTTTCAATGATGATGTTGATTCATGGCTCCTGTTTTTAGGATTTTGCGATCAACAGGTCCCGCTCTCACCTTCCCTTACCTACTGGAGGGATTTTACCGGAAAATTTGTTGAAAAACTTTGCTGGACTCCTGATCCGGAGACGATTCGTCATAACGTCATGATTACCATCAGCAAAGATGAACAGCAGCAATACCTGGAACAGGCCCCCTTGATGACCGGCTCGGAATACCTGTGCCCGGAATTGCTCGAAGCTGTCTGGTCAGGTGTAAACCAGGCATTTTGCATAGCGATTGAATCCTGGCCCGGGACCGTGAGTGAATTTATCAGGCAGTACAGCCCCAATGCGCAGCTTGTGGGCCGGGTATTTTTTCACCTTGTGGAAAACAAGAACGAAGAGTACCCATTTGCCTTTATGGCAACTTATTCCACCCGATTGAACAATCAGGGAAAATCCAGACATCTTCCGCTTAAACACGCGCTGGAAGAGTATGGAGAAGACAGTGAGAAACTGCTGGAACTGCTCACTACCGTCAATGCGGCTGCAAGAAAGAGTTCTTTTATTGCCGACCTCCGTGAAACCGGGGAGTTATTTCATCCAACGGCCTGGACCGCCAATGAGGCGTTTTCATTTTTAAAGGAAATTCCTTTGTATGAAGAATCCGGTATTTTATGTCGGATTCCCAACTGGTGGAAAGGCAAAGCATCCGGGCCACAGTTGAATTTCAGCGTGGGAGATAAAAAACCCTCTTTTGTGGGTATGGATGCTATCTTGAGTTTCAACCCCAGGTTGTTTATAGGGGATATGCAGATTTCGGAAAAGCAGGCCCGGCAGTTATTAAATGAGTCCGAAGGACTCGCATTTATCAAAAATAAATGGGTGGCGGTGGATCCGGAAAAACTGGAACAGACACTGGATGCCTATGAAAAAGCAAAAAAAATAATGCGTCAAGAAGGGTTAAGTTTGAAAGACGCCCTGCGGTTGCAGCTTACACCTGAAAAATTTCTCGACACTCAAGCCCTGGAGATAGACAGCAGCGTTACAAACGGAAAATGGCTGAAATCGGTTATCCGCAAGCTTGTCAAACCGGACCTGATTACTATCGCAAAAGCAGGCAAAGGCTTTAGGGGAAAATTGAGAAAATATCAGCAAAACGGGTTGAACTGGCTTTATTTTCTTCATTCCCTGGGCTTCGGGGCCTGCCTGGCCGATGATATGGGTCTGGGCAAAACCATCCAGGTTCTGGCCTTTTTAAACAAAATAAAGTCCGATTCAAAAAGATTAAAAAAACGTTCTAAGGCAAGCCTGCTGGTGGTCCCGGCCTCCCTTATTTCCAACTGGGCAAATGAAATCAATCGCTTTGCCCCTGACATTCAATTCCATATTGCCCATCCGGGAATCAATGCAAAAAAAACGCCGCCTAATTCTAAAAAATCAACGGCTGATTTTAATCCTGATACCGTCGACCTTGTGATCACCACCTATGGACTGGCTCAAAAATATGCATGGCTTCAGTCCTATTCATGGAATTACCTTATTTTAGACGAGGCCCAGGCCATTAAAAACCCCGGCACAAAGCAGACCCGGGCCATTAAAAAGCTTAATGCCGGCAACCGGATTGTCATGACGGGAACCCCCATTGAAAACCGGCTGACAGACCTCTGGTCCCTGTTTGATTTTCTGAATCCGGGTTTGCTCGGCAATATGAAAGAGTTTAAAAATTTTATAAAAAACCTGAAAGATGATCAATCCGGGTATTCAAGGCTGCGCAGGCTCATCAGTCCCTACATTCTAAGACGGCTAAAGACGGATAGGTCTGTTATATCGGATCTTCCCGACAAGGTTGAGATGAAAACATATGCCCCGCTCAGCAAAAAGCAGGTCCTTTTATATGAAAAACTGATTGCCGGGATAAAAATGGTTATCGATGATACCACCGGCATCCAGAGAAAAGGGATCATTCTTTCATCTCTCATGAAATTCAAACAGCTTTGCAACCATCCGGATCAGTACCTGGGAACCGGAGGATTTGCGGAAAAAGAGAGCGGCAAGTTTATAAGACTTCGTGAAATCTGCGAAACGATCTATGAAAAAAGAGAAAAGGTCCTTGTCTTTACGCAATTTAAAGAGATGACCGACCCTCTTTCCGATATTCTGGAGACGATTTTTCATCGAAAAGGCCTGGTCCTGCATGGCAGTGTGGCCGTGGGCAAAAGAAAAAATCTCATTGAACAATTCCAGGCCAAAGATTATCATACGCCGTTCATGGTGCTGTCTTTAAAGGCAGGCGGTGTCGGGTTGAACCTGACCGAGGCAAACCACGTAATTCATTTTGACCGGTGGTGGAACCCCGCCGTTGAAAATCAGGCCACGGACCGGGCCTTCAGGATCGGTCAGAAGAAAAATGTCATTGTTCACAAGTTCCTGACCCGAGGCACCGTTGAAGAAAAAATCGACAAAATGCTCGAAGAAAAGTCCAGATTGTCCGAGGATGTGATCGCCGGTACCGGCCAGGCCTGGATAACGGAAATGAAAAATGATGAGATTATGGATCTTTTCCGGCTGACATTGTAAACAAAGAGGTTGATTTCATTTTCGGAAACTTTTAGATGAATTAAAACTATTTTTCATCAGGCCCTGATGAACATGAAAAAATTATTATTTTCCTCCTTCCTGTTCTTCAGGGTAGATTAAATGGCCGATGCTTGGAAACTATCCCTCAAATTCAAACTACAGCTTGAACATCGACAAACCTTGTCGAATTTAATTTTTAAGCAAATAAACAGCCAACGAGGTAAAGTATGGGATACTGGGGTTTTCCGCGGTATGTAACCGTTGCTGAAAAGAAGGCAAAAGCAAAAAGAAAATTAAAACAGCTTAAAAAGAAAAATCCCGGTATCAAACCGGTGGAAATCGAAGGGCGAACCATCGCGAAAACATGGTGGGGCAAGTCATGGAATCTCAACCTTGAACGGTATGCGGATTACAGCAACCGCATCGGCCGGGGACGAAGTTATGTACGCCACGGGGCCGTGCTGGATCTCCAGATTCTTTCAGGCCGGGTCGAAGCCCTGGTCCAGGGGTCCGGATCGAGGCCCTATTCGGTAAGTATTGCCATAAAACCGATGGATAAAAAAAACTGGCGGAATATCAAAGCCGTCTGCACGGACAAGCTGGATTCACTGCAGGAGCTTCTGGCAGGAAAATTCCCCAAAGACCTGGCCGATACCTTTATGGCCCAGGGCGTCGGGTTGTTTCCCTCCCCGGAAGAAATCGAATTTTCATGCAGTTGCCCTGACTGGGCCTATATGTGCAAACATGTGGCCGCGGCCCTGTATGGCATCGGCGCTCGGCTGGATGAAGACCCGGGGCTGTTTTTTAAGCTGAGAAAAGCCAAAATCGAAGACCTGGTTACCGGGGCGGTAAAAGGCAGTACTCGCAAATTGCTTGAAAAGACCAAAAAGAAAACAAAAAGAGTCATTGCCGATTCCG
>CAYQNS010000286.1:0-4414 GCA_964418755.1 uncultured Desulfobacteraceae bacterium
ACGCCAAAGAGGCCAAGGAAATGGTGCCGGCGCTGAACATTTCCGAAGACATCACCTTCCCCATCCATGGGGCCATGTACCATCCCCCCGGCGGCGTCGTGCGCCATGATGCCGTGGTCTGGGGCCTGGCCAAAGGGTGCGCTAAACACGGTGTGCATATCCACCAGCACACTGAAGCCACCGCCATTCACACCAAAGACGGCAAGATTACCGGCGTTACGACCTCGGGCGGCCGCATCCACACCCCCAGGGTGCTGGTGTCCGCCGGCGGTTACAGTGCCGGCATCATTCACCAGATGCTGGGCATTAAACTGCCCATCAGCGTGCTTACCATCCAGGCCATGGTCACCCAGCCGCTGAAACCCCTGCTCGACCACGTGGTCTCTTCCGGCGCGTACCACTGCTATGCCAACCAGACACTGAAGGGTGAGATCGCCACCGGCGCCCACATGGACCAGTGGCCCAATTATACCACCCAGAACACGGCCCATTACATCAAACACCAGGCTGAGTCCCTGTCCGACTGGCTGCCTTGCCTTCGTGGCGTTAGATTCATGCGCATCTGGGGTGGTCTGGCCGACATGACCCCGGACATGGCGCCCATCATGGACGGCAACGATCCCATTGAGGGCTTTTACATGGATTGCGGCTGGGGTTATTTCGGTTTCAAATCGTGCAGCGCCGTGGGCAAGTATATGTCCGAATACATGGCTACCGGCAATTGCCCGGACATGCTGAAACCGTTCAACCTGCGTCGCTATGAAAACCACCGCCTGATGGGAGAAACCGCCGCATTGGTCAGCTACACACCGGATAACTGAGCCGGTTTACCGGCAACACAGCGCAATGCATCGATTATACCGCAACAGCGATATTTATAAGGAGATTGAATTATGGCATTAACACTCACCTGCCCCGTCTGCGGCAAGCGCAACGGATACGAGTTTCGCTATGGTGGAGAAGACAAGGGACCGCGCCCTGCGGAAGAGGGGCTGACCCCCAGTGCCTGGTGCGACTATGTCCATATGAACAAATGCACGGCCGGCGTTCAGAAAGAGTGGTGGTTTCACCGGGATGGATGCGGGGTCTGGTTTACCATCTGGCGCGACACAACCAAAAATCTTGAAGTGGATCAACCGGAGGAGAGCAAATGAACAGGCTTAACCAATTGCCCACACTCCGCATCGACCCCTCGGAGAAACTGTCCCTGAATTATCGGGGAAAATCCTACAAGGGGGTTGTCGGAGATACGGTTGCAACGGCCCTTTATGCCAATGGCGTCCGGGTCTATGCACGCAGTTTGAAATATCATCGCCCCCGCGGGCTTTACAGTCTTGACGGCGAATGCAGCAATACCTGCATGGATGTCAACGGCATTCCCAACGTACGCACCGAAAATACGCTGCTTAAAGATGGCATGGTGATTAAGGAGCAGAATGTCAAGGGATCGGCGAATCATGACTGGCTTGCCTTTATTGACAAGCTGGACTGGATGATGCCGGCCGGTTTCTACTACAAGACCATGCATAAACCAGCATCCATATGGCCCGTGGCCATGAAGCAGATCCGCAAAATCGCCGGTCTGGGTGTTATCTCTGCCGATTATCAGATGAAGGGGCAGTACGATGAAATGTTCATTAAAGCGGAAGTCACCGTAATCGGTGGCGGCGCTGCCGGCATGACCGCGGCCCTGGCAGCCGCCGAGTCGGGCCTTCGGGTGGTTCTGCTGGAGTCCCGTCCCTACCTGGGCGGATGCTTTGACTACCGGGTAAGCACCACCGGCGACGGCGTGCCTCTTTATGAACGGGCCCGTGAACTGGCTGAAAAGGTGGAACAAACCGACAACATCCGGGTGTTCAAACACACCTCCATGGTAGGTGCCTACAACAACAACCTGATCACCGCTTTTCAGGTGGGCAAAGCCGACGATGCCTTCACCGAGCGTTACATCGAGATCCGTTCGGAAAGCGTTGTCGTGGCCACCGGCTGCATCGAGCGTCCCCTGATTTTCGACCACAACGAGCGTCCCGGCGTCATGCAGGTGGGCTGTGCCCATCGCATGGCCCGCACCTACGGCCTGCTGCCGGGCAGCGAGGCGGTTTTTTCCGTGGGCCATGATCTGGGACTGGAAGCCGCCAGCGACCTCTTTGACCTGGGGTTGAAGATCAACTGCGTTGCCGACATCCGCGAAGACGGCCAGAACCCCGAACTGATGCTGGCCCTGGCCGAGCGCAAGATCCCGGTCCTCAAGGGCTGGGTGGCCGCTCAAGCCCATGGCGGCAAACAGGTGAAAAATGTCACCCTTACCACGGTGGAAGGTACCGTTCAACGCCGGTTCCCCTGCGACCTGCTGGTGGCCTCCGCCGGTTTCACCCCGGTGACCGGGCCCTTTATCCTGGCCCAGGCCAAGATGGGCTATGACAACCATACCGGCTATTTTCTGCCCACCGAGCTGCCCGAAAAGATGTTCCCCGCCGGCCGCATAACCGGCGTCAACAATCCTGGTTCCATCGAAGCTTCCGGGCGTCTGGCCGGCCTCAACGCGGCCGCGGCAGCCGGCAGCGACATGGGCAAGGCTGTTGCCGAAGCCGCAAAGGCCGTTTCGGCCCATCCCGGCCCGGAGCGCGGCTGCAAGCTGGTCACCGCCCCGGGCAAGGGACGTAAAAGCTTTATCTGCTTTGATGAAGACGCCACGATTAAGAATATTAAACAGGCCATCGAGATGGGCTTTGATGTCCCCGAATTGATCAAGCGCTTCACCTCAGCAAGCACCGGCCCCGGGCAGGGCGGCATCCCGGGGCACAACCTGCCCCTGTTCGTGGCCAGATATACGGCGTCCATCAACACGCCGGTGCCCACCACGGTGCGTCCGCCGCTGGTGCCTACCTTTCTGGCCACCTATGCCGGCTACAATCATCACATGTTCAAACACACGCCGCTGCACGATTCACAGAAGGCGGACGGCGGCATCTTCCGCAACATCGGCGTCTGGCAGCGGGCCCGCTATTTTTCCGAGGATTTAGAGTGCGGGGAAGAGATCCTAAACGTGCGCAACAACGTGGGCATGCTGGACGGCTCCACCCTGGGCAAGTTCCGCATTCACGGCGCCGATGCCCTCAAGGCCCTTCAGCGGGTCTATGTGTCGGACATGGGCAAGGTCAAAGGGGATCGCATTAAATATACGGCGATGTGCAATGATGACGGATGCGTCATAGACGACGGCGTTGTGGTCAAGCTGGGCGAAAACGATTATTACCTTACCACCTCATCCGGTCGGGCCGGACAAACCGTGGAATGGCTCCGTTATCACACCCGTTTCGACGGCTGGGATTTTAGCATGGTCAACCTGACCGACGCCACGGGCGTCATCAACCTCTCCGGCCCCAACGCACGCAAGGTGATGGCCAAAGTCGTGGATATCGACCTTTCCAACGAGGCTTTCCCCTTTGCCGGGTATAAAGAATTCTTCATCAAGGACACCATCTTCGTCCGTGCCATGCGCCTGGGCTTTATGGGCGAACTTTCCTACGAGCTGCACGTGCCGTCATCGTACATGCAGGCCGTATGGGATATGTTGAAAGAAGCCGGGGACGAATTCGGCATCCGCAACTTCGGCGTGGAAGCCCAGAACGTACTGCGCATGGAAAAGTGCCATGTCATTCTCGGCTCCGAATCCGAACAGCGCACCAACCTGCTGGATCTGGGATTGGGCTTTCTATGGGACCGCAAGAAGACCGATGCCAAAACCGTGGGTGCAGTGGCCCTGCGCCAGGCCGAAAACGATGTCGGCCGGCTCAAGCTGGTGGGCATCCGCATGGAAGACGATACCCGGGCCGCACACGAAGGCTCCCTGATTGTCGATACCAAGGTTCGCGGCTACGTGGCCACCATGCGCAAAAGTTTTACCACCGGCGAAGCCGTGGGTATGGCCCTGGTGGAGTCCCAGTTGTCGGACAAAGGCACCCGGCTGGAAATTTTTGAGGATGAATGCAATGGTGTGCGGCTGTATGCCAGAGTCGTTCCCATGCCCTTTTATGATCCCGAAGGCAAACGGATGAAGATGTAACCGGCTGCGCTGAAGGTTGAAGATTAAAACAGATAGAAATCGTCAACCCTTCGGCCTTCAATCAAAATCCCTGGAAGAGAATTATGATTTCAAACGGTTACAAGTCTGAGAGACATTCCCATAGAATGGATTTGTAAGAATTTAACGAGGTAGTGTCTGGACGAAAACCCCGGAAATTGTTAGTTCTATTCAGGGTTGGAATTGGTAACGTATTGAAGTTGTATCTTTTTTTAATTTAACATTTAAAATTCAACATTCAACATTGTGTCTGAACGGGTTTTTCGTTCAGACACGAGGTAACCATTATGGTTGAGATAAAAAGAGAATCGCCGGTGCGTTTCAAGGTCG
>CAYQNS010000287.1:0-4384 GCA_964418755.1 uncultured Desulfobacteraceae bacterium
TATAAAAGGAAGACGGATTACTTTTTTCTCTTGACAACTATCAATCATATCAGCTGTTAGCTATTGGCTTTTAGCTCAAAATGATGAAGGATTCCTTTGGCTAAAGGCTAACTGCTAACAGCTAACGGCCAAACTTCAAAGGTCCGAAACGTTGGTAACACCTTATTATTCAACGGTATATGAGTTTTCGGCCAAACACTGGTTATCAGGCATGGGAAAAGGATGCGAATTATTATATATGCAAAATTATCACAAAGCACGTTTTCATTCACAGCAGTTTAATCTTTGTCATTCAAAGCTCACTGACAAATGGTTTTACTTTCTCGAGTCAGTGCAAAACGCCGTATTGGAATGTTCATTCAAAATTAACAAAGACAATCTCTATCCCTGGCGATTTCATCTATGGTTTCATAAAGATATTCGAGATACCGTATCTTTGTGTTTGCAATTTATAAAACAATATGGTTGCGCTGAAAGGCAATTTGATTTTACTAAATTCGATACAATCTATAGCCGGGCCTTTGATCAGTTTGATATAGGGCAATTGGTTTTAGGGGTTGATTTTCGAAAGCGGATTATCGATTCAAGACTTAAGATTTGGTTTGTCATCACCCGTTATGAAGATTCTTTTCTTGATACACTCATCAACGCATGCGGCGTGAGTGATGATATCAGGGGATATATGCATCACCCCCAGTTACTGATCGGCTTTGATTTTTGTTTTTCAGGTGAGAGCCGCATCAAGCTGTATCCTATTTTTTTTCAAAGAGATTTCATGGATTTAAATTTTTGTAATAAGATGAAAAAACTGTTTTCATCTTTTCCCATGGAATTAATGAAGCTTTGTGATAGATTTCATATCGGTATAAAAGAAGGGTCTAAAGATAGGATCCTTCATTTTCACCCAGTCGACTGGAAACACTTTGTACATGTTTTGAATAAAAATGGTGATCTCCACCTGCTTGAACACGCCATTCAAAAACTTCAAAAAAGAAACCTGCGAGAAGTTTTTCTGTCATTATCACAATTTGAAATTGAGCAAAGATGTATCAAAAACATAAACTTTTATTACATGTGATGGGTTTTATAAATGTCGGCATATAGACAATGGCTTGAGGCATCCCTCAAAGGGCAAACGATTTATACCCAAAAGTATTTGAATGTGCAAAAATATAATTTTGGAGCCCTTGATGAAGGGCCCGGTGTCCGCCATGCCGTCTTTTTGCAGGGGTGCCCGAACTTTTGCCCTGGATGCCGCAATATGGAAGCAAAAAGATTGCGGTTAAACAAACTTTTACCGCCGCAGCGCGTCGGCAGGGATATCACACAGGCACGCTCTGCAAAATTTGCGATGACCGGTTATCCTAACGATATGGGTTTCCAGAAAATTCTATATGTAAATGCCGTCCGGCACATCCTGTGGGATATATTGAATACCCATGAATATATATTGGAATCGGGTCAAAATGACATATCGGAGTATATCCATTTGGCAAAAATTTTATTTGCCGGACTCTCTGTACTGATCCACGGTCATGATCCGTCTGCCGCCCCCGAGAACTGGTTGGAACTCCCGATACAGGGGGTGACAATCTCCGGAGGGGAGCCTTTATTGCAACCGGTGCAGGTCCAACGACTCATCGGGTACGTCAAAGAGAGGCGACCGGACTGGGATATCTGTCTTTACTCAGGTCTCTACAACTGGGAAGAGATGGTCAATGACCCCCTGCTGCGATCCGTTGTTGAGATGACCGACATGATCAAGGTGGGAGCCTTTCAATGGAAGAATGAGAATGTAGCCCATTTTTATTTTGGATCCACCAATCAAATACTCCTGGATTCTCGAAAATCTCTGACGCATGAAAAGCCTGTGACCTATGCGTATTCCATGGAAATTGAAGCCGGTTTACAAATGAGTTCATGGCACAGGCAAAATAAATATGTCCCTGTGCTAAAAGAGGACACGCTTGATATTTTGCGTTTGATTCAGCTCAGGACATACACCTTTGATGTGTGTGAAGAATTTGAGATGCTGTTTGGAAAAATTGATAAATCCATACCCCAGCGCATATTTGAATTCAAACCCCGAATGGAACATAAATCCGTATCTCGAACCTATTTTAAAAACAATAATACGCTGAGCATTGCCCATGTGGATTGTACACCGCTGGCTACTGCTGAAAAACAGTGTGTAAATGTGTATCTGCAAGGATCAAAAATCCCCCCGGCGGTTGATACTAACCCGGGTATGTGTGACATTGGTTTCGGCAAAGAGATGACGGTGGATGCTTTGCTTGATCATGTACGAAAAATACCGTCCTGGTATTTTGCTGCGGATCGAAAAGAAAAAAGCCTTGAATCCTGCAGATTGAACCTGGCTTTGCAGAAAAGATTACTGGAGGTGCAAACGGATTACTTCATGCTGCACAGCCCTTATCCTGATATGACATTAAGGGACTATCAAAGAATCGTTGGGTCCTATCAAAAACAAATCCAGCTGTTTTTCAGTCTCAAAGATGTGGGGCGGAAAGTAAGGTGTAAAACATTGTTTCTTCGGGGGGGAGATGCCTTGCTGCAAGCCACTTCACTTTCCCGGTTTTGCCGGCAAGCAAATGAGGCGGGTTTTAACGTTTGGATGGAGATCCCGTATCCCCTTCAGGACATACGCAATATCCTGGCTTCAGTCGACTTTATGCAATATGTGGATTGTATTGTCTGTGGCAAACCCCATAAACAGGACTTTCCGTGCATCCTTCCATTTCAATCTTCAATTAATCAGTGCATATATCACGCGGACACACTCAGCCCATGGCACCCCCGGTATATATGGTCAGAGCAGATTATGGCCTATGCGCAGGCATTTAAAAATCCTGAAACCATTGCCGGTTATACATTACCGACTGCCATCGTTGAATATTTTCAGCATCATGGGCCAAAGGCGCTATCGGTTGAAGAATTTGAACGCAATGCCGGACCCATTGAAACGGAGTGGCTAACAATGTCAGGTTTATCATGCATTGGCGGCAATAAGTCCCACGGCTGAATGGGATCTACAAGATACCGGAATGCGCCCGTATGCTTACTTTACCCGGGTTGTATCTTCAAGTTCAAAATGCTCACCGATATAGTAAGGGCATTATTAACCTGGTCCCCATTTTTTCTTCTGGCGCACCGGAAGACACAGAACACACTGAAATTTCCGTAGTTGCCATATGCCTTAAAAGGCCGCCTGATGAGTGAATCAAAAAGTCGCACGCCCATTAAAAAAATAAAATAGTAAATTTTTGACATCACATTTTTACAAACACATACGACGTATTTACCAAACCAGCTTTCAATATAAGCCTGGATAAGTCCCTCCTTTCAAATTTCCTGAATAGATAATCCAATTTCCGTTTTATATTGTGGAAACTAAACAACCACCGGCTAAAGACCGGTGGGTTTAAGTGCGCGGAGTAAAATCAACATCTCAAAAAGACGCCATGCCGGGGCGACTGCCCCGGCAGGCAATAAGGGGGCTTTTAAAAAATCCGACACCCAGATTACCGTTCCCGGAGGGCTTTGTAGCGGGCCTTTAAAAACGGCTTTGCCAGATAATCGAGACCGGTTCTTTTGCCGGTGAGGATATCCACTTCGGCGGTCATGCCGGGAATGATGGGCAAAGGATCGTCTTCCGGTCCCAGGTGATTACTTTCAGTGCGCACCCTGATTCGGTAGAACCCCCGGCCCCGTTCATCGATGATCGTATCTGCGCTGAGTGACCGGTTATTTTCCGGTGAGTGTCGCCATTTGATGAACTCCTCCTTGACCACTTCCATGATCATTTCGATTTCCTGGTCGCCGACTCTAATCAGCGCTTCAGCAATGGCAATGCTCATCTATGTGTCATCAGGTATAAAGGGCGGGTGATTTTGGGAAATCCGTGATGCCGTAGGGGCCAAAATCCGCCTTTATCCGCCCCAGCGTCATGAACTCTGTCGGGTAGCCCAAAGCATCTCCTATCGCCAATCCGAATATCAGGCCCTTGGCCTTTTCGTTATCCATTGGTTCTCCTATTGCAGGTAACCCAGCGCCTGATCGTACGCTTTTCTTTTGATAGCAGCGCCTGTTTCGAACAAATTTGACGCAATGTTGTTTCCAGAATTTTTCTCGTGATGGTCGATGAATTCAAGAACCGCAAGGCCCATATCTCGCCCTTTTTTACCATATACGTGCATATTTAAAAATCCTTTTAAATAAAAAACCGGGTCCAGAGGGCCCGGTTTTGGAATAACCCCTGAAAGGGGATAAAATTGCCTTTGCCCCCTGAGGAGGCAAAGGTCGAGTTACCTCCAGCAGTTCCCGCTTATGGTTAAAGTGCCCTAAAATAGCGATGTGAGGATTT
>CAYQNS010000288.1:0-4372 GCA_964418755.1 uncultured Desulfobacteraceae bacterium
GCCTTGACGTCAACCTGCAGCTTCCCTTGAATCAGATTTTGCGCTATAAGGATAACGCCCGGATGTTTGAATAAAGCCATACAAAACCGACACATTACATAAAAAAAGGAAACCTACCATGAAAAAAAAGAGCGGCTATCTGATGGCTGCGCTGCTGGCAATGTTTTTATTTTCATGCAGCACCCGTCATGCAGTGGCGGTAGCACCGGTGGAGATCAAGCCGATCCATATTACCATAGACGTGAATATCAAGGTGGACAAGGCCCTGGATGACTTTTTCGGAGATATTGACCAGACCGGTGATGACACCGGCCAGCCGGCCGATACGCAGAATTAGGGGCCCGGCGCTTTAAAAAATACAGGGAGATAAAAAAATGACGATAAAAAAATTTCATGGGATAACCGCCATCATCCTCACCGCAGTTTTCATTCTTGGCACCAACGGCTTTGCCGGCGGTATCAAGGAGCGCATGAAGGCCAGGCTACCGCAAATCAATGCCCTTAAGGCAGAGGGCAGCATCGGCGAAAACAACCGGGGATATCTGGATTTTATGAGCACCCAAAAGCCCCAAGCAAAGCTAGTGGCATCTGAAAACAAAGACCGGGAAACGGTCTACAAGGTCATTGCCAAAAAAAAAGGCAGCACGACTGAAAACGTCGGCCGCCGCAGGGCCATCAAAATTTACGCCACCGCCAAACCCGGGCACTGGCTCCAGGACGATAAGGGAAGCTGGTATCAAAAATAGCAGCCCGCAACCATTTAAACCCTGAACTTGTAAATAGCTATAAAAAAAAGGGAAACTTTTTTTATAAAGCTTCCCTTTTTGCAACTTGTTTTTTTAGCTTATCTGCTATTTTCTATTGCCATATTCCGAATAGGTCATGGCAACGGTACGGTATACGATATGTGCCAGCTTGGTAAACGGCACATAGACAAACAGGGACCAGACAAACACCAGATGGACAAAATAAAGGAAATAGGAGATACCGGCCAGACCGCCCAGCCGGGTCATTTCCGTCAACATGCCGCTAAGACCCAGAGCCAGGGCGAGTCCTATCAAAAACCAGTCCTTATAGGTTGATACCTGATCCTCTTTCTTGGCCAGGCGGTTTTTAATCATCAAGCTGCTGCCGATAACCAGGGACACGCCGGCAATATTGGCAAGCCATTTAACCGGATTCATCTGTGAATAGGGTCCGTGGCCCTGGAACACGTACAGGACAACAAAGAAAATAGAAGTGACGATAAACAGGCCGATAAAACCGAAGAACACCATCATATGAGCAGTGGAACGATCCCTGTTTTCGCTGCACTCGTTAAACTTTTCATGTTTAAGGATGGTGGGAATAATCCTGAAAAGGGCCTGGATAAATCCCACCGGATCAATGGTCTTCTTGTCCGTTTTACCCTCGGCCAGGGCATCGGCATGGATATCAGCCAGAAACCGCTTCAGTCCCAGCCCGAAAATCGCAATGGCCCAGAATGAGGCCGGAATCATCATCAAATCCACCAGCCAGCTCGAAAAAAAGTGGGCATGCACGATTTCATCACCACCGGGAGCAAAATTCAGCCAGTTAACGCCGAACAGCTTCAGAATCAGACCCGTTACTATGAATAAAACCGTCGGAATTGCCAGCAATACCGGCAGCTTTTTGGGGTCATTGACCGCCTTGCTAAGAACCTTTGGGGCCGCATATTCGGTAATGGCATATTGGCGAATTGCCGCCAGCACATCACCGGGTTTGGCGCCCCGGGGGCACAGGGTGGAGCAGTCGCCGCAGTTGTGGCACAGCCAGATATCACCATTGCCCACCAGCTTGTCCTTGAGGCCCCAGGATGCGGCGATCATTTCCTTTCTGGGAAACGGTTTGTTATCCGGGGAAATCGGACAGACCACCGAACATGTTGCACACTGGAAGCATTTTTTCAAATCTCCACCACCCAACCCGGCAATCTCTTTAATAAAACCTAAATCAGGCTCAACCAAGTATTTATCCGTCATATTATATCTCCTCTTATATTGAAGATTGAAAAAGTAATCTTCAATCTTCAATTACTAGAATCCTTTAAACGGGTTCGGCCCAAGCTCTTCAACCATTTCAACAAACTCATTAATCATATTGGGAAGTTTGTCATAATCATCGATTGCGACTTCGAATTGAGCTACCCGCTCTTCTTCCAAGGCCAGGCTTGATAGAGCTTCACCTATTTTTTTCATTCTTATTTCTGCCAGTTCACTCCCTTTTACAAAATGGCACTGATAATCATCGCCGTGTTTGCAGCCCAGAAGGAAAATACCGTCCATACCTTTGGCAAGCGCATCTTTAATCCATACAACGTTTACCGACCCAAGGCATCTTACCGGAACGAAACGAACCTCTGCTGAATAGCTGAGCCTGTTCAGCCCGACAATGTCCAGCGCAGGGTAAGCATCATTTTCACAAACAAGCCCGACAATCCTAACGGGCGGTTCATCATAATCGTCCTCTGACGGCACCTCAATGGATTTGATCATAGATCCGACACTGTCGATACTGTAATCAGTGAATCCGATAATTCGCTCGGGGCATGCCCCCATACAGGTGCCGCAGCGTCTGCACCGTGTCGGATTCACCTTGGGAGTTCCTTTTTCATCATCATCGAGCGCACCGAAGGGGCATTCCTCGGTGCATCGTTTACATTGCGTACATCTTTGGAAGAAAAAGTCGGGTATTGTCATATCACCGGATCTGGGGTGTACGGAAACACCCCTGTTTGTTGATTCGATGCATTGAATAGCCTTTAAGGCAGCACCTGTAGCGTCTTCAACAGACTCTTCTATGGTCATATTACGCCGGACGCATCCTGCAGCATAAATGCCTGTTCTCTGGGTTTCATAGGGAAAGCATATAAAATTCGAGTCACAATACCCGTTAAAAAGATCGATATCACGAAAAGCCGGTCCCTGCCGGTAAGCCAGGTTGACTACAGGGTCATCCACAGTAACCGGGACCATCCCTGTCGCCAGAACTACCATATCCGCCTTGACCTTGATCTTTTCACCCAGCAATGTATTATCGGCTTCAACAATCATGTCGTCCCCATTCTTGGAAACACTGATCACTTCACCTTTGGTCAGAAAGATACCGACATCCTCCTGAATGTTCCTGTAAAAGTTCTCCGAAAGACCAGGCGTCCGCATGTGCTGATAGAAGATATAGGCCTTGCCGTCATCATAATCTTCACGGATATATTTTGCCTGCTTTAGCGCAACCAGGCTGGTGACCGAACCGGCAAAATCAAAGTCACTGTCATCGTCGCCTTTGCCGGGGCTTTGTATAAAAACAACAGATTTGGCTTCTTTTCCGTCAGATGGCCGTGCTATCTTTCCTTCAGCAGCCATTTCCTCGAACTGGTGATTGGTCACAACATCAGGCAAATCTCCAAAACCGAGGTGTGCAAATTCATCTTTTTCAGGTTCATAAGGCCGCCATCCGGCAGCAAGAACAACAGCTCCGAATTTCTCTCCATCAGGATCGATGGTCAGAATGTCTTCCCTGCCTTTGTTAAATTCCATGAACAACTCGTGCTGCTTTTCAGCATCAAGCGTATTACCTTTTTCATCCAGTTTCATTTCCTCAGGCAAAGGAAATGGTACGTCAAACTGTATCTTTTCTCCGGGTTTTTTGAATGTTACCATGAAATCACCCGGTTGACCGGCAATACGGGCAACCACAGTACCCGTCTTAATTATTATATTCGGATAGGCTTCAATCTCTTTTATTTTGCCTTCGATTACAGATGGAATCAGGCTGTCATATGGATCTTCTACCGGCAGTTGTTTCCGGAGTTTCGCTGCATATCCGCCAAGGGATGGTTCTTTTTCAACGATGGTTACGTCATAGCCTGCTTTTGCAGCATCGATGCCGGCGGAAATACCCGTAATACCGCCACCGATAACCAGAATTTTCCGGCTTAAAGTTTCAAGCAAAGATGGTTCAGGCAAGTTTATTTTTTCAACCTTTGCCATCCCCATTCTCAGATAATCTTCGGCCAGCATTTGAAGACTGTCATAGTGTTCTTCATCGTCTTTTTGTTCTTCAGTGAGCGCCGGAAATTCGGATCTGGGATGAGACCAGACAGCCTGTTCTCTCAGATTGACCCGGTCAATGATACAACCGCCAAATTTGAAAACATCAAAATTTACACGCCGGGAACAACCGGCAATAACCAGCGTGTTTATGCCCTCATCTGCTATATCTTTTTTAATAAGTTCAATCCCTTCCTTTCCGCATAAAAAAGGATGGGTTTTAACAGGGAAATTTTTTTCTTCAGGGACTGCGCACATCTCTTCCATATCAAGGGCATCCCCGATACCACAACCTGTGCATA
>CAYQNS010000289.1:0-4361 GCA_964418755.1 uncultured Desulfobacteraceae bacterium
TGGATCATAGTACCGATGTTTCTGTAAACGCAGAGGCGGGAAGGTGGGGAAGTGGAACCCAAAGCGACCCATCGCAGGGAAGGTGAAGCAGGGTATAACGTATTGCTGAATGGAACTATGGGAGATACACTGAGATCGCAAACCATATCAACAGAACTTCAGCAAATTGCGCAACAGGGTAGCAAAGTTATGCGCCAGACGGGGTGTCGCCGGTCTGGTCGATGATTCGGTAAAAAGAATCTGAGCCAAGGAACCGTATGAGGGAAATCTTCACGTACGGATCTGTGGGGAGGGCGCCGGGTAACCGGTGCCTTTACCCGGAAGCCGACGCAAAAAGCCGCGCGGCTGATTAGCGGCGTTCCTGGCGGCTTTGCCGCCAGGAATCGCGGTGCCGACTACGTCGAGTACCTTGCCCCGTCGCTACGCGCCGGAACAAGGAACTCGACCCGACTGCGCGCGCCGGGCGTGAACAGGCCTCCGGCCTGCTCCCACCCGGCGCGCTCGCGGGTCAGCACCGCGATTCGGCATTATAAAATGAATATCGAATCCACAACATCAAAGATGTTGTATTCCAAGAAAGGAACTCAGATTTGCATAAACTAAAGCAAATTCTCGCTCAGGAAGACACGGTCCTGTTCATTGGATCGGGAATATCATTGTGGTCTGGTCTTCCGTCGTGGTCAGGTCTGATTGAAGAGCTCGCGAAATTCCTAGAAACGGCAGGTGCCAAAGCCGATCTGGTTCGCGCAGAAGCGGAACGTGGAGATTTATTGCAAGCGGCTAGCTACGGATTCGACAAGCTGACGAAACAACAGATTGGTGATTTTATTCGGGCTGTATGCCGTTATGGCGTCGCCGTACCACATGAGATTCACCGGAAGATTGTCTCATTGGGAACGCGCTGCTATGTCACAACAAACTATGATAACCTCCTTGAAGAAGCCCTTCGACAATGGCAGCCGGACCGGTTCTTTCGCCCACCGATTACAAATCGTCATCTCACAGAAACCGCCGAAATTGTCCACGCTCGCGCCATTGATTTTGTGTTTAAGCCTCACGGAGACGCTGCGGATAGCGATAGTATCATTCTAACGCGGGAGCAATATCGGCAACTTCTTCCCCAGGGAGAACGACAGAACGCCTTGGAATCGTTGAAGATGCTCTTGGCAAGCAGGCCGGTCGTCTACCTTGGATTCGGTTTGAGAGATCCAGATTTCATCTATGTGCGCGATCTTCTCGCGAATACCTACAAAGGTGGTACACGTGATCATTATGCGATCATGGCAGACGTCTCGGAAGCGGAGTGTGACTATTGGAGAAGAAATTACGGCATTCATCTCGTTGGCTATGCAACCACTACGCGACCTGAGCGGACTAAAGACCACTCCGCGCTTCTCACACTACTTGATTCACTCCTCGAACCAGAGCCCGTAGTCCCGGCGGCAGGACATGACGGAGTAGAAAGCGAAATATGTACGCCAGATTTGGTCCTCTCTTTGGCTCGTCATGCAGCACGACTGGCACGCACACCCAAGGCCGATCCTGAATTTCCTATTCGGGTGCATGTCGACCGTGGCAACCGCAGGGAAAAGGAGCTTTACTATCATCCTGACAAATTTGACCACTACCCAATTGAGAAGTTCTTGGATGAAGGGCCGGAACGAGGGTTACTTGTTGGGTTGCCAGGCGCAGGGAAGACATACGCGCTCCGGCGAGCCGCCGCACGACTCGCTGAGAAACTTAATGAAATTTGTCTCTCAGAACCCTTCGATAGCACCGCTGTCGTTGTTCCCATCTTGGTTGACCTAAAGCTGTATCATGGAGACCTCGCTGAGTTGGTGAGTCAGACTCTGCCAAAGAGTTTGCCGTTCGATGACATAAAGCAGCGTTTCCAAATAAAAGTATTCTTAGACTCTTTCAACGAAATGCCAAGAGAGTATTGGGAAAGCGGTGATTATGAAACAGACTTCGCCAAGTTTACAGCAAGCATTGGACGCTCGTCTCTAATAATTGGCTCACGAACTAGCGACGGCCTCGATAAGTTGGGATTGCCATCCTACTGCCTCGATCGAATTGATAAAACTGTTGTGGATGCCGAGCTCCAGCGAATGAGCATCGAAATCGGTGGTCGTTTTGACCGTGAGGTTCGGTTACTGCTGCAAAAACCATTCTATTTTCAGTTTATCTTAAGCGGTGTTGTAAGCTTACCCAAAGAGGCTCATCCACGGGATTTCTATCATTCATTTTTTGTGAATCTGCACCGAGCATTCATTATGCGGTTCGGTAAAGCATTTGAAATAGAAAAGGCACTCTCTCTTGCTGCTTATGATGCGATCAATCACGGAGAGGAGGCATATCCTTTGTCGGACCTTCTCCGAATTTTGAAGGCGAATGTCGAGGCGGCTGGCTTTCAAGATATTGATGCCCGCGATGTCGCCAATTGGCTTATTTCAGCTATGGTTCTGATTCCGCACATGGGAGGGCGGATTGCGTTCGTACATCAATCGATTACTGAGTACCTCGCAGCCAAAGAACTTGCACACCGCTATCAAATAAATCCACAGATACTCAAAGAGAAGCTTACACTAACTAGGTGGGACCAAGCATTGTTTCTAGCTCTCAGCCTTCTGCCGCAATCGCAATCGGAGACCTTTTTCCAAGATGTAGTCAGGGTAGACTTAGCACTTGCGCTTACTGCAGTGAAATATCTTGAGGTTGATCGTGATGATTACGTATCAAATCTCCTCGCCCAAATTCCTGAACACCTTAAGGAATTCGGGCCACACGAGAGCCGGATTGAGTGGATTGTAGAGTCAAGCCTGCCGCTTACGCAATCGCACGAGCCGCAGTTACGATCTCTGATGAAGCTCGGCAACTCAATTGGAGGGGCAGCCGTGAAGCGGCTCATCGAGATTAAAGGTCCTGAAATTAAATATGAGCTGCTGGGCATGCTGATTGAAGCGAAATCTGACTACAATTTTTGCTGCAACGGCATCGCAGCGGCTCTCAGGCCGCTCGCTACACCAGAGGATATCAAGAGGGTGGCTGAGTTGTCAGATTCTTTATATAACGCGGTGACATCGGATTCGGATGATAACGTTGCTCATGGCTTCACAAACGGTGCTGCAAATTTTCTCGCGGATCTTGAAATCCCAGCCATCAAGGAGGGGTTACTGACAAGCGTTGAATCGGGGCCAGTGCCAGAGATTCGTGCACGCATTTTGTGCAATATTCTTTGGAAGCACCATTCGACGGCGGCTCTGGAGTTGGCAGGGGAACTACTCCTGCGCGGTGTCAAAAAAGCTGCGACTTCCATCTATTTTGTCGGGCATTCTGCTAAACCGGAACACGAGTTATCTTGGGCGTCTTTCAAAGATGAACACATAGACTGCCTCATATCGATGGCGAACGATCCTGAGGAAGATTCTTGGGCGCTCAAGGCGCTCCAGTGCCTTTGTTCAGGTCGGCCAGACTTGGCTGAGGGCATTAGAGACCGGGCGGTTACCAGAACGGGGATCGCAAAGGCATTTTTGATTAACTGCGTTGCACCAACGGAAAGCGAGCCAGTATTTGAGGCATTATACGAACTTGCAAACATGAACTCCGAACAACGCCGCCGTGAACCAATGCATCTCCTCGATCAACTTGATATTAATTGGGCCGGAAAGGAGGAGCTTTTTGTAAAGCTATTGAAGCTGCGTGATTCCAGTATTGCTGTGGATATTATCAATCAAATTTACGGTGTGGGGGACTTTCCGCTCGGGCAGTTGGAAATTGGACCAATCGAATGGTGGCTGGAATGGCTTATCGATGAAAGTGGCAAGGATTCTGGCTATTGGCTTCAGGATCGACTTTCTTTGCTATTTTCTTGCTGTTTGCACAAGGAAGTGTGCCGGTCCTTTGTGATAGAATTCAACAAGCCTAGCTCGAAGTATCGGGCAGTGCTTGCTCATTCAATTCTTCTTCGACAAAACGATCTTACAACCGACGATTTCAGCGCGGATGCGGTTTCGTTCCTGTTAGCGGATTTGAGCCGTGCGGGGAGCGTTCGTTCATGGGACGTTCATCTTCTAGGTCAAACAGCGACAGAGCTGTTTGTAGCTGAACGACTTTTGCCCCTGCTTCCCGAGGCCAAGGCCCCTTTATTGGCAAATCTTCAGAAAGTCCTCCGGCAAGCGGGCTCCCGCCACGGTCGTCGTTATGGGTTTTAGAAAACCGGTAAAATCGCCGAACAAAAGCATCCAGCAGACGGCGAGAAGCGCGGCGTTTTTTTCTGCAAGTTCATTGGCGCCGCGGCTGATGCAGGTCGTTCCTGGCGGCTTCGCCGCCAGGAATCGCGGTGCCGACTACGTCGAGTACCT
>CAYQNS010000290.1:0-4315 GCA_964418755.1 uncultured Desulfobacteraceae bacterium
CCACAATTAAAAAATCAAGCACCCCCCATTCCACATCTGCAATAAACTGCCGGATTGCCGAATATTTAATCGGACCGCGCCAGATAATAGCATCATCTTTATTGGGTGTCAGCGATTCTATGGAAACCGCTGCCAGGTTTTCGGAATATTTCATGGGATTCAGCTTTTTACTAGCGTTCAGGTCCAGCATACCGCTGAGCCCCAGCATCCGCGGAACATCCGGGCCGTGCAGGTCTACATCCATCAGCCCGACTTTAAATCCCTTTTTGGACAGAGCAATGGCAAGGTTGACCGAGGTGCTGGTTTTTCCAACCCCTCCCTTACCACTCATAACGATAAATTTATTTTTTATTTTCTGCAAAGATCCTTTGACCTGGGCATCCTGATCCTCCTTGGCCGGATCCTTCTTTTTTGCAACGTCTACACTTCCATGAAGTTGAGCCATTGTTCATTTCTCCTTAATATTTTTTTAATTGCCGGCGATCGGTTGCAAGTGCAATAACGGGCAAGACCCGATACCTGATACCATTTCTAAACCCAGTGCCCCTCTACATTGGCAGCATCCATTGCCGTCAATTCACCGTTCTTATATTTTTCGACGGCATCTACCACCCGCCCCCTTGGGCCGACCACAATTTTAACACCTGCGCTGTTTAACACTTTAAAGGCCTTGGGACCGCAATTTCCGGAAATAAGCACATCTGCGTTATTTTCAACAATGGTTTTTCCGGCCTGTATTCCGGCTCCCTGTGGAAGATTTAGATTCTGTGTATTTTCCACGACCTCATACTTCATGGAGTCTGCATCAACAAAAATAAAATACTCTGCCCTCCCGAAACGAGGGTCAAGGTCCGACGTAATATCACGTCCTGTTGCTGTAAGCGCAATTTTCATGATAACTATTTTATCTCCTATATTTTATAAAACATTCCCGGATTCAAAAGTACTTTCCGCCCTGGGCAACACACGCAAATCTTCTGTCGCCATTGCTGACACGGGGTAACGTAACAAAAGCGTAGCCCCAAAGTCACAGGATAACAGGGTCGCTTTTGCCGGACAACAGACATTACCGGTGAATCGTTCGCAAATTGAAAAACCCGACTGCGAAACCCGTTAAAATTTTTTAAATTTGATCCGCTTATGATATCTATCTTACTTTATCCGGTTTCACCCGGACGATCTTGTCTGAACTGCAGTTAGGACATTCCTTGGGCTTACCGGTACCTAAGGGGGCCTCCCACCTGCGACCGCAGTCATTGCACATGAATATTCTTTTATCCTCTACAAGCGCATAGGTGCCGCCTTCAATATTAATGGCTTTCCCATTAACAATGGCATTTGCAATAGCCTTGCGCGCCTTGAGAATAATCCGCCCGAACGTGGCCCTGGAAACGCCCATGGCCTGGCCGGCCTCTTCGTGAGACATTCCCTCCAGATCAGAGAGCCGAACAGCTTCATAAGCATCGATTGTAAGCTGTATCTCGTCAAGTTCAAGCATGGGAATGCCTCTGGGTTTAAAATAACTGACACTCGGATTGTAAGCCACAATACGTCTTTTTTGAGGTCGCAATATAAATCCTCCTTATGAGATTATACCCAAAAATTACTAAAAATTAATTACTCCTCGACCCATTGTCAAGCACAATTTTTATTGAACCCGACAAACAATAATAAAATATCTGCCTGTGATTCAATGAACCTGCCATCAACAGGGTTTGCTGAATTTGAGCCACAAAGGCATATCAGGGTAAATAGTGATGTAAAAATAATAGTTTCCCGCAGTCCCCTTAAAGCAACCGGGTCGCTATCTCATATGCACCGGCAAGTGCATCACTCGACTGATTAAGTTTCGTCAATGGCACCATTCCGGAAACCATTGAATAAATTTGCTTATCATAAGCTACACTACCATAATCCACCGGATGAAGCATTAAATATTTTTCAGCAACAAGCTGGACAATGCGACCGGCGTTTTTCTCTCTGGGATCTTTGACCATATTGGTAATCACAGCCGGCTTGATCCTGGCGATCTCATTTTTAAGTATTTTTGCGGTTTCAAAATCTCCCGACTCCTCGATAACCGCGAATAATTCTTTGATTGTCCGTACCTTAAGATCGTTTTTGGGATCCATTGCCGTTTTTACCAACATCTGCAGTGACGGCTTTTGGTTGCAAATCTGGCTCAACCTCCGATACACTGCATTACGGACGAACCCGTAAGCATTTTGGATAGATATGGGCTGCGGTGTCACCACCAGGATTCTTTTATGAGCAAAAAGAAAAAAATCCAGTACATTAAAAGAGGTTCCCGCCCCCAAGTCAAGAATAACATAATCCGCGTCCAGCTTGAAAATATTTTTTATAATCTTTACCTTTTGGGAAAAATGCGGGTTTGAAAGCGAAAGGATTTCACTGGCGCCGCTGATCAGGCGCAATTTTTTTTCCGGAGTCGGGATGCATATATCTTCAAGCGCACTATATCTTCTGGTAACAAAATCATTCAGCGTCCGTTCAGGGCTCTTGATACCCAGCAGGGTATGCAGATTGGCTCCTCCCAGGTCCATATCAACCAAAATCGTCCGTTTCCCCATGCGCACCAGCCAGAATGCCAGCAAAGTACTGATAACACTCTTGCCGACGCCCCCCTTGCCTCCGCCAACTGCCCAGACAACGGGAACTGCATCTTTTTTTTGGGTATTTTCTTCCTTCACATTCCGCCTTTCACAAAAAAAATTATTGGATCATTGAGGTTCCGAATCTTTGAACGATTTCTTTTTATTTAACCATTGACTCCCATAAGCTCCAAATAAGATTTTGTTCCCCTTCACTCCCGCTGCAAAACTCATGCAGTAATTCACGATCATTATCCGTCATTTCGGTAAATCGAACTCCGATAGCAACACTTTTTTTACCTTCGAGAAAGATGCCTTTTCCCCAGACTATCCGGCCAAGAATAGCCAAACGCACGGCAGCGTTGGATAAAACGACTTCAAGCTTTACATTTTTATCGACCATGGCATTGGGAGGGCCAAAACGGTATTGCTCCCCTATCACCACACAGGCACCCCCGGAAGAGATATCATCGGCAAAGCCTTCTATCAGCAAAGGGAGGCTACCGGCTGTGGCCTCGAACACCTTCATGTATACCCGGGTCGGCAATTGATGCCTGACCGTCTTTCGAATGATCTGAGTTGCGCATTCATCATCGCTTTCATCGCGCCACCTGTATAATTTTTCAACTTTTAATCCCATATCGCCGTATTTTCTGCTGATTTTAATCAAATCCGGTTTTGAGATCTTGACCACCTCCACATTGGTAATGGTTCCGACCTGCGTATGGGATATTTGTTCCTGTTCAAACGGATAAATGCTTCCAAAAAAATCACTTTCAGTCAAATCCGTCCGGCGCCGTCCGTTTGATCCCGAGGAGATAGTCGACCGGGAGAGAGTGATCTCACTCACAGCTCCGCCAGCAACAAGATAAAGATAATTTTCAATATCTCCCGGTCTTTTTATTATGGTATCACCCAAGAAACGGCAGGGCACCATTTTCAGCAATATTGCCACAAACTCATGATAGGAAAGGCCGGATAAAAATCGGTTCAGTGGTTTATCAATAAACTTGCAATCACGAACCACGGCGTAAAAGTTACGCCCTTCTTTATTAAGCGGCCTGACAATACGCCATTTTAAAATTTTTGCCACAATTGCCGGCAGTATCCGGCCCGCCTCGATAAAAAGATCCACCGACTGTTCATAAGCGTCGTCGGCAGCCTCTCTTGAATTGTTTTTTACCAGTAAATCGGCAAAAGCCCTGTGAAGGGACGGCTCATTCGGAAATATTTCCAGCAAATTTTCGAATTCTTTTTCAGATTCAATGTTGACGGAACCGTCAATAATCCGATTTACAATACTGTCTTGCCTACTTGGATGCTTTCTCAATCTCTTCCCCCGGATCGGTTGTCCGTTGTTGATTGCCGGTAACCGGTTTTTTACCGCCACCGCCGACAAATCTCCAGTCTTCCTCAGTTTTCATCCGCCCTTTGGATAGTCTCTATGACCGTAGTGATTCTATCGTTCATAATTTCGGTTTTCTCATGGGTCAGACGAATAATTTCATAAAATGCCTTCATTCTGGAATCGAATTTCATTAACATCTCGCCGTGCCGTGCAAGAAGTTTTTTCATTGCAGCGAGTTGTTTCTGAATATCTTCAACCGAGCTTCCGGAAGGATCCTTATTTTGTCCGGCGCTGAACTCTCCTATCAATTTTTCGAGATCGTTTTTTTCCGCCGGCGAAAGCCCGATATTGATAT
>CAYQNS010000291.1:0-4309 GCA_964418755.1 uncultured Desulfobacteraceae bacterium
CGACTTCGACCTTGGCAAGGTCGCACTCTACCACTGAGTTATTCCCGCTCAGAATTTGGATAGATATACAAATACACTCTTGTTGTCAATAAAAAAATACCCAAAAAACACGCCGGCACTTAGATTTCATCAGGTGGTCAGCAGATGGCGAGATTTAATAAAATAATCCGCCCCGGACCATACCGTCATGAGCAGGGCCACCCACAGAAAAATGTTTCCGATGGCGGTAAAATCAATCCCGAAGTGGGTAAAATGAATCAGCAGCGGTATGATGGCCGCAATCTGAAATCCTGTTTTGTATTTCCCCAACCCGGATGCCGACACATCGCCACCGCTTTCGGTGATGATATTCCGCAATCCCGTCACGGCAAGTTCACGCCCGATGATCACACACACCATCCAGCCTGGAATCCATCCCAGGGAACTGAGCATGATAAACGCAGAGGAAACCAAAAGTTTATCGGCCAAAGGATCCATAATTTTACCGAAATTACTGACCAGCCCCCGCTGCCGGGCGTAAAATCCATCGAAAAAATCGGTAATGGCGGCGGCGCTGAACAGCATGGCGGCGATGAATGTACAAAATCTACCGGGAAACATCATCAGGACAACAATAATCGGCGTCGCTGCAATTCGATAGAGGGTCAGTGCATTGGGGTGACTCAGTAGGTATGCAATATTTTTACTGAAGAGCATCTCTTGAAAATTCTCTTTTTATAATTTGTATGGGGTTTACAAGACCATAAATTTAATTTATCAGCCTGCCTTGTCTTTTATAAAATTGTCCCGGCATTCCGGGCTGCAGAAATAAAGATCCTCCCCGTTGAAGTGCAGATGGATTCCGTTTCTCCTGGGAAAATAGATTTGACAATAGGGGTCTTTGACCATGATATCATCAATTTCCGAGACAGAATTGCCGTCCCTTTCCAGATTCGAGAAAGATCCGGATAAAATCAGCCTTTTAACGGCTTTGAACCCGAAATACACAAGGGCCGCCAACATGATTAATTTTATCAATATGCCAAAACTCCCTGCCCGGTGTCATCCAGACTGTCCAACAGATCCTGAACATTCTTTTTAATCACCGGATGGATAATACTGAAGTCTATATCACAAATAGGCTGCAAGACAAAGCGTCTTTTATGCATTCTCGGATGCGGTACAATCAGATTCGGTGTATTGATAATGCGATCATCAAAAAAAATGATGTCAAGATCCAGAATCCGCGGGCCGAACCTGACCCTTTTTTTTAGACCGGCCCTTAGCTGGATCGACTGCAGTTCCTTTAAAAGCGCCAAAGGATCCAGGCGAGTAGTAATCCTGACGGCAGCATTTACAAACCAGTCCTGATCCTTAAAGTCAACCGGTTCGGTTCGATAAAACCCAGACACCTTTTCCAGTAAATTATCGCCGGAGCGAGTCAAGGCTTCGATCCCGGACTTGCAGTGGGCAAGTTTATCGCCGATGTTCGATCCAACCGAAATATAAACGGTATGTTCCCTGTTCATTATTGGCAACCGTTCTAAAATTCAGACTTCAGGGGTGAAAACTTACCTGGTCAACCCGGCATCCGGGCCCAATTCACCCGTAGAGATAATGCGGGCGTCTCCTTCCAGAAACACATCATGAAAATTACCGTTTTTTTCTTTAAAATAAACGGTCAGGCAGCAATTGCTGCGGGTAATTATGTTCACAGGAGAAGCGGCCCGGGATTTGATCGCCATAATCAGGGCGCCTGCTACCGACCCGGTTCCACAGGCCAGGGTCTCATCTTCGACACCCCTTTCATAAGTCCGAATCGCATAGGTGCCAGGTTTGCGAGGAGATATAAAATTAACATTGGTTCCTTCCGGTTCAAAAGCAGAGTGCCGTCGAATTATTCGGCCCAGACGGACAACATCCGCCCTGTCCGCATCTTCCACAGCTATCACCACATGCGGAACCCCTGTATTGATGCTGTTGAAAGCCACTTGCATGCCATCTATTTCCAGGCTTTTGTCCAGCAGGGCACTGGATGGATCCGTCATCCTTATTTTTACCCTGTCTTTGAGAACCACAGCGGATATAACCCCGGCCAGGGTTTCAAATTCCATATTTCCCCCGGCAATACCCGTTTCATGGGCAAATCGGGCCGCACACCGCGCACCGTTTCCGCACATCTCACCGATACTGCCGTCGGAATTGAAAAACCGCCACTTAAAATCCACGGTATCCGAATCTTCGATCAGAATAAATCCATCGGCCCCCACAGACATTTTCCGCCGGCAGACCGCCGCAATAAATTCGGGCAGGGCATGTTCTTCAACAACATGATTGCGATTGTCGACAATGATAAAATCATTGCCGCTGCCGCACATTTTAAAAAAAGAAAGTTTTTTCATTTTTTATAAAATTCCGGTGGAATAGTCTGTTGAATTTCCACTACCGGAGCAAGTGCCGGCGAAAGAGGCGGCCCTTTACGGCCGCATCCGCAGATGACCAGTGCAACGGCCAGTGCCAGAAGCAGTTGTGCGCCCTTTTTCCTGAAAAATAAAAACAATAGTGGGCATTCCCCGGGTTTAAGACCGTTGACGGTTATCGGTTCATGGTTCACGGCTATTCCCCATTTCTAACAACTTCTCTTCCGCCGCATCAATAGCCGCCCTTACATTTGCGGTAGCTGTCCCGCCGGCTGACTTGCGTCTGTCGATCATTTTTTCAACAGTCAGAACACCGAAGATATCGTCATCGATGACTCCTGAGAATTTTCTCAACTCTTCCAGGGTCAATTCCTGAAGTTCTTTTTTGTGATCCAGCGCATAGCTCACCGCCTGACCGACATTGCCGTGGGCCTCCCTGAAAGGGACTCCTTTCATGACCAGATAATCAGCCAGGTCCGTGGCATTTAAATAACCTTTTGAAGCTGCCGCGCGCATGGTTTCCGCATTGAATTTCAGACGAGGCAGCATTCCGGTGATGACTTCAATGCATGCCTGAAGCGTATCCACCGCATCCATCATGGGTTGTTTATCTTCCTGCATGTCGCGGTCATATGCCAGCGGAAGGGATTTCATGATCGTGAGCATGGCAACCAGGTCTCCGACAACCCGCCCGGTTTTGCCCCTGACCAGTTCCGGTACGTCAGGGTTTTTTTTCTGCGGCATAATACTGCTGCCCGTGGCAAACGCATCCGGCAGGTCCACAAAGGCAAACTCGGAGGATGACCACAAAACCAGCTCTTCACCCAGACGGCTGAAATGCATCATGCAGATCGCCGCATCCGCCAGGAACTCAATGATAAAATCCCGGTCCGAAACCGAATCGATACTGTTTGTCGATACTTTCGCAAACCCGAGCAGTTCAGCAGTCTGTTCCCTGTCGATGGGGTAGGTGGTACCAGCCAGAGCGGCAGCACCCAGCGGCATGACATCGATCCTTTTCAGGCATTCCTGAAAACGCTCCACGTCCCTTGTAAACATTTCATAATAGGCCATAAGATGATGCGACAGTAAAATCGGCTGGGCTCTCTGCAGATGCGTATATCCAGGCATCACAAGCCCCAGATGCTTGCGGGAAAGGGCAACGATGACTTTTTCCAACCCGACGATGCCCTCTATTACGGCACGAGTGGCTGCCTTCAGGTACATCCTCGAATCCAGAGCGACCTGATCATTGCGGCTTCTTGCCGTATGCAGTTTCTGGGCGACTTTTCCGGCAACCTGCAGCAAGCGGGTTTCGATATGCATATGAATATCTTCCAGGCCGTCATCAAATTCAAACTGCCCCCGCTCGATTTCCCGCTTGATTGTTCCCAGTCCCTGAATCAGGGTTGCCACCTCTTCGGGAGTAATAATTCCGGCGCTGCCCAGCATCCGGCAATGGGCAATACTGCCTTCGATATCATAGGCATACAACCGCCGGTCAATATCGATAGAAGAAGTAAACTTTTCCACCCGATAGTCGGTTTTTTCGGCAAATCTGCCGTCCCAGGGCTTTTCAGACATGTTTTTACCACCTCGGTTAACTAAGTTGAGCGATTGGCCATTAGCGTTTAGCTCGAAATGATGAAGGAATCCTTTGGCAACGGCTAATAGCTAACGGCTAAAATCTAACTGCGCAAATTGAGCCTTAAGAAAAATAGTCAGTTTTTCACCAAATTCTGAATACGCAGTCTCAGTGCATTTAATCGGATAAAGCCCTCGGCATCTTTCTGGGTGTAGACATCATCGTCTTCGAATGTGGCAAAATCCTCCCGATAGAGCGATACATCCGATTTTCTGCCGATGACCGTACAATTGCCCTTGTACAACTGCATCCGAACCACGCCGCT
>CAYQNS010000292.1:0-4293 GCA_964418755.1 uncultured Desulfobacteraceae bacterium
CCGACCGCCCGAATCAGGGCTTCCATAAACGTCAGATTGACCTTCCCGTAGGCAACGCCTACCGCAGCCGCTCCCATGGCACCGTCTCCGGTCTTCCACAGACCTGAAAAATAAAGCATCAGCGCCAGGACAATAGAGCCGATAAAGTTGGCCACATAGACGAGAATCCATCGCTTGGTCATGTTGCTCAGGGTGATATCCTTTGTCATAACGCTGGATATCATCAGATTATTTCCGGTAAAAAGCTCGGCTCCGGCAATGACGACCAGAATCAGGCCGACGCTGAATACGGACCCGGCCATAAATTTCTTGAAACCGATGCCGGCAATGGGGGCCATATCAAAGGTGACTGAAGTGGAAAGCATCCCCCCGAATCCGATATAGGCACCCGCCAGAATTCCCAGAATAAAAACCGTAAACCAGGGGGAAGTGACCTTGCCGACGCCAACCTTGGACGCGACTATCTCGGCGATGGACTTCGGTGACTGATCGTCCGTAGCCGACGTCGGAAACGTAAAAGATTTTATCACCTTTTCGAAGCGGCTGAGGACCTGTTTTTCTTCAATCGCCTTGTTTTTTACCGCCTTTTTTACGGTTTCGGAAATTTCTTCGGGTGTAAAGGGCTTGGATACATAGTCCATGGCGCCCCTTTTCATGGCCTCGGTGGCCCGGCCCACACTCGGATAACCGCTGATCATGACTATGGTGGAATCCGGGGTCCGCCGGTTCAGCTCCTCCACGACATCCATGCCGTCAAATCCCGGCATTTTCCAGTCACAGAGAATCACATCGAATTTTAAATCCGACGCTCGCTGAAGCCCTTTTTGGGGATCTTGCGTCACATCCACATCAAAACCTTCTGCACCAAAAATTTTTTTACAGGATTCCAGCACGATCTGTTCATCATCAATGATAAGCATTTTCTCATTCATATAATCCTTCCTTTCTCCTGCAGGTTCCGGTTGCCCGAATCCTAAGCGGCTGTTTCAAGACCGGGAGGAATCGTCCATGGACATTCAACGTCGTCATCTTTATCGATCAATGCTTTTTTATTTTTTCTAAAGCCGGTGATCTCTGTTATTATGACTTCCTTTTTTTTTCTTATGTCGGGTCTCACCGTTGCTCACCTGACGAATTTTTTCGAGAAGTTCGTCGGGTGTAAAGGGTTTTGGAATAAAGGCGTCGGCCCTTTGTGCAGAAACTTCCTCGATAGTCTCTAAGGTGGCGTAGCCGCTCATGACAATTATAGGAATATCCGGCCGATGTTTTTTGACCTCCTTTAAGAGGTACATACCGTCGTGCCCGGGCATCTTCAAGTCTACGAGAAGCAGCGAAGGGTTGATTTCTTCAATAATTTTAAGGGCAAAATCGGAAGAGGATACCAGGGCAACCTCGTATCCTTCGCTCTGCAGCACCAGGCGACAGCCCTCCAGCACAACACGTTCGTCATCAACGATAAGAATCTTCATCTTGATCACTTCCCCTCTACCGGCAGCCAGATCCGGAATGTACTGCCTTTCCCCATCCGGCTTTCAACCTGTATGTTTCCCCCGTGCCGTTTAATGATCCCGAAGGAAACCGCAAGCCCCAGCCCTGTACCGCAGCCCACCTCTTTTGTTGTGAAAAAAGGATCGAAGAGCCGTTTCAGATGCTCCTGGGGAATTCCACGGCCATTGTCGGCTACTGCAATTTCGATCCCATTTTTACGGCAATCCTTTTCCGAAGCCTTCTTCCCGGTGAGAACGATAATTTCCCCTCCTTGTTCAGTTGCATCCAGCCCATTGATAACGATATTCATCAACACACTCTGAAACTGATTGCGATCGAGTGTTATCTCCGGCAGATCGTTTCCGGGTTGAAAGGCTATACGGATACCTTTTACCAGAGCCTGATTTTCCAGGGGGCCTAAGGTTAACTGCACCAGCGCGTTAATGTCCGTTGGTTCGGGGTTGAGTTCCGTCTGCCTGGAAAAATCCAAAAGGCCCTTGACGATTTGCCGGACCCGCTCCGTTGACGCTGCAATGGTCTCAAGATCGGAACGAGTCTCTTTGGCCAGATCATCCCGGCGAAGCAACATATGGGTAAACGTGAGAACCCCGGTCAAGGGGTTGTTGATCTCATGGGCAACGCCGGCGGCAAGTCTTCCGATACTGGCCTGTTTTTCAGAATAAAGGAGTTTGTCCTGGCTCTCAGCCCGTCTCCGGCCGATGGCGGCAACCATCTCCTTGAAATTGACCTGCAGAACACCGAATTCGTCTTTTGATATGGGCCCGATATCCGGCGAGAGGCTGCCCTCGGAAACTTTTTTACTTGCCTTTATCAGGCGCCGCACGGGTTTCATGATGCTATTTGCCATGGCATATCCCAGGCAGACGGCAAAGGCCATCCCCAGCAGGGTCATGAGGATAAAAACCGAAATAATTTTTTTCAGGTCGTCAATGTATTTTGCCTCCAGAACTCCCACATACAGCATCCCCACACGATCGCCGTGAATATCTTCGATGGAATCATACGCTGTGACATACCAGTCGTTGACCACAAAGGCGCGCTCGGTCCAGCGCTGCCCCTTTTCCAGGACATGTTTTTTGACCTCTTTTGAAACCCGGGTGCCGATGGCCCTTCTTTCGCTTAAGGTGGTGACATTGGTCGATATCCGGATGTCCTTCAAAAATACGGTTGCAGTCCCGATGCTGCGCCCCTTGTAAACTTCGTTTTTAAAAACGGTGTCCCGCACCGTATCCACAATTTCATCGCTCTGGTTCAGAAGTATCCCCCCGTACAGCACGGCCAGGACATTTCCATTGTCAAAAATCGGGATGGCTGCTGCAAGTGCCATTCCCGAGGTTTCCGGCTGTTCGGTTCCGGCTTCCGCCATGGGGGTCGGCCGCAACCGGATACTTGCCCGTGCCGCCAATCGAGGATCCTGGGCATACAAAAAATCATGGCCCAAAATTACCGTCCCGGCAATGGGAACGCTTCTCTTTAGCGCCAGATCTACAATCGGATTATCGGGTTCGTCAAAACGCTTGGGAATGGGATTTGGACCCATGCGGCAGAGGGTACGACCGTCAGCTGTGACGATGCCGGCAAAATCCAACTTTGCATGATGCGCCATGCGCGTCAGTCTACCCACCAGGTTGGATTGATCGGCCTCTCTGACAGAGGAGAGGAATCCCGGTCCAATGGCCGTGATATTGAGGGATACTTTAACAAAATTGATGTGGGTTCGGTAGATTTCACGAGCCGTATTCAGATCCAGCCGAACCCGGTTTCTCGCCTCGACCAGAACGGATTTGTGCAGGAGCTGGCCTCCGATAAAGATAGAGACAAACCCCACAAGGAAGGAGACACTCAAAAAACTGGCTATCAGTTTAGTTTTTATTGAATAAAAACATTTCATTACAGTTCAAAAATCTTTTCAGCAGTCATGTCAGCACGTCTTCTACTATAAGCCCTTTAAAGCCGAGCGCGGATTCGATGCAACTTCGAGATACCCGCCGATTTTTTAAAACCTCAAACCCACAGATGTGTCGTTTCCGGTAACCTGATGTCTCAAAATTCTGATGCTGTTTACTTCATGTTTGATTGGTTATCTAACGTTTTGCGATCATTAACAAAAGCAAAATCTGTGCCAATAAAAGTGTATCGGTTGCGCTCTTAATAGCCTGACAATACTGTAATTATTTTGAGTAAAAAATTTATGGCGCGGTCTGTGTCAGAAAAGGTGTCAGTATTTTTTACGACATGGAAAATTTTCTGAAATACCAAAGGAGAGTGAGATATGAGGTTTCATAAAACAACTCCATGTTTTTTATAAATCATTTTTTTCAACCCCCTCCACGGCAGCGAGCAACTGGTCGTCGGTAAAGGGTTTTGACAGATAGTCATTGGCACCCAGTTTCATGGCCTTTACTGTATTTTCAACGGTGGAATATCCGGTGATCACAATGACGTAAAGGTCGGGTTTCTTTTTTTTCACCTTTTTCAGAATTTCCATGCCATCCATATCCTTGAGTTTCATGTCAAGGAGAAGCATGGTATATGGGTTGTTCAGGACCTTTTCAAGCCCTTGTTTACCCAATTGGGAATAGTCGCATAAAAATCCCCTTTCACTTAAAACCATTTTACATGCTTTACAGATTACATCTTCATCATCTATAATCAGGATTTTACGCTGCTCCATCAAACCGCCTTTCTCATTCAGCCGTTGCCGTCTTCTTCACAAATAGGCAACGCCAGTGTAATGACGGTGCCGATACCAGGCTCACTGGAAATTTTAACACTGCCCTGATG
>CAYQNS010000293.1:0-397 GCA_964418755.1 uncultured Desulfobacteraceae bacterium
TTAGCCACAGACACACACAGAAAGACACAGACAATTCAATTATCTTTCACTTCGTGAAAAAAACAAAAACCAAAGGGCTATTTGGCCACAGACTCACACAGACGGACACAGACACTGATTTTCTTTCACTTCGTGAAAAAAACAAAAACCAAAGGGCTATTTGGCCACAGACTCACACAGACGGACACAGACACTGATTTTCTTTCACTTCGTGAAGAAGGGCTAAGGTCAAAGAGCTTGGGGACGCGGATAGCCACGGATGAACACGGATTAGGGCAGTTATTTTCAGCTTCGCTGATCTAAAAACATTTAGTTCTTTATCCGTGTAAATCCGTGTGAATCCGTGCCCAATTATATATTTTTTAATCGTCTGTGTGTGTCCGTGTGGGTCTGTGGC
>CAYQNS010000293.1:497-4272 GCA_964418755.1 uncultured Desulfobacteraceae bacterium
CAATTATGTTTTTTAACCGTCTGTGTGGGTCCGTGTGGGTCTGTGGCCAATTATGTTTTTTAACCGTCTGTGTGGGTCCGTGTGGGTCTGTGGCCAATTATGCGTTTGTTATTTCAGGCACATCTTCTATTAGAAGCGGTGCCAGATGCAGGTAGCGAGTGGTGGAACGTTTGGTATCGATATCGTCATAGACTCTTTGAATTTGTTCCGGGGTTAAGGCGAGGGCATCCGCTATGGTTTCGGTGGACACGCCGTTATTCTTAGCGTAAAGACAAAGATCCATCCTGTCATAAGGGAGAGAAAAATAGAATTCATCCTGCCCCTGGGCAAGTGAGTAAGTATCGGTTGTGGGCGGCCGCTGCCTGATTTCCTCGGGAATCCCCAGATACTCGGCCAGTTTGTAGACCTGTGTTTTATACAGATGGGCAATGGGTTTGATATCGGCGGCCCCGTCACCCAGTTTTACGAAAAACCCCTGATCATATTCCAAGCGGTTGGGCGTGCCGGTCACCGCGTAGTTCAGGCGATCGGCATGGTAATATTCCAGCATTTTACGAGTACGCTGTTTAAAATTGGTCGCAGCCACGATCTCAAGATAGGCCTTTAAGGGCAATCGCTTTTTAACGATTTTGCCGTCGGGTTTTTGAGCTATGATGGAAAACAGACTGAACCCTCTGGATTCAATGATATTGGGCGTAACAATTTTGGACTTCCAGTCATCTCCATATTCCGGAATGACCAGGCGAACCGCCTCATTGTATCTTTTATAAAACCCTACAGACTTGAGAATACCTGAAATATCCTCATGGATTTTTTCAACGTCCAAATGATCGGCAATCAGCGTACTGAGTGTCAAGGTCTCTTTGTCGGAGTGATGTTCGGGCATTAAAAGTGCCAATACCCGCTCCGGGCCAAGAGCTTTGACGGAAAGTGCAGCGGTCACACTGCTGTCGATGCCTCCGGAAAGTCCTACGACAAGACCTCGCCGTCTTAACTGACCGGAAAGGAGTTTACGGATCTGCACACAAATTTTTTCGACTTCGTTTTCAGGATCGATTTTCAATACATCTTTTGAAAATTTCATTATTTCAACCTTTATTATTTTTGCCACAGACCCACACAGAAAGACACAGACACTGAATTTTTGGTTCACTTCGTGAATAAAGACTAAACGATTGGACACGGATTAACGCGGATTTCCATGGATAAGGGCACCCTCTGTCAGCTATCGCTAATTTAAAAAAATTTGATCAGTAATCCGCGTGCTTCCGCGAAAATCTGCGTCCTTTTCTATTTTTAAGATATTTATCGTCTGTGTGCGTCCGTGTGGGTCTGTGGCTACAAGACAAAACGCTTTATCACAGCTTTTGGATGCGTAAAATTAATCAAGAGACCTATTTTATAACCAGTTGCTTTGAGATAATTTAACAATTGGGCTTCATGTATTTTTTTTAAAGCCTCTACTGCTTTAATTTCTAATATAACCTTTTTCTCTACGATAATATCGGCGTAATAATCACCGACTTCTTTGCCCTTGTATTCAACTTTTATCGGCACCTGACTTTCCGCTTTAATTCCTCTGTCACTCAATTCGAGCAACAAAGCTTTTTCATATACTTTTTCAAGAAATCCAGAGCCGAGTTCTTTATTTACCTCATAAACTGCACCATTTATTTTGTACGTAAGATCGTTTATATCCATTTTATTTTTTTGCCACAGACCCACACAGAAAGACACAGACACTTCATTTAGCGTTCACTTCGTGAATGAGAAAGATAGAATTCACTCGATACCTGCATAGCTTATAATGGTAAATATGAGCTTCGAGCTATTTGGTTTTTTTAATATTTTAATCGTCTGCGTGGGTCTGTGGGGGTCTGTGGCCAATAATTTCTGTGGATAGTTTTTTATCAGGCAAGTGTGCCCGGCATTTCCCTTAGGTGTTCTGTAGCCTGCTTTTTGGCGGCAAAGTCCTTAAAAGCACGATTAACAGCATCTACTGAGAGAGCAAGGACACGTGCGCTTTCAATCGAAGACACCTTGTTTTCCCAGGCAAAAAGAAGAAAGTCAAGTTTGTCAAAGGGGATCCGGAAATAAAATTCCTGATCACTTACAGGAAGGCTGAAAGTATCGGGACTTGGGGTTCTATTGACAATTTCCCGGGGGACATCAAGATGATCGGCAAGTTGATATACCTGATTTTTATACAGGTGTGACAGGGCTTCGATGTCTGTTCCGCCATCGCCATATTTACAAAAATCACCAAGAATCAGTTCCGTGTGGTTTGTGGTGCCGGCCACAATCAGATTCCGACATTCAGCCTCCCAATACAGATGAATCATGCGTGATCTGATCTTGATGCTCGCAAAAGCTGTGATCATCCTGAACGACTCGGGGCTCAACCGTTTTTTCCTGATTGTACCATCAGGCAGGTGTACCTGCAGCACATAAAAATTATATGCCTCCCGTTCGAGAAGGTCGGCGGGCAGAATGATGTTGTATTTGCATGCCGAACTGTACTCCGGAACCAATTTTCTCAGGTATTCATCCCGGCTCCCGTATGGCTTCACGCTGTTAACGGTCGGCGTGATATCAACTTCCCTGTTTTCGATATCCAAGGCACGGGCATGCAGGAGCGCATATTCCCGGCTCACAGGATTTGACTCCCTGTCCGGCAGGATCAACCCGAACACTTTTTCCTTTCCAACGGCCCGAACGGCAATGGCCGCCATGACCGCTGAATCAACTCCACCGCTGAGTCCCACAACCACACCACCTCTTCGGTATTTTTTATAAACCTGATTAAAAACAAAATCGGCAATCTTCTTTGCCTCCTCGGCTGAATCAATTTTTAAAACATCAAGGTTAAATTTCATATTTAATGCTCGCTGTAGGTTGTGGGTTATTATAAGGTATTCTTTGGCCTATTTTATTTTTTGGACACGGATGAACACGGATTTACACGGATAAGGACAAGGCTTTGTCAGCTTCGCTGAGTTAAAAAATAAAGCGTAGTTTCTGTGTTTTTATTTAGTGATCCGTGTCATCCGCGTTAATCCGTGTCCTATTTTATTTGGGACACGGATGAACGCGGATTTACACGGATAAGGACATTCTTTGTCAGCTTCGCTGAGTTAAAAAATAAAGCGTAGTTTCTGTGTTTTTATTTAGTGATCCGTGTCATCCGCGTTAATCCGTGTCCTATTTTATTTGGGACACGGATGAACGCGGATTTACACGGATAAGGACATTCTTTGTCAGCTTCGCTGAGTTAAAAAATAAAGCGTAGTTTCTGTGTTTTTATTTAGTGATCCGTGTCATCCGCGTTAATCCGTGTCCTATTTTATTTGGGACACGGATGAACGCGGATTTACACGGATAAGGACATTCTTTGTCAGCTTCGCTGAGTTAAAAAATAAAGCGTAGTTTCTGTGTTTTTATTTAGTGATCCGTGTCATACGCGTTAATCTGTGTCCTATTTTATTTGGGACACGGATGAACACGGATTTACACGGATAAGGACAATGCTTTGTCAGCTTCGCTGAGTTAAAAAATAAAGCGTAGTTTCTGTGTTTTTATTTAGTGATCCGTGTCATCCGCGTTAATCCGTGTCCTATTTTATTTGGGACACGGATGAACGCGGATTTACACGGATAAGGACATTCTTTGTCAGCTTCGCTGAGTTAAAAAATAAAGCGTAGTTTCTGTGTTTTTATTTAGTGATCCGTGTCATCCGCGTTAATCCGTGTCCAATTTTATTTGTCAGCTATCGCTA
>CAYQNS010000294.1:0-4251 GCA_964418755.1 uncultured Desulfobacteraceae bacterium
TTTCCTGACTTCTGTCTCCTCTATCCTCTATCCTATTGTTTCTTTCCTGCTTTCCCGCGCCTTTGCGCCTTTGCGTGAGATTGTTTTGATTTTTGGGAATTACTTGACAAAAGTGCATAATCAGAGTCTATTTAAATTTTGAATCACGGGAACATTACCGTAAGTTTTAATGCCATAGAGGGACGGTGAAGCGACCATTCAAAAATGAGGATTTTCGAAGTCTGCGCTTATCTGTTCAAGATCAAGGCATGCGATAAAGATTTTCAGAGGCATATAGTTGATATTCCGAGGATCATTTTTTGAGCACCCCAACCCGCGAAGCAATCGCAAACGCTATTTGCCACAGGGACTATACTGAACCGGGTGGTGCTGTTGCTTTGGCCATGCATGATGACAGGGTTGAAATCATCAATTCTGGGGAATTCCATTTCGGCATAACGCCTGAAAAACTTAAAGAACCTCATGAATCCAAGCCATGGAATCCGCTGATTGCCAATGCATTTTACCGGGCAGGCATTATTGAGCGCTGGGGAAGCGGCACAACCAATATGATTGATTGGTGCGAAGAAAACGGCAATCCTGCGCCACACTGGCAGGAGCGGGCCGGGTCTATTGTTATGACATTTTTACCGATAATAAAAAGCAAAGCCCCCCAAGTCACCATGGAAGTCACCATGGAAGTCGCAAGACTTCTACCCTTTTGTGAACAGCCTGAAAGCAGACGTGTACTGCAGAAAAAACTAAAATTGAAAAACGCAGATCATTTCAGGAAGGCATATATATTGCCCGCAATAAAAGATGGGTGGATTGAGATGACAATCCCGGATAAACCTCAAAGCCGTTTGCAGAAATATCGGCTGACGGGAAAAAGGAAATCATGGCTGAAGAAGGATAGCGATAAGGGAGAATAAATAAACCATAAACCAGGCATGAAGAAAGGGATTTGGTGAGTCAGTGCCGGATTATTCGGATTTATTTTTCTTTGAGAATTGGGATTTGTTTGAAATTTGAGCATTGTATTTAAATTTTCCAGTTTTGCCGGCTTTATCGCTGCAGAGTTACCAGACGATGAATATATTTCTTTCAATAGCAATATGAAAGGGATAACGATTTGGTAAAAAACGAGGTGCTTATTTCAAAAATCAAGGTTTGACCCCAGGCATGAACCCAATACTCAGTATGTCTGTTGCTTGAGCACATTTTTTGTCTTAACCGTTTTCCCGGAAAATCAAATGGATGCTTCGATCCGTCCGTGCCCATCTGCATTGCGATCTGGTCGGCATCGGTGTCGATCCAATATAAGCGGCAATATGTTACTGATTAAGCAGCTAAAGATATTTTAAACAGCAATATGTTGCCGATAGTAATTATGTTATTGACACAGCGTTATAATCAGTAATATGTTGCTGATTATAAGCTATAAAGGAGGTTAATCAGTAATATATGTCCTATATAATCGATTTTTCGGTGGCAACGAGTGATCAGATTGAAGCGGCCCTCTGCAAGCGGCTGGAAAACATAAGGCTTTCCCGCAACATGACCCAGATTCAGCTTGCTGCAGAAGCCGGTGTCTCGACCAGAACCATCGGACGTCTGGAGAAAGGCCAGGGGGTTTCCGTTGATACATTTATTCGGGTCCTGACAGCGCTTGGCATCCAGCAGAATCTGGAAGTCCTGCTGCCGGACCCGACCGTGCGACCGGTCGAACGGATCGACATCGGCGGCAGCGAGCGCAAACGCGCTCGTCCCGCCCCGTCCGGCAATAACAGCGCAATCTGGTCATGGGGTGACGGCGGGGGCGATGATGAATAACAATGCGCGCGTGCTTCTCTGGGGCAGTGTGATCGGCGCCGTCACCTGGCTGGAAGACAGGGAAATTGGCGTTTTTCAATACACGCCCGACTTCCTCTCCAGCGGCATTCAATTATCGCCCCTCATGATGCCGCTTGGTGAATTTCCCTTTGAGTTTCCGGCGCTTGCGCGAAACACCTTTAAAGGGCTGCCGGGGTTGATAGCAGATTCGCTCCCGGATAAATTCGGCAATGCGGTCATCGACGCATGGCTTGCCTCACAAGGGCGAACAGCGGCGAGTTTCCATCCGGTGGAGCGCCTCTGCTATATCGGCAGCCGCGGGATGGGAGCACTCGAGTTTGAGCCCGCCACGCTCGGCCCACCCACCAGCAATAGCGTCGTTGAAGTAGCGAAACTCGTGGATCTGGCAAACCAGATCCTTGATAAACGGGCCCGTCTCGGGGGTGTGTTCAGCGGCGGTGATGACCGGGAAGTCATCGAAGACATCCTTCGCGTCGGAACTTCCGCTGGCGGTGCCAGAGCCAAGGCGATCCTCGCTTGGAATCCTGAAACCAACGAATTCCGGTCAGGTCAAATCGATGTTGGAGCAGGCTTCGAACACTGGCTGATGAAATTCGACGGCGTTTCCAACAATCGCGACAAAGAACTCGCCGATCCGATGGGCTATGGAAAAATAGAGTACGCCTATCACCTGATGGCCCTTGAGACGGGCATTCGGATGGCACCCTGCCGGCTTCACCATGAAGGTGGCCGCAGCCATTTCATGACCAGGCGGTTTGACCGCTCCTCAAAGGGCGACAAACGTCACATGCAGACTCTCTGCGCCATCGCCCACTATGACTACAACCAGCCAGCGAGCTATTCCTACGAGCAGACGATCCAGGTCATCAAACGGCTGGGACTGCCCCGTGAGGATCTGGTTCAGCAGGTGCTGCGTGCCATTTTCAATGTGGTCGGCCGCAATCACGATGATCACGTCAAGAACATCGCCTTTCTCATGAATCGCCGGGGCACATGGCGACTTTCCCCGGCCTTCGACATTTCTTACGCATGGGATCCTGAAGGCGATTGGACGAGCCGGCATCAGATGAGTGTCAACGGCAAACGCGACGGATTTGGACGCGACGATTTGATCGCCCTGGCAACTGTCGCGGGCATCAAAAAGGCACCTGCAAACGAAATGATTGACCGTACTGTTGAGATCATGCGCCGCTGGCCCGAATTTGCCCGAAAAGCCGGTGTTGCTGATGCGCGCAGGGCTGAAATTCAGGCCAGCCTCCTCACCAGTCTATGAGTCTTCGGGGAATTTTTTGAGTCTGGATACGATGAATCAGGTTTATCGCATAAAACGCCCGGTATAAAAGCCCGAAAAAGGGAAAAACCCCAACGCCTGGATTTATGGTGCCCTTCACACGCAGTGTGTCCCAGCACCCAGCACCCAAAACCCAAAACCCAGTACCCAGAACCCAGCACCCAAAACCCATCTTTCCCTTTCCCCCTTCCCTGACTTCTGTCTTCTGACTTCTGTCTTCCCATTTTCTCCATCCTATCTTCTATTTCCTAATTATTCACTCAGCCCTCAGCCTGCCCAGTGAAATTGACAATAGTGAGGAGCGCAGCGGATTTCACCAGGGACCTCCACACGCAGTGTGTCCCAGCACCCAGCATCCAAAACCCAAAACCCAGTACCTGTTTTTACCCAGCACCCAAAACCCAGTACCCAGAACCCAGCACCCAATTGCCCAACACCCAATACCCATCTTTCCCTTTCCCCTTTCCTGGTTTTCTGCGCCTTTGCGCCTTTGCGTGAGATTATTTTCGCCCCTCCTGCCCTGTGACTTCTGCCTTCTGTCCTCTGACCTCTGCCTTCCGTTCCCTGACTTCTGTCTTCCCCTTTTTGAAAGAGAGCGCAGCGTTATCAGCAAGCATATCAATAATATTTTCAAGGAAGGCGAGCTGGTGCAGGATTCAGTATGTGCAAATTTTGCACATACTGCCGAAGACGGAAAAACTTACCAGACGCGCTATTACAACCTGGATGTAATCATCTCAGTGGGCTACAGGGCACCTTTAAACTCAATTCTCCATGGCCTTGACATGATTTTTTAATAGCACCAGCATGGACAAGTGTCAACTAAGATGCTAATCGAGATGTGACACCAATTATTTCCGTGTTTTCAGTTCTTGAAGGGCTTCTCCAAGGTGGGCCGGATCATCAATTGATATAAACCCTTCAGAAAAATATTGCACCCCATCTGCCGTGAAATGGAATGGGCCATACTGAATACTCCATTGCAAATCCTGAGTCAACTTGCTTGGCAGAACTAATCAAGGTGATGGAATAAGTTATGCCAATAAATCAATACCCGTCCCCAATGGCCACACACAAAGGAGGAATATTCATCCGACAGAAGATTGCCCTCGATGACAAGGCCGCCT
>CAYQNS010000295.1:0-4197 GCA_964418755.1 uncultured Desulfobacteraceae bacterium
TATAGCCTTTTTACTTTTTACTCAAGGCTTACTGCAATATAGCAAGCTTCATGGTCAGTGCAAATGCTGCCAGTTCTCCGGCGCGTTCGTCGATCTCAATGCCATATAGGTTATTGGTAAAGATTTTTTCAGGGATTTCCGAAGGCTGATAGCCTTCTTCTTCATAAATGGCATAGAGCAAATCAAAAGCATAGACCAGCATATGTCCGGACCCGCAAGCCGGATCACAGATTTTAAGTTCTTCAGGCGATGAAACTTTGAGAAAGTCAGTTTCCGTCTGTTCCGGTTTAATGTAATAATCCATCTGATCGATCAAGCGGGAAGTGGGGTGATTCAACATCCACAAACGGCCCAGGGAATTTTCCACCAGATACCTGACAATCCAGTGCGGGGTGAAAAGCTGGGTGGCTGCCGGGATGTTTTCCGGGGTTATTTTTTTGTTTTTCTTGAGCCCGTCAAAGACTTCGCCCTTTTTTTCTGAAATATAAAACTGATACAGCCAGCCTATGACTTCCACATCTTCACAGGTCTCATCGCTCAAAGCTTCAAGCGCAGCACTCAGGATAGACGTTTCGGACAACAGATCAACGGGCATTAAAAGCTCGGTATAGTCTGCGATTCGTTCAAAAAGAAATGACATGGATGCATTGTAATAATTGCATGTGGCCACCAACAGAATCCGGTAGGCTTCATTCTGGGGATCACTGGACGGGGTCCGGCCGGCCAGCAGGTCAGATACTTTCTGCCGATCCAGAAACCGATCCAAGGCATCGTCGATATGCCCCTGTTTGGCTTCCGCCAGTATCTCCGGCTGAGTAAACCCCTTTGCCGGTGAAACCACGCTGATGCGGGTATAACGGTTGGCATCCATAAAGCGAAGCGCACACAAACAATTAAACCAGGTATAGGAAACTCTGGCAATGATCGCTTCTTTGGATGTTTTAGCGATCTGACCCTTGAGGGCATTGAGCGCTTTTTCATTTTCACGCAGTTCCGCACTGTCCGTATTTAAAACAACTTCAAGCCGGGAGGCAACCCCATCACGGAGTTGCCTCCGTGCTGCCTGGGCAAATTTTTTCAGTTTACTGGTATCCAAGATAAACCGTCTCCTTGTTAAAAAAAAGTTATCAGCTTTCAGCTTTCAGAAAAAAAAACTGATAACTGAAAGCTAATTGCTGACAATTGATAGCTGACAACTGACAGCTTTTCATACCCGAATCCGTTTGCCGTCAGCGATTTCCTTGCGCAATACTTCCCCCATGGCATCAAGATATTTGGCAACATCCGCCTCATCTTCAAGCCATGGTTTATTAAAGGATACTTTTAAAGATCCACTGGTCACATATCCCACGCATTTTTCATTTGTGCCTTTCTTTTCCGTTTCTTTGATTGGGTCCATAGTTGGATCTATGTAGGGTTTGGGAGTTACAGGGCTTATCGCAGCCCATAAACTCATTTGGGACAGAACACCATTATAGTCATCTTTTTCAAAACGACGTGCGGTATCCCGAATGACGGCAATCAGGCTTTGCCGCTCAATGGACTGAACAAATACATCAAAGGGTTCTATGAGTTGTTTTTGACGGTCTTCAGAAAGGGTTGCAAATTCACCCATTGCCTGAAGCTGTTTCTTCAAGGTTGCGACTGTCTCTTTCGCCGTTGAAACTACCTGAGCGGTTTGGTCATCAACTTTTTCTTTCAGGGAATCCACCAGGATTTTCATCTGCTGTATGCGGTTGCCTTTAAAACAGTCGGGATTAATCATGGTTTCCCGAATTCGATTTATTTCATCACCTTTGATGTAATCAAAATTCGACTCATGGGTCTGCATGAATTTTATTGTGGCATCATAGATCTCTTTTTGAGGCCCGTTCATGAATTTTCGAATCGGGTCAAGTATGTTTTCTTTCATGTCCAGCAAATCATCTTCCATGCGAACCAGTTCAATAAGGTACCAGGTGTAAGGCCGGCCCGATATCTCCTTTAATTTTTTCAAAACCGGATTTAAGGCTGAAAGAAACGGGTACCGGGCAGAATTTGCAGCCAACGGGTCGATCTGCCGTATCATGTCCTGCAAGGCGGTGCCGGTTTCTTGTCCAATGGCCTTGGCTTCATTACAACGCGGCGGCGCGTCAAAAAAATCTTCATAAAATTCTTTTAAAGCACGAACCTGTGATGCCGTAAAATCAATCTGTGGTTCAACGATGACATTGGCGTGAGCATGGGTACCTTGCCATAATCTGGACCGAACCACGCTAATATTTCTTACCCCCCTAAAAATTCACCTGACTGTAAATAGATAGCAGCTATCTGCAAACGGAGTACACGTGTGATTAGACATGGCTATTTACAACGACCGGCATGAGAGGCGCGCGGCTTTTTGCCTTCGCTCTTAATTCCGTGGTTCGGCTTTTTCTGTTTTGGAATCCTTTAGCTTTGCTGTCGTTTCTTCGCCATGCGTTACCCACCACTCTTCAATAAATTTAAATGAAAGCACATCTGGACTGTCATAACCAGTCACACCTTCGAATGTGATCATGGCATCTTTCACGACTTCAAGGTTCCGATCACTCTTGACGCACTTAATCAAGGCTTCCGGCACACCCTTTTCCTTACGCTTGCGCAAGGCTTGTGCTGCCAGAGCCCTCACACTCCACTGTGGATTCGATAGCATCTCTTGGATGAGTTCGTCGGTTGTGAAATCCTTTGCCTTCTTCTCTTTTCCGTCCAGTTCGATGACAGAAATCTCCTGCCCTTTCAGTCTGGTAATGCCGATCCAGAAACACTTGATGCGCGCTATCTCTGCGCCGGCTGCTGATTTGAGCGAAGCATCTCCCGATTCGCGATTGATCCTATTAAGTTCCTCCAAAGCAGATCGATCTGCTGCTATCGTGCCGAGATCACCGAGCTTCATGATCTCGTTTCTTTTTTTCAGAACCGCTATTTCTGTAGACAATGATGCATAGTCCTGTTCGTATTTCGTTTTTAGTTCGGTCAGATAGTCGTCAAATTTGGCAATCTTGCTGTTGACCTCATTCTTGAATCGCGTGACTTCCGGCCGGACTTGCTGCTCAAGTATTGATTTGGACTGCTGTTCTGCGACTTGCTTCATCAGACTTGATATATATGGTTCCTCAAATTGCTCCGCTATTCGTTGCATGGCGATGGTTTCGACTTGTTTCTTGATACCCCATAGACTTAACCCGGTTACACCTGTGAAAAGGGCGAGGAATACGAGCCCCCAAGTAAGCAATTTCTTGCGAAGAATCGAGGTGACCTCATCGGTTTGGCCTTTACTAAGCGTTTGTGGTTTTCCAGCCATCATACTCTCCAATTGAGCCAAACAATTAATTATCCCGATCTGGATAATATCACCTTTGTAATGTTATCCGACCAAATGTGCCACTTAATGTCTCAATACAGATACATTAAGGATATCGCACGGAAAACAGCCCTCAAAGAACGTGGCATACCTTGCCAATATCACCGCCGGCCTCTGATTTATTGTCCGGTATAAATCTTTTCAAAAAAACAAAACCCCACCTCTCAAAATTCATCGAGAAACGGGGTCTTTTTTTTTATTATTCATCGTATCTGATTATCCCTACCTGTTAAAGGTTAAGAGTGCTTCAGATCTTTATCTTTAAGTAAACATTGAAAAAACTGTACCAAGTAATAGTTTGAAAGTCAAGTTTTGAATGGAATTGTATTAATTTACAAATAGTTCAATATATCAAGTTGTCCGATATTGGCCATAACATTCAACCGATGTTAGCCCGGTTTTGAATCTTTTGTTGAAAATATTAAAATCAGTATGGGCAGGGGCAGGGGGAATCTGTTTTTATATGTTGAGGGAACCCCAGCCAAATGCTACAACATGCTTTTTGTGAAGCTGCCAGATTCGCGAAATCGTAATTAAATGTTTGAAATTAATACAAAGATTGATAAACTCACCGCTGTTGGTGGTGCTTGCAGCACAAATAGTTAAAGTAATTTGCAACGTCTTGATAAATAATTGCAGAAAGCGAGACAGGATGCAACCAGATAGTGGAATGTTGCGAGACGTCCATAAATAAGTAAGAAACTAAAGTCTTCAACAAAGTTATTTACTTATTTATGGACGTTATATAATGAAATAACAGAAGGTTACACCTGGCAACATGGCATAATAAAAATTTATTTTCGCGTAGATAAAAA
>CAYQNS010000296.1:0-4107 GCA_964418755.1 uncultured Desulfobacteraceae bacterium
TATTGATTCAACGTAATTCACAAAATCGTATTCGAAAGGTGCGAAATGTAAGCTACTAGACATTGTATTATTGTCAATTAAGCCAGTGAAACCTTGCGAAGGAGATAGTATCGGGTTGGATGCATTTCAAATCCAACCACATTTTCTGATACTGCGGTGAAAACAGACCGGAAGAAAGGCTGTACCATGACGGCATCATCCTGCAGAATTTTTTCAACCTTCTCCATCTTAACCCGGCGGTCTTCAACATTCAATGTGGCTTCCGCTTCGTCCAGGGCGGCATCAAACTTGGGATTGTTATAGCTGGATTCATTCCAGGGTACCCCGGCACGATAGGCCAGACCCAATACCATGACAGCCAGTGGGCGGTGGGTCCAGGAGGTGAGGCTTAAAGGCGCCTTTGTCCAGACATCCCAGTATTGTGCAGACGGCATCACATTCATTTTAATGTTGATCCCGGCTTTGGCAGCATCTTCTTTGAGTACGGCAACGGAATTCTGCTCCCATACACCATCGGTATTCCCCACGTTGCAGGTTAATTCAATGCCATCGGGATAACCGGCTTCTTTCAGCAGTTTTTTCGCACCGGCAATGTCCTGTTTAACAGGCGGCAGTTTAAAATACTCGGGATGGATGCTTGCGACATGATGGTGTTCTGCAACAATTCCTAAGCCCTGGTGAGCGATATTAAGCTGTCTTTCGACATCGCAGCATTTCTGAACCGCCTTGCGCACACGGATATCGTCAAAGGGTTTTTCCGTTACCTTCATACGGATAACGCCGGTTTGCGTGGAGGGGATTGAGACGACCTTGATTCCCGGAAGACTTTTGGCGGCTGCAAGTGTTGTCAGGTCAAGCATATAAATTCCATCCACCTGTTTTGAAGCGATGGCGGCAAGATAAGCTCCGGCATCCTGGCCAAGGTCAATGAAACGGATTTCATCAAGAAAAGCTTCGTCACCCCAATAGGACTCTTTGCGCTTTTTCAATACGACTATCTCGCCGACTTTGAATTCAGAAAGAGCGTAGGGCCCGGTACCCACCGGATTTTTAGATAGATCTCCACCCTCTTTTTCGAAGTTGCGGTTAACAATCGCAGTGGGATAATTGTAAAGGTTCTCAGGAATTGACAGAACCGCTGATTTCAGGTTAAGTCTTACCGTATGATCATCTACTTTTTCCACGGCATTTTTGATCATGCGCTTGATGGGATTGCCTTTTTTATCTTTCTCTCCCGTCTCTTTCAGCATGGCGTTGAACAGTCCAAGGTTTGATGATCCGGTTGCAGGATCCAGCCACCGGGTAAAGTTGAATACCACATCATCAGCACCAAAGTCATCGCCATTTGACCATTTCACGCCTTTACGAAGATGGAAGATCCATGTTTTTAAGTCATCAGATGCTTCCCAGCTTTCCGCCAGGTTAGGTCTGGTGATATTATCCGGCCCTGTTTCCACCAGATATTCGACAATATTCCGAGCAACGATAGACTTCTCGGTCCAGGAGTATGTGGCGGGGTCAGCCATTTCCATTACCTGCATACCCCATTTCAAGACCCCGCCTTTTTTCTGGCCGGCATGGGCGGTTGAAATCAGATCCGGTAAAATATCTTTACCCAGTATTTTGCTTGCAAGACCGTAGGCAGCCGTAGCAGATATGCCCAATAAGGTTGTTGTTCGCAAAAATTCACGGCGGGAACATTTACCTTCAGTAAGACTTTTCTTCATCTCCTCAACACCGGGATGCACTCTTGCAGTGGACTGTTCATCTTTTTTTGCAGTCATAATCATTTTCCTCCTTACGATAAAGTGGTTAAAAATAAAAACGCTGTTGTCTGACTCTGGAAATGTATTTTTCCCGACGAAAATTTTTTCGCATACCTTGATCTTGAACAGGAAAACGAACCTGCCAGGCTCCAAAAATTCTTATTTTCGGATAAACACAAACCGAACGACAATCTGAATGTTTTTGGGCTTGCCATGGACAGGCATTTCATTAAACTTAATCAAAACAGGTTATTGGATGGGTTTTCTTGACAAAACCTGCAAAGATGGGGTTATTCTGCAAATCAAGATTTATAACCACTGGATGTGATCGAAAATTAATTATATATTTTTCACGCCCTATAAACGAATCATGCAGAATTCATCTTTTTAATCTCATTCAGCATATTTTCTGAGTATATTAAAAATTTCAAGTAAAAGTCAAGGGCTTAAAAATCAAATATTTCAGCATCCAACATTGATTGCATTTTCTTTACCTCCTTTATGTTCATCGAATCCATTATTTCCTGCGTGACACAGGGGTTATCCTTTTTTTAACTTGGCAAGAATTTCCTTTTCGCCTTCTTTTTTCAAATGGTCCAGTTCCGATATGATCTTGTCGCTTAAAGGCTCGGGTTTGTGCGTTTCCGTAATCATTTTTATCTCTTCTTTTACCCGGTCTTCCATTGACGGTTTGCCGGCAGTATTCCAGGTATCAATATCCTGGCGGTTTAAAAGGTTGGCTGTCCACAACTCTTTTTTAAAATGATCCAGGGTATGCTGCTGCGCCAGAAAATTACTCCCGGGGCCCACATCTTCGATGATCTGCCTGGCAATGGTTTCTCTGGTAACCGTAATACCTTCTATAAACCTTTTTGTCATGCCGACTACTTCATTGCCCATGACCAGTTGTTCAAGTGAACAGGCCATGCCCGAAGCCATATACCCGACATCATGAATCAGGTTCAAGCCGGAAAGACCATGGCTCAATATTGAAAAGGCGCTTTCAATTCCTGCCTGGGCATCCAGGCTTTTTGAATCAGTCGCACCGGCAAGTCCCCATGTGGGCAGATTAAAGGATCGTGCCACCTCTGCCTGGGCAGCAAGGGCCAGGTTATTCTCCGGTGCACCCATTGCCATGAGTGCTGTTCTCATATCAAGGATACCGACATTCCCGCTCATGGCAACAGGGCATCCTTTTTTTCGTAACTGGGCTATGGTGATATGGATAAGTGATTCCGCCGTGATCTGGGTAATAAGCCCTGCCAGGGTAACAGGTCCTGTTGCGCCCGCCTGTACAGTTGAGCCCGGTAACTGAGGCATAAACCGGTCCGCTGCCACAAAAATTCGCTCAATGACTTCATCCGGAAAAAAAAGCGGGGCTATGGCTTCGGGATAAGCAATAATAAAAGGTTTCTGACTCAGGTTTTCCTGTCCCCCGGCAATCACGGCCGCCATCTCATAAACATACTCACATCCAAGGGCTGTGTACCCGATAAAAACAGCCGGTTTTGTCGTGTTGGAAACAAGGGCTGAAAATTCATGGACTTCCGCAGCATCTCCGGGCACATCCTGGGCCGTTCCCATGGGCATGACAAAATCTATGCCATCCAGGTAATCCGCCACTTTTGCGCCAAGTTCAATATCCTTGATGCAGGTCGGCCGGATTTCACCGGTAAATGCATCCCGTGTATTGGGGCTGGCCGTGGATGTGCCATAATGGCTTTTTTCCCCCTCCACTTCCATTGCCCTTCTGCCGTTTCTGTCGTAGATGGTCCATCCCTTGGGAGTTGTGACCAGGCATTCTTCAACAATATGCCTTGGAATTTTGATATTGTTGTCCCGAACCCATGCACCGGCCTGTTTCATCATTTTATGGACTTCTTTGTGGCCGCATTTAAATCCGACTCTTTCAATAATATCAAAGGCCGCCTGTCTTATTTCCCAGATCTGGTCATCTGTTAATATTTTCATGCTGACGGATCGGGTTTGAATGTTTGAAGATTGAATCATTTTTGGCTCCTCGCTGTTTCATGTGGGTAAGTCAAAATTTAACTTACCAGCGATGAGATAAATCATAGTAATTAAATTCCGTTTTGTACGGTAACCACGAGCCCTGGCTTTGGCAGCCTGGATCAGGCTGTTTATTCCTTCCAGGATGCCATTGTTGATTTTAGATGTGAACCAGCGCAGAACCCCATTCCAATGGCGCTTTATTGTATAAGCCGCCTCTTTGATAGGCTCCAGGCGGCTGTGGGTTGCCCAGAAGTACCATTTCTTTAAAAAGACCTCGGCGGTCTTCGCGGGTTGCTGGTACAATTCTTGAAAATTGAGTTTGATATGG
>CAYQNS010000297.1:0-4087 GCA_964418755.1 uncultured Desulfobacteraceae bacterium
AAAAACGTCACGATTGATTAACCGCATTAGGCATCAAGAACAAGGTGGCACCCCATCCCGGACACTTCATGAATGTACGGAAAAAGAAGGGAAAGAGGCACTTATAGTCCATAGCACATGGATTGATACCATCACATTATTAATAAAGGTATAAAGAGTATCAATTCATATGCGAGGACCTATAGCTATATTGAAGAAAGAGCAAGTTATATCCTCACGGAAAATGGTTTTTCAGAAGATGGCATATGCCAAGATATTAAATCTGAATACAATAACGAGCGGCCGGTAGCAATACCCGAGGAACAGGTAATGTCGGCAATTGATAAATGCTGCCGGGATCAAGATATCCGAGTTGAAGACATCTTAAGCAATCCTGTTCCGTATGAAGACCCAGAGAGTAGCACCCAAGTTTCGATTGATGATGTCAATGTAAAAAAACAAGAAGAGTCCCGTCCCGGGGGCAGAAAATCGGAACGAGGAAAACGAAAATATATCCACAACACAATTGCCCATATATCCAAAAAAGACGTGGGCAAGTATGTGTTAAACGGCCATGGCATAAAAAATGTTCTATTATTTTGAAGTTACCAAAATACATTTTAAAGCGCTTCAAGTTTCAAATCTATACAACCCATATGAGAAGATGACAATCCTATGAGAAAGTCGAAAAAAAAGTTACTGCTGGTAATCAGCACAATCATTTGTTTTGGTGTTGCACTCGGTGTTTCATTCTTCAACATCCTGCCCCAACTGCAAGCAGTCGAGCCGCTTGCCATAAAGAACGTGCACTGGCAGAACCTCGGGCTTCCGCTGGTGTTCTCCCTGTTCTGGAGTGGCTGCGGCATACTCTCCGCCTTCCTTCTGGTTAAGGAACGATCGGCAACAACTGGTCATATCCAAAGCGATGAAAAACCGTGGCTTTCGCGACGAGAGTGGGCCAGTCCTGTAGTGCAATCCGATATTTTGTTTCAACTTTTTGTGGTCTGGGCTATCGCCCTGGTTTCTATATCGATTACCATTGGATTCTATTTCCTGGCCAGGAAAATCATCTCCGAAGGAGACTTTGGCTCGCTCATGATATTGGCTCCGTTCGCACTGGCTGGGCTTGGAATGATAACGCCTGCTGTAAACCTAATGCGAAACCTGTTTCGGTTTGGCTCCACCCCACTCATTATGGATCCTTATCCTGGATCCATTGGTGGACACCTTGGCGGTCGAGTAGATGTGCGACTACCCTACAATCCAAAAAACCATATTCAGGTCAACTTGTTTTGTCTGCGCCATTGGAAACCTCGGCACAACAGACACATGAAATCTGAAACAGTCTGGCAGATAGCCGGCCTGGCCCGAACTGAGCGATCATCCAAGGGCACCCGACTTGTATTTGGCTTTGACGTACCGGAGAATCTACACTCTTCTGAACCGCCATCATTCAACTACCATGAATGGCGAGTCAAGATTCGCGCTCGAATACCGGGCACTGATCTGAACCGTGGTTTTGATGTTCCCGTATTTCCCACCGCAGGACAAGTAGCGGGCACTTTTTTCGACTCCACGAAGCACCCTGACTATCCGCGGTATCGCCAGATAGAAGCGCTTTCGATCCTCAAGATAGACCAGGACAGCGATGGGGGGGTAATCCTGAGGTGTGCTACCTATCACCGCAAAAAAGTGCGTGGTGGCCTGATACTCCTGGCTGTAGGACTCGGCTGCGGATTGCCAGGTATAGCCATGCTTATGGATAACACAATCGGCCTCGGCCTGATCTTTTCGATACTTGGAGGGCTCTTTTTCATAGCTGGGTTTTACGGCTTGTTTCATAGCATATCGGCCAAATTAGGTACCGCGGGATTGGAGGCTACCCTGAGGATTCTAGGCATACCCATCCGCAGACGAAAAGCAGCAAAGGCTGACATCAAATACCTCGGCCTTTATAGGGGCAATTGGGTTGCCGCCTTTACAAACCTTGGGAAGCCAATTACTCTTAGCCAGTCTTTTGGTGATGAAAAGGTGGCTGCCAAAGCCCTGAAAGTTATTTGTAACAGGACAGGATACTCCGCCAGACACAAGGCAAAAAACAAGAAACGGGATTGATGGCTTTTTGCCGCACTGGGTCCTTGCCGACAATTTGCACAGAGCGAGATCAGGGTTTGACCAGGCTTTCCATCAATGATGCCGGTTTTTACATATTGCACCCCGCGACCCGGCCGTGCCGGGATCTAATTTTCCAGACACCCCAGGCACCATGCGATGAACCAAACTTTCCATATTGACAATCCATCTCAATTCAATTATCTGCTTGCATATCGTGCCTCACCGCCATTTTTTTATTAACTCAACATTCGGACGCGACCCCCATGGCCCCAGACCGCTTTTCAGTTTCCCAGAGCAATCGTCCGGTTATCGGCGCTTTATACGTACTCGGCGCCTCTTTTCTGTTCGCCCTCATGGGGGCTGCGATCAAGGAGGCCTCGGCCGGGATATCGAACACCATGATGGTGTTTCTGCGTAACGCCTTAGCCCTGATGGTCCTGCTCCCCTGGTTGCTGACCTCCCGCTACCGGTCCAGCCTGCGCACCCGTCATCCGGGCAGGCACCTTATCCGGTGTACAGCCGGTCTCGGGGCCATGTATTTGTTTTTTTATGCCATTTCCCATATGTCCCTGGCCGAGGCGGTGCTGCTCTCTTTTACGTCCCCGCTTTTCATTCCGCTGGTGGCCCGAATCTGGATCGGCGAACCCCTTTCGCTGCGCATTTTCGGGGCAGTCCTGCTCGGCTTTGCCGGGGTCCTGCTGATTCTGCGACCCGGTACCGGGCTGTTTCGGCCGGTGGCGTTGATCGGGCTATCGTCCGGGCTGCTGGTGGCGGTGGCCATGGTCAGCATTCGATACATGTCGGATACCGAGCCGCCCGGTCGCATTGTCTTTTACTTTACCCTGCTATCCACCGGGTTTTCGACCCTGGGCCTGCCCTGGGCCGGGCACCTGCCGCAGCCGGCAACTTTCGGTTTTATGGTGCTGGCTGCCGGACTGGCAATCGTCGGGCAGCTTCTGATGACACGCGGATACAGCCTGGCACCGGCTGCACGGGTGGGCCCGTTTTCTTACGGCAACCTGATTCTGTCATCGGTTCTCGGTTGGCTGTTATGGGGGGAAATCATTGAAGGAACCGCCTGGATCGGCGCCCTGCTGATCTGCACCGCCGGCATCATCGCGACCTTGAGCGACCACCGGCGACCGGCACTGGTCCGGCATGGAACCCCGGGCGGGATACATGCGTTAGGACGCAAGGGCCAGAAAATTTCCCATAGGCCTAAACTGGCAAAGCCAAAACCAAATTGAAGGCTTGAAAACTTGTGGTATCGCCTATCAATTGAAAAGTGAAAAGTGAAAAGTTGTGGTATCGCTTCGCTCTATCTTTTTATTAAAATCGATAGCATTTCGTCATTATTCAACCTTCACTATTCACTTCTCAATTATACCCGTCGCCTCATGCTCTATTTTTTTACATAAAAACACAAATTTCAAAATTTAGTTACAACCGGCCTCTCCCGAAACCATTATTCATGGCTCATTACAAGGGCTTTGAACTCATCAAGACCTATTCTTTCAATAATATGGGATACTCTTGGACTTTTTTGACTTAAATCGCAGTCTTTGCAGTACAGGCGAATCACGTTTCCCAGGATTTCCAAGGCATCGTCTTCGGTAACCGCCGTGGCCAGCAGTTGCCCGATTTTTGGGTTTATGCCTGATTTCCCGCCGACATAAACGCAATAGCCTTTTTTCCTGCCGATAAATCCGATGTCAGCAAGGGTTGAATGCGCGCATGAGGCACGACAACCGCTTACACCAATCTTGATCTTGTATGGAATGAAAAAGGGTCAAGTCTGCTCTTGACTCTTTTTTAATTGTTCTTCCAACTTTTTGATACGTTTTTGAGATTCCGATCATTTTTCATCCGGAATTTCATTCTTTCGATGATACTGCTGACGGAACTGTATTTTTTAACATAAAAACAAACCCTATTTCTTTTGGGTGCGGCTCTTTTGCGACATGCCTGACAACAGTTTTTGGTAGTCATACTA
>CAYQNS010000298.1:0-1574 GCA_964418755.1 uncultured Desulfobacteraceae bacterium
TTCTATGCCGATGCCACTCTTGTTATGGAGCGGGGCAGCGAGACGGTCACCCTGACCACCGATGCCGACAACAACGGCGAGGCCGATACGGTCGACGTGGATACCCTCACCCTGGGGGCCGTGGATGTTACCGCCTTTGCCGGGATTAATGGCGGCAGCACAGACGAGGTCGGCTTCAAGATCGAGGAGGTCGATTTCGCCATGCTGGCCATGGTGGAAAAGGATGTTCCTGCTGAAAACGCCCGAACCTGGTCATCTCTCAAGGCGACGGCGACCTCCGTCGGTTTTGTCGGGCTCGACGCTTTTGACGTCAGCGGCAGCAACCTGGGCGTCAGCATCAACCGCACGGCAGTCGACGAATCTCTGGTTGATTTTTCTGCAAGCCCCCTGACTATTATCCCTGCCGGCGCCTCATCGGGCGTGACGTTTGATATCAAAAAAACCGATAAGAGCTTTGTGGCTCTGAGCGGCGACTTCAAGTTCAGTGTCTTTGATTTTGTTGATTTCGAAAAATCGCTTTCTATAGAGCAGACCTTCGAGACGGTTTCTCTTGACACCGGCGAGCGGGTCATGGTCGGGATGCTCACCTTCGGCAAGGCGGGAACCGCCGCCTTCGCCGGGGTTAACGGCGGCACCGAGGATGAATTCGGGTTTAAAATTGACAATGCCAGCATCGGCATGGGTCTGCTTTTCAGTGTGGACGTGGTGCATACGGGACAGGTCTGGTTCGCGGGTAAAGCCACGGCCGACACCGTCGGCTTTGTCGGCCCCGATATATTCAACATCACCACCAGTCATCTGGATGTCGCCCTCAACGTGGCTTCAAACGACGGCAGCAGCATCGACTTCTCCACGGACACTCTCGCGATTAAAGACGGTATTGGGGGGCTGATCGAGACCGGTTCGGCCGATACGGTTGTCACCCTGGACATGAAAGGGGAGATGCTGCGCGCCTCCGGAGCGCTGGATTTAAATCTGTTTGACTTTGTCGAATTGACTGGAAATTTTGCATTTGAAAAGTCCACCAGAGAAGTGATCCTCTCGGACAACACCAATACAACGGTGGATATGCTTGCACTTACCGGAAGCAATGTGAATGCCTTTGCCGGGGTAGGAGACTTCGGCTTCGATATCACCAGTATGGATTTTGCTTTCATAGCCATGACTGATACGGGAGATACCAAACGTCAATGGACATCAATGGCGGCAAATGCCGAATCAGTTGCATTTACCGGTCTGCCGGGAGTTGAAGTTGCCGGTACAGACATAAAGCTAAATGTAAACTTTTCATCATATGATGAATTAACCGTTGATTTTGCTGCGATGACAGGGTTTACGGTTGCCGGTCAAGGGCTGACAGTTGATTTCAGCAAAATAAGCGGGAATCTAGGCAGTTTCATCAATCTCGGCGGTAATTTTGAATTCAAAGCCTTCGACTTCATCAATTACAACAAAGAGTTCGACTTTTCCATCAAGATGAAGAGCCTGATACTGAGTGACGGCAGTACCACCAACGTCACTTACTTCTCAGCAGCCATTGTTGATCTTGATGTGTTTGCCGGAGCCAATGAGGG
>CAYQNS010000298.1:1674-4077 GCA_964418755.1 uncultured Desulfobacteraceae bacterium
ACTGGTGACACCTATTTCACGCTTCAGGGGAGCAGTGACTACTTCGGCTTTGTCGGGCTGCCGGTATTAGAGCTGAAAGCGGATGATCTCGCCTTTGCTTTCAATACGGCTGACAGTCAAGGAAGGGTTATTGACTACAAGGCTAAAAACCTTGCCATTCCACAGGGACTCGACTTTAGCGGTGCGGTTTCTGTTCCGCTGGGTGGCCCTGACTTTATTATGAATCTGGATGGAAAGAACGGTGAGACGATTCAGGTTGAGATAAATGATGCACTTATTTCCCTTGACGGATTTTTGTATGTTTCCGGCAATTTTGCTTTCAAGAAAAGTTCCATAACCGGTGTGCATATCGGCACGGACAATCCGTTGGCAGCTATACCGGTGCTTGGCGGCCTGATTACTGAAGATAACGTTTCCTTTGATTATTTCTCTGTGGCAGCAAGTGATGTAGATCTTTTCGTCGGGGTACAGGGGCCGTATTTCGGTGCTGGTGATGTTCGTAACAGTGCATCTCCAGTGGGCATTTTCGCCGATAATATTGATATCGCTTTTGCCATTTTCACAGAAAAAGAAGTGGCGACCGGAGCGACAGCAAAAAGAAAGTTTACCACACTAAAGACTCATGTTGCCGAAGTTGGCATCGTCGGTTTCGGTGATGTATTCACGGCCAGCTTTAAAAATGTCGATATCTTGTACAACACCTCTACCAAAGATAAAACGCAACTGTTTGAAAACTGGATTGATTTTGAGAAGAGCTTTGAGGCCGCTGACGGAAAACCTGCTGGTCTAGCTATTGCGACCGGCGGTGACCCCATCTATCTGGATATGAACAGCCCGATTATGGCGGCCGGTATTGGCCTTGCTGAAATTCAGGTGTCGCAGTTCCTTCACCTGCGCGGTTCGTTTGCCTTCAGCAAAGGCGCTCGCATGACGGTGCAGATGGATCTTGGCGGGTTCAAGCAGATCATAAACACTGCCGGCGGAGCGATAACCGGGACTGAACTCGATGTGCAGTCTATGCCGATCCAGGTTGAGGCGCTCACAATTGGGGGCTCCAACTTGACAGGTTTCGTGGGGGGTGGCGGGCCGTACCGTTATGGAGCTGACGCCAATAACGATGGTCTGCCGGATTTGATCAATGAAGCAGCAGTCGGTATGGTAATCGACGATGTAGACTTCGGCCTTGCTATCATGACCCCGACGGCGCTCAGTTTTCTGCCGGACAGCCTGAAAAAGTACACGCCTAAGTTTCTTACCGTAAAGGCTAACGTCGGTGACGCCATGCTGGTTGGCATCGACGAAGATCTTATGACGGTAAGGGCAGAGGATGTTGCGGTAAACATCAACACCTTCTACTGGCCGTTGCCCGATCCAACCGTCACAGCAGCAGTAAACCTTGCCATTCAGCTCTTTGGCCCGCCGACTATAAACTACCAGACCAGTTTCCCTGGGTCGCCTGAGGACAAGAACGGTAATGGCGTACTCGACACCTACGATGAAGATAAAAATTTCAACGGTGTGCTCGATCCCGGCGAGGACTTAAATAGTGACGAAATACTCAATCTGACTGAAGACCTGGATAGGAACGGCAGACTGGCAAAGAACGGTTATGCGCTCTGGACCGGCGGCAACACCTCGGTCATTCTTGATTTCACCGGCGGTATTATCCAGGCCAAGGTTGGCTATGCCGAGATAAATCTGGCCGGTTTTGTACAGCTTTCCGCCTCCATGGCGTTCACTCTGCGTAATGGAGAAGAGGTCACGCTCTCAAATGGTGAGACAACGTCGGTTACTTCACTCTCTATCGGTATCAGCGATGCCAACGGTTTTATTGGTGTGCCATCGGAAGTGGACGGTTACAGCGAGAAGCAGGGATATTTCTACGACAGCAACAAGGACGGCCGCATCACCTCAAGTGAGGACAGGAATAAAAATGGCGTACTGGATTATAATGAGGATCTGAACTTCAACGGCATCCTGGATTCTGGTGAGGATCTGAATGGTAACGGCATCCTGGATCTTGTCGATGAGGATACCGATTATGACGGGATTCTGGATCTTGGCGATCAAAGGAATCCCGGCGCAATTGGTCTTGCGATCGAAAATCTGAATATCGGCGTCATCGTTGCGGCAGAAATGTCTATTGGATTGACTTCAGTGGATGTGGGTGTCTATCTGGCGGCAAAGGCAAATATTGACTTCATCGGCCTGGTGGGTATTGATGACTTTTCGATGGAGGCCACTAATCTGCAGCTGGATATCAACATGGGAACGCGTTTTTCCCTGGATATCGGGGAGATCACCAAAGATGAGGAGACCGGTGCGGTATCCTTTGATGCAGACGTGGATGTTTCCGTGAGCCTGACCACCATTGATTTTTCCAAGAGTACCTGGATGGATACG
>CAYQNS010000299.1:0-4072 GCA_964418755.1 uncultured Desulfobacteraceae bacterium
TCTGGATCATGGTGGGGTTCATATATTCCACCCGAAATTCCGATGAGCAGATATAGACCGGCTCTTTTATCGCTTCCATCATAACACGATATTTTTCCTCACTCTCTTTCAATGCCTTTTCTGCAAACTTACGACCGGTGATATTTCTTCCTATTCCCTGAATCGCAACCGCTTTTCCATCACGATAGATAAGGGCTCCCTTGCTCTCAACATAAATATGGCGCCCATCCTTTCGCTTTAATTTGTACTCCGCTACATCTCTCTGCGATCCGGTTTTCAAAACTTCTTCCATCGATTCCAGGACGTGAGGAAGCTTATCCTTTCCCAAAAGTGACATAAAATTAAGCGATTTAATATCCTTTCTCGTGTACCCCAGCTCTTCCAGTGCTGCATTATTTGCATCAATGAAATTTCCCTCAAAATCGAATAGATACACCAATTCAAGAGATCGCTCAAATAAGGCAGTATATCTCTCCTCACTTTCCACCAGGGCCTTTTCTGCTTGTATCCTTTCGTTAACCTCGAATCTTAACTTCTTATTCGTTGTCCTAATCTTTCGGTTCATTATTATGTGAGTGCCGAGAAACCAGGCCAGTACCACAAGCGTGGCAAAATCAATTAATATCAAGATCCAGTATTTTCTAAAAACATCTGTTAGCGTTATTTTCCCAATGTTTTTATAAGGGCCGACTTTCAATTCTTTCAAACAGTCATGCACGGGCTGGTAATTCAGTGGAATTGTCCACCCGGCACATCTTGCAGCTTTTGCGGCAGTAGCATCCTGGGGCATACCTATCAATGCAACAGCAACCTTTTCCGCCACTTCATTAGCGGTATGTTTTAGCTTGGATATAGGCCATTCCGGATACTTTCGCGTGGAATGCAGAAAAGGCAAATGAAAATTTCCCCCACCATGTTCATGAATAACATAAAAGTCATCAATGCTAATCTCGCCTTCAGAATTCATTCGCTCAAGCGTGTCTGTTCGCACTACCCCGGCATCGACTTTTCCATCTCGAACGGCATAAATTACTGCATCATGGGTTCCGCCAAAACTAAGGGAAGCAAAGTTTTTAAAAGGATCGATCCCAGCCTCTTTTAATTCCCGCCAGGCCATTCTCCAGCCCCCAAAAGAAGTCTCATTGACTGCCATGAAGGTTTTCCCCTTCAAATCAGCGTATTGACGAATATTTTCAAGCTGTTTTTTGCAGAAAACAACACCCCCGTATGTTGTATGTATTCCATCAAACACCTTGTTTTTTAGCGTAGCAATCCGGCTGATCTCGCAACAGCTTTCTAACTCAACATAAAATGAAGGGTTAGCCAGGAGGAAATCAACTTCAGCCTTCTCAACCACCGAATATATCTGGTCAAAAGCAACCGGCACGATTACAAAAGTTTTTCCGGGAATCTTGTTGTTTAGATATTCAGCAGTAGGAGACCATTTCTCTACGCAGCGCTCAGGCCCTCTTTTCGCCAACACGCCGATTTTTACGATTGAATCGGCAGCGCAGGCAAAATTGGCCATTAGAATTGTGGCAATGAGCGCCAACAGAATGACAAGGCTGTTTAATTTGATACTATTTTTCATAATTTTAGCTATTGCCTTTCAACCTCATCTATCGCTTTTCTGACAGCTTTTGCCAGATCTCTTCTGGAGAACGGTTCAACAATATTGTCATGTATTTCCTTATCCATTCCGCAGCCGGTGTCACTCACGGCCAGCTCAACAAACTCGCCGGGAACGAAACCGATGTGATCGGCACAGTAGGTGGTGTCAAAAACTGCCGTGCCTGTTTCGATGGCGAGTTTGCCCACATCTTTGATTATGATTGAGCCGTGGCGACTGGTAAGAGATCATGATGAGGATCATTATTGTTGAATTTTCACCTTGGCCTCATCATCCAGCACCTTGCGAATGGTAACCACAAAATCGGACATATCCAGCGGTTTTTCAATGTATTTACGGATACCAAGCGCCGCAGCTCTATCAGCGTCAATTCTGTCGCTGTAACCGCTGCAAAGTAGAATCGGCATGTCCGGACGAATGCCTAAAATCTCTTTGGAAAGCTTATCGCCGGTCATCTTCGGCATGGTCATGTCCGTTATAACCAGATCAAACCGATCCGGCTCGGAGCGGACCATCTCTAAAGCCTCAACAGGGTTTCCTTTCGCTTCAACCCGATATCCCTGCATCTCAAGCATCCGCTTTGCCATTTTCACCAGTGATGGTTCATCATCAACAAAAAGGATTTTCTCATTGCCGGCGGGCAACGCCTCCGGTTCCCCGGCTTCCTGATCCGCTTCGGCCTCGACCAGCGGAAACAGCACTTCAAAGACAGTCCCTTTCCCAGGTTCGCTTTCAACGGTTATCGCCCCATTGTGGTGTTTGATGATGCCGTGCACCACGGCAAGACCCATGCCGGTTCCCTCAGCCAGACTCGTTGTCGTGAAATAAGGATCAAAAATGCGGTCAATGATCTTTGGATCAATTCCGTGTCCGGTATCCCTGACGGTCATCTTGAGGTAATTTCCAGGGCCTAAATCCTCGTACCCGGCTGCCGACGTCTCGTCCAGGGTGGTATTTTCCAGGTTCACATCCAGCACCCCGCCTTCTTCCTGCATGGCATTATTTGCGTTGGCGCACAGGTTCATGAGTACCTGTTTGATCTGGGTGGTATCAGCCAGCACCGTGTCGGATTGACAGGATAGGTCCTGGCGAATCTCTATGGTGGTGGGAATGGAAGCCCGTATTAATTTTAGTGTTTCACTGACAATCGGGTTTATCCGTACCGGCATCAGTTGAAACACGGTCTTACGGGCAAATCCTAAAAGCTGGCTCACTACGTCTTTTGCACGTAAAGAGGCTGTTTGTATCTCTTCCAGGCATTCCCTGGCAGGGTTCGATGCAGGGACATCAGCGATGGCCAGTTCCGTATTGCCGATAACGGTTGTGAGGATATTGTTAAACTCATGGGCGATACCTCCTGCCAGTGTGCCGATTGCTTCCATCTTCCGGGAGTGCCGGAGTCTGGCTTCAAGCTGTTTCCGCTTCGAGATATCGCGCATGGAACCGATAAGTTTTATGGGGTTGCCTTTTTGATCCCTTTGCAACGTCGTATTAAGTTCAACGGGATGTGGGGACCCATCTTTGTCTGTTAAAGTGATTTCAAAGTTGGCAACCTTTTCCGAAACTAAAATTGCGTTTAAAAGTTCTTCACGCTCTTTCGGGTCGGTATAAAAATCATAAAGGGATTTCCCGATTACCTCTTTCTTCTTATATTCGGAAACGTTCTCAATTGAGGGGCTGACTTCTAAAATAGTTCCGTCCATGCTTGCTTCGTAATAGACATCTTGTATATTTTCAAATATGTTTCGATATCTTCCCTCACTCTCCCGCAGCAGATCTATGGATGTAGTGCTTTGTTGTAGAGTACTTGCCATGTTGTTGAAAGAGTGGGCCAAATTGCCAAATTCATCATTTTGCCCCATATCAATCCTGTATTCAAAATCTCCTTTTCCAATCTTTTCGGTAGCCTTATCCAGTAATGCAAGTGGTTTGGCAATCTTCCGGCCAAAAAGTTGAGAGACAAGCACTAAAATCACAATAATTGCAGTGCCTATCAAAATAAACGACTTAATCGATTCAGTGATCGGTGACAGGGCCACACTCATTTGACGATAACAAATAACATACCATGACTCACCTTTGTTGCCTTTTTTATGATCAATAGATTCAAAGGTTCCCCCAAAACCATATCCTTTTTCTGCTTTTGTCAGTTTGATTTGTGAGAAGCCGACAAGGTACTTTTCCCCGGAATCGTTGAAAATGAAAGATTTGACATTTTTGCTTTTTAATTTATTAAAAATAGAATCGTGAACCTGTGTGCTCAATGGTTCAACGCCTTCTTCAAAGACAACCGCTCCGCCGGAGCGGATCAGTTTGAATTTTCCGATTAATTTATCCTCCGCGCCGGATATCAATTTGCTGATACTACCGAGGATATTTAGGTTACATTTTAATATACCAACCAATTCCGGGCCTTTTCTGATAGGAACAACAATGCCCAAG
>CAYQNS010000300.1:0-4071 GCA_964418755.1 uncultured Desulfobacteraceae bacterium
TTTGGCAATCCCTTCAGGTTTCCCTTGTTATCTGTATCAAGCAGCAATCGTTCTGTATTCATTGGCTTACCTTTTTATAATTTTTGAATCCTGAGGACTTGGCGTTGTAAAATAATTTTATTTTAACACCGCATCCGTTATATAAAAATTTAACATAAAAATATAACTAAAGTCATCAAAAAAAAAGTTTGATCGTTTCAAACGTTCATAATCCCCAAAACACATAAACCTTAATGACAAGTCAAGGTTTGAAAATCATAAACCTTTTCTTTGAATTTCTTTTTTTTTAATCTGCGTCAATCTGCGTAATCTGCGGATTAAACTCCGGCATTGTTGCTTCGCTCTGAGCGGATATGTCGTCTTTTTTCAACACTTTTTTAATTGTCATTAAAATGATCTTTATATCAAACCCGATGCTCCAGTTATCCACATACCACACATCCAGCTTAAACTTATCTTCCCAGCTAATCGCATTCCGTCCATTCACCTGTGCACATCCCGCTTGCCCCGTGCAATTTTTATCCAGTGAAACCATGTGTTTTCTTTTGTTTCACCGGGACACGTCAGTGACAGCATAGCGTATTTCACTGGGGTGATTCCCGGCTTTATCTTGTGCCTTCTTGCCTGCTCAGGCGTGTAACGATCAAGATATTACATAAGCAAAGGCCGCGGCCCGACAATACTCATATCCCCCTTGATCACATTATTACCAAAGGAACCAGTGCCTCCGGTTATAAGTAATGTTTTGTCTTTAAACATTCATTTTCTCCTCTCCCAAATTCAAGACCCGGGGGTGATTTCATCGAGCAGGTCGGGGTGGCTGTCCAGAAGCTTAAACAGGTTGGTGACCGATTGCAGGGGTTTGGCCTTGCCACGTTCGTAGCGGGAAAATGCGTTTCGCCCTCCCCCGGTGAGCAACGCAGCTTCCTGCTGCGTCAGCTTGAGTTTTTTACGAATTCTTGCAAGTAATGTTTGATAAATTCCTCAGACCCATAATGACCATTTCTTATTCTTTCGATTTTTTGCCTGCTATTAATCTGCGTTCATCTGCGTTCATCTGCGTTCATCTGCGGCTAATTTGCTTTTTCTTTCTTAGCGCCTTTGCGGCTTTGCGCGAGACATTTAATCTGCGAAAATCTGCGTAATCTGTGGATTGTTCTTCATTCTTAAATCAGTGTAATCTGCGGATCATAAGTTCAGAGGGTAACAGCGTCCCCCATTCCTCAAGGGTCGTACTCTTTTAGGTTTGACAAAGGGTTTTTATAACAGTCAAGACTGTTCGCGATGAAATTAGGGGTATAGTTCGCTAAAGTGGCGGGTAGGAGCCGGTTATAAAGCTGTCCATGGGTCAATTAGCTTTAGGCCTGTGATATCTGAAAAGTCTTTGGTATTTCGCGTCGCCAGTGTAAGGCCTGCCGTTCTGGTAATCGCTGCAATCTGCGCTTCTTCAACACTAATCGGATGGCCTTTCCGATTACGCTCCGCAACAATCAGAGCATACTCAAAAGCGGCCTCGCAATCGAAGGGCAGGCATCGGTCGGGAAAATCCTCCTGAAACATTTGTCCCGTCAAATCCAACAAAAGCTCCTTCCGTTTGCCGGCAGGTAATAGCGAAATACCCAGTTGAATTTCGGCAACCGTCACGGCACTAATCCACACATCCCATTCCGGCCATGCATCCAGCCATCGAACTACATTGGGATCGGGAAGGGGCCGCATCAACTCCGAAAGAACATTGGTGTCCAAGAGAATCACTGCGACTCATCCGAAAAAAATACCGGCGGCCGGCGCGCACCGGACCGATGTATATCCGGCAAATCCACCCCCCCGATTACGGCAAAACGCCTGGAGATACAGGAACCAATGCCGGCAGAGGACCGCTTTCGCAACAGGAACTGCTTGAGAATTTGTCGCGCTTCTTCTTCCATCGATCTATCGTTTCCAGCAGCGCTCATGCGAAGTTTTGCTTTCAACGACTCGTCGATATTTCTTAAGGTTAAACTTGCCATATATAATATGCCTCCTTCCACTCAGAATATGCAATCAATGTATGCAATGCAATCATATATGTCAATACCAATTTACATATTATTCGCAGATTATACAGATTGTAAACCAATCGCTTATGTTGCAATGACTGAGCCCGAAGTTGATTAATAACAGCGATATACCCCAATCGTCTGCTCGTCCATCAGGTGATGTTTAAGCGGATTTGCAAAGACCAATAATTACCGATTTTAGGTTTGACTGGAAATCGGTAAAGGATAACGAATGTAATAGAGGTCAGGGGTCAGTGCTTTCGGCACTTTAAAATAACGGAAATCACGCGTTCCGGGTTTTCGGCGGTCATGGCAGTCCCGGACGGCAAACACAAACCGCGCTCGAACAGGTCCTCCGCCACTTCACCTCCCACAACGCGGCAAGGGTATTGCTTTTTCCCGCTTGAATCTGTGGTAATCCGCGTAATCTGCGGATTAAATACGGGTTGCACGTGCATCGGCTTCCACATCGAGCACCCTGAGCTATCCGCGCCTGATGCCCGCCAGGGTATTGCTCATACGGTAATTGCAACCACTCCGAGAATGTTCATAATATATGAACCCATGTTATTTCAGAGATAAGTATGGTGTCCCCGGAATACTTGACTTCTGTTCTCTGACTTCTGATCTCCGCCTCCCGCCTTTTGCTTGACATTCAGTGCCAGGTATCATATCTTTACTGTAAACCGTAAGAATGTAAAGAGGTAAAGAAAATGAACGTAAGTAAGATTTCAATAAAAGGACAGGTAACGATCCCGGCCGGCATCAGGAAGGCAATGGGTGTCAAACCCGGAGATCTGATTGCTTACGAACTGAAGGGAAAAACAGTGAGGCTGGAAAAAATAGAGCCTTTCGATACGGCCTACCACTCGGCAATCGCAGAGACACTTGAAGAGTGGCAAAGCCCTGAGGATGAGGAGGCCTTCAATGATCTGTAACCGCTTTAACGTAGTTGTCGTCCCGTTTCCATTTACCGACAGACCGGTTACAAAAAAACGCCCGGCCCTGGTGTTGAGCAACGCCGACTTTAACGGGAGCAATCACAGCATTCTGGCAATGATCACCACAAAATATTATCCGCCCTGGCCGGGAGATTCTAAAATCCAGGATTATGAAACTGCCGGATTAAAAGCCCCCTGCCTCGTCCGATTCAAACTTTTTACATTAGATAACCGACTGATATTAAAAAAGATAGGCCACCTGACCCCCAATGACGCCAACCAGGTTGATGCTCAGCTGCACGCTTATCTGATAGAATCTCCTGCCTGACTTTATTTCTTTGCATAATAGTCGAGACTATTCGCCTTTGCTGCACATAATAGCCTCCTTCTGCCGGTTTCCCCCAAAAAACGACTTACCGATTTTAGGTTTGACCCGAAATCGGTAAGGAAGAAATTACCGAAAACAGGTTTGACCGGAATTCGGTAAGCCAAAGTGCCGGTGGGTGAACTCTCCAGAGGCGGTTCTAAGTTTTTGAGCTGAAATGGGTAAAGACAGTGCGGTGTGTGTTACCCAAAGTTGCCCTCCACACTACCAGGCTGATCTACGACTTTGAGTAGAAACGGGTAAAAAATAAAGCGTGATATTTATAACTAAAAATTACCCTTCTATCTTCTCGCGTTCATTGTTTTTCAACAAAGCAATAGTACTTTTAACAATACCCTCTACCGTTAAACCATAGATGCCACGCAGGTCAGACATTCCTGCGTAACGCCACATACCCCGATAAAGGCCGAAACAGTAAAATACAACCGCCTTAAAGGCTATGATGAACGCCAACACTGAAATCATGTTATTCAACTCATTCGCAGAAAGCTGAAACTCGAAACGAATGAGATACGAACCAACATGCGCCAGTCCAAATAGAAACAGGTCCAGGCCGAACATAATGTAAAAATTTCTATTTTTTAGTTGAGTAAACATCGATCTTATTCACCATTTTTGTTTTTCAAGACAGGATTAACCGGATTTTAAGGATTTTTTTTACGGCTTCCGCCCGCCCGACATTCGCCTAAGGCGCAGCCGATGGCGG
>CAYQNS010000301.1:0-4044 GCA_964418755.1 uncultured Desulfobacteraceae bacterium
CCCAAATTATACATAAACTCAGCGCCACTGAAGCAATTAAAAAGTGATAAGGAGGGTAAAATAATGGAAAAAGTCAGCTCAAAAACTCAAATGGCAAAAATCCGTAGCTTTGAAAGGGGGTTCCTGGCGACTCATTTAATAAACATCGGTAACAATGTTGGCGTATTCGAAAAACTGAATGAAAAAAAAGAAGAGGGATTATCGGTAGCAGATCTGGCCACTGAACTTGGGATTCATGAACCCTATTTGAAATTCTGGTGTCAGACTGCCTATCATTTTAAAATTCTGGATTGTGATGATCAAGGCAGGTATAAACTTCAACCATTTCTTGATGAGATACTGGGTGATAAAAATCATTTTCGGAATTATCTGGCCAACATCACCATGACTGTTGATTTATTGAGCATCTTATTAGAGGAGGCCCCAGAGTATTTCAAGACGGGAAAAATCGTAGAAACGATTGCTGAGCCTGAGCCCTTCAGGATTGTCTATGAAACGACAAAAAATATCTATCTGGCCTTTCTTTTCATGATATTTCCAAAAAACGAACACCTTAAAAAATTATTGGATAAAGGGATTAAATTTTTAGACATTGGTTGTGGCAATGGTTCTCTGATTGTACAGTTTGCCAAGGTTTTTCAAAATAGTCAATTTGTCGGTATAAGCCCGGAACCCCAAGGCATTACAGCTGCCAAAGCCACGATTTCTCAGATGGGGTTGGAGGAACGCGTCACAGTAGAAAATATCGGAGGTGAAAAAATATCTTATAAAGATGAATTTGATATGATTAGCATGGTTGTCACCCTCCACGAAATTTTACCGGATGTTCGTGAACGCGTTGTCGAAAAAGCCTATCAAGCTTTGAAAAACGGGGGTTATATCATAATTCTTGAATTTCCCTATCCAAACAATTTAAAAGACTTCAGAAACCCGATGTACGAATACGCCGTTCTTGATCAATTCTACGAAACCACAATTGGCACTGTTCATTTGAATATTGCTGAACAAAACGAAATATTAACACAGGCAGGCTTTAAAAATATCCAAAGAATGCCGATTGGTAAGGGAATGTTCGATTTCATTACGGCTACTAAATAGTCAAGATTCTATATTTTTAATCAATTGGATAATCATAAAAGGAGCAATTCAAATGGGAGCCAGTATTCATACAATTCCCTTGGGTTTTGATAACGTTTACGTTGTGAAAGATAAAGGGGTAATCATAATTGACAGCGGTAATCCCAAAAAAGGTAAAACTTTTTTAAAAGGCTTGGAAAAAGCAGCGATAAACCCCGATGAAATTCAATTAATTGTTCTGACCCATGGCCATTGGGACCACATTGGTTCAGCCTGTGACATTAAGGAGCTTACAGGGGCCAAAATCGTCATGCATGAAAACGAGAAACACTTACTTGAAGATACGTCCAAACCCAAAATGCCTCCCGGTGTAACGCTTTGGGGAAAAATAACAGCAAAACTGATGACATGGTTTATTATGCCGTTTGTCCATATCAGATCAGTAAAAGTTGATATTGTCCTTGATAATAATGAGTTTTTCCTCAATGATTATGGCATTTCCGGTAGTATCGTCTATACACCTGGTCATTCGTCTGGATCAGTTAGTGTGCTGCTAAACTCAGGTGAAGCATTTGTTGGAGACTTGGCTGTGAACAGCTTTCCTTTGCGACTGACTCCAGGATTACCCATTTATGCGGAAGACTATCCGGCATTAATTAACAGTTGGAAAATGCTGGCCAAAAGAAATATTAAAACAATATTCCCGGCTCACGGAAATCCTTTTTCATTCGATATCATCAGAGAAGAATTAGATAGAACAAATACAGCATAGCGATACTATAACTGTATCACAGCGTTTCCCGGGACGCTAAAACCTGCACTATCTCCAACATATCACAGGTTAAGTGATTATTGTGATACCTGCTATCCATAGGTAGGTGTGGAGGATGGGCTATCGGCAAGTTAGGTCCCACGATTTTAGCGGTCTTTATGAATTGACATGGATTGGGGGCGGGCCACGCTAAGTAATTGACATTGCCAATAAAATAGCTTAAAGATGTCTCTGAAACGGTCTTAATCGACCGATTTCCCCCCTAAAACTGCCTTATTAACAGAATCGACGAAAAATGGCTCGTGCAAAAAGACATTATATACCCGGCCATGTCTGGCATATAACCCACCGATGCCATAAGAGAGAATTTCTTTTAAAATTCCCAAGAGATCGGCGCAGATGGATTGAGTGGCTGGATAAGCCGTTATTCCCACGATACTGGAGAATCTGTTGACAATTTCGGTGTAATTAGCGGTTGTATGGGGGGATTCTGGCTTCAGTGTGAAGTTCAGGACTGGGGACGGTTCTATGTAACGGAGGTTGCACCTGTTCCAGAACCAGCAACTATAATTTTATTGAGTTTAGGAATTGTGGGTTTAGTTGGTGTTAAGAAAAAATTTAATAATGGAAAAAATAAGGATTGATTAGTTTACATTCAGAATTGATTTTATGGGTGTTTAAATCATAACTTTTAATGTTTGAGTTGTTATCAAACTGTTATCAGTCGGTTTTTATTGATTGTAACAATTTGAAAATATTAGATAAAAAATATAAAAGGGGACTTCGAGTCTCCTCTTCGACACCATTAAAAATAAAGAGCCGCAATCTTAACGGATTGCGGCTCTTTTTCTTTATAGGAAAGAATAAAGTGCATGCCGGGGGCACAAATTTTTTTTCATTTTCCAACTATGTTTCTAAAAGCAGAGGGCTGTTTAAAAAAGGGCTTTGAGTTAAAGCGTTATTGAAATTGATTGACAAATTATGGATGACCATTTATTAATTGAATTGCTTTAAAGCGATTTTTTAATAATGAATTGTTTTTATTGATTTGGATTGCCTCGATGCCAAAATCGGAAAAGCTATCCAGAGCATGGGGTAGGGGAGTCCTGCGCAATGGTAGAAATTTTTTAAAATTTACGGTATGTCGAAAAGCCGAAAGTCGAAAAGAAAAGAGTATAAAAAGGAGTTTTTATGCCCGAGGAACTGTTTCCCAATTTGTTTCGGATTGAAATTCCGCTGCCCGAAAGTCCACTTAAATATTTGAATTCATATGTTATAAAAGGTTCCGACAGAAATTTGGTGGTGGATACCGGATTGAATCGAGATGAGTGTTTAACCGCTATGCAAGCCGGTCTGGAGGCACTTGATGTTGATCTGGATCGTACTGATTTTTTTATTACTCATCTGCATGCGGATCATTTCGGTCTGGTAGGGCGGCTGGTCAGAGAAACCGGTAAGATTTATTTCAACCGGCCGGATTCGGAGCTGATCGAATCCTGGGAAGGGTTTGAACCCATGATTGCTTATGCCGGTGCCAACGGTTTTCCGGAAAACGAGCTGCGGGCGGCTCTGCATAATCATCCCGGCCATAAATACGGATCGGACTGGATCCCGGAATTGAATATCATAAATGAAGGCGATAAATTCAGCATTGGAGGCTTTCATTTTGTCTGTGTTCAGACACCGGGTCACACCATGGGGCATATGTGTCTGTATGAACCGGATCGCAAAATTCTGATCGCCGGGGACCACATCCTGATCGACATTACACCCAATATTCAGTGCTGGTCAGATGATGAAAATCCGCTCAAAGCGTATCTTGCCAGTCTGGATAAGGTTTATAAGCTGGACGTGGAACATGTCCTGCCCGGACACCGCCGGCTGTTTAGCGATCATCACGGGCGGATAGATGAATTGAAACAGCATCATGTCATTCGATTGGAAAAAACCCTGGGTATACTGCAGGAGGGACCGATGAGTGCCTTTGATGTTGCCTCTCGGATGACCTGGGACATCAAATGTGATTCCTGGGAAGCATTTCCGGTGGCCCAGCGCTGGTTTGCCACCGGTGAAGCAATTTCGCATTTGCGATTTCTTGAAGAAGAGGGCAAGCTCTCCAGGAGGAAGAATAACGGTGCAACGGTCTATGAACTGGTAAAATCGAGCCCGAGATCAAGGTAGCAGAAAATAGGAAA
>CAYQNS010000302.1:0-3997 GCA_964418755.1 uncultured Desulfobacteraceae bacterium
TACGGTCAAAAGGGATGAAAGGAACTAACAATTCAAGCAACTGCCCCATCTCTTTAGCTTGGGCCAAATGTGAATCCCTGGTTTTCCGAGATCCTTTTTTCCTAAAAGCGACGATTGGTTCGTTTTCGGTAATTGCTTTTTCAACGAGGTCTTGAAAAGAAAGCCCGAGGGTTGTTCCTAATTTCAACAATTTATCCGGTCTAGGAAATTTATCTCCCTTAAACCAAGCAGAAACAATTGTTCTTGATACCTCAAGTTGCTTAGAAAGTCCGGCTTGATTCAGCCCAAGCGTGTTCATCACCAAGTTTATACGCCTGATATTTAATTTCTTTTCCATATGAATACCGATAGTTTATTTGTAAACTTTTGTCAACTTAATAATTACTCCGAATTAATTATTGTTAAAACTTGGAGGGAAGGCCGCAGGTTTGGGGGCTATCCAGGACATTCATGAATAAGCAAATACCATTCCTGTCTGCTCGGCATTTATAATTTTTGACGATTTTTTCACCCCGGCTGACAGTGTATTCTGCCTCCGGTGCATTCATTCCTAAGTGTTTGGCCTCACACGGTTGCTTCGAAGACCCCATCACTGAAATGGTGGATGATAAGGAAGCATACATCATGAGGGCCATGCGGAAATCCTCCCTGATTGTATTCCCGGGCGGACCGTATTCCCGGGTCGGACCAAGACAACCCGCCAGTATGTCAAGTAAAAGATTAAAAACAGGGGATATTTTGGGGCTTAGCGTGATGTTTTCAGGGGTGAAATTGATCCTCTAAGGCTTTTTGCCCGGTATGTCGGCACAAGCTCCTGCCGGGAACGCCCACAAACCCGGATATCAAACACGAGGGCCAAAGCCACGGGCATTTCAAATTTTGCTTGATCGATGCCCTGATCGCCGTTATTATCGATGGTTAAACACTTTTGAATCGAAATAAGGGCCGCGGCCGCGGAGGGTGCCTTTTTTCAATGGTTACCTGATATTCCTAATTTTTTCCGCCTTGACAGTTTTTACAGGCAACGGTAGAATCATTATTACAGGATGTGCGGATGTATTCCATTTGCGGGCATCGCGGTTCAATAACCAGTGATCTGTCCAACTGAACTCCTGAGATTCAGACTGACGCCGACCTCCTGAAATAGAAAACAAAACCGACCATCAAGATATATCGACCTGAATTGAGCGATTTTTAAGTTGCTCTGCACCGATCTCTTGCGCATCAAAATCTCAGCACAGCGCTTCCCTGAAAATCGCACAACTCAGGACTGATAAAAATATTTCGCGGTGCTTGCCGCATCCGTTTTCTTGACAGCTTTTTGCCCCAAAGACTCATTAATAATCGTTTTATTGTCCTTGGCTATTTTTATAATTCAGGCTGGATCTTTGTGGGTATCCGGCAGGGCTCCCTGACTATTTTGACGGTTGAATTGCAGGGGAAGCATAAGGACGCGGAAGAATAATAAGTAACCGAAGCTGATTAGATTTGGTGTTAACCCATTGCTTGAGGATGGTATGGTATTTTAGATTTTTATACCGTTCCAGTCTATTCGATTTTTAAAATGCAAAATCCTGGGGCATTATGGATATGATAGTTCTTATTATTAATTTTGTAGTAGGTGTTTTTGCATTTCTCATTTTTCTTTTTGACTATATAACAAAAAGAAAGACAGCGCCGCATGTTGCAAAAATTCTTGTTATAAGACTTTTTATTCTGGGTTTATTAATAGCGTTATGTAATTTGATTGTTCCTCGGATTAACCTTTTCAAAACAAAACCACCCCTTACTGTAACAGAGCAGGCGGTCGAACAGATCATCGCAAAATGCACGGATTATAAACCCGAGAACCCTTCGCTTGAAAAGGTAAACAGCGAGATTGAAAAAGAGCTGGCAGCCGCTTTTGAAGAGCAGAAAATAGATGTGTTGCAATTATATCAAAAGGGGGATGATGCTTATATAAACAACCAGTTTAAAGAAGCCATCCTCTTTTTTAAAAGCGCCCTCGAAATCGTTAAAATCCCTTCTTGTTATTTGTCCATCGGCAACAGTTATTTTGTCACCTGCGATTTCAAGACGGCTTTAAAAAACTATCAAATCGCCTTAGGGATGTATAGAAACAGCAAAGACAAGAATGACGAGGGAAACAGTCTATGCAGCCTGGGCATGACTTACATAGCTCTTGGTCAGTATGCCAGAGCGATTGAATACCAGATCCAGGCTCTGGCCATTTCCCGTGAGATCAACGACCGCAAAGGCGAGGGAAACAGTCTATGCAACCTGGGTGATGCTTATTTTTTCCTTGGTCAGTATGTTAAAGCGATTGAATACCAGAAACAGGCCCTGGCCATTGCCCGTGAGATCGGCGATTGCCAAGGTGAGGGAAACAGTCTCGGCAACCTGGGTGATGCTTACTTTTCTCTTGGTCGGTATGTTAAAGCGATTGAATATCAGAAACAGGCCCTGACCATTTTCCATGAGATCGACGACCGTCAAGGTGAGGGAAACAATTTAGGCAAGCTGGGGATGGCTTACAGCGCGCTTGGTCAGTATGATAAAGCGATTAAATACCATAATCAGGCCCTGGCCATTTCCCATGAGATCAACGACCGCAAAGGCGAGGGAAGCCATTTGGGCAACCTGGGCATGGCTTACGGTGCTCTTGGCCAGTATGACAAGGCTATTGAATACTATAACCGGGCCCTGGCCATTTCCCGTGAGATCGGCGACCATCAAGGCGAGGGAAGCCGTTTGGGCAACCTGGGCATGGCTTACAGTGCTCTTGGCCAGTATGACAAGGCGATTGAATACTATAACCGGGCACTGGCCATTTCCCGTGAGATCGACGACCGTCAAGGTGAGGGAAACAATTTAGGCAAGCTGGGGATGGCTTACAGCGCGCTTGGTCAGTATGATAAAGCGATTAAATACCACAATCAGGCCTTGGTAATTTTCCGTAAGATCGGCGACCGTCAAAACGAGGGAAGCCGTTTGGGCAATCTGGGCATGGCTTATGGCGCTCTTGGCCAGTATGATAAAGCGATTGAATACTATAACCAGGCCCTGGTAATTTTCCGTAAGATCGACGACCGTCAAAGCGAGGGAATTCGTTTAGGCAACCTGGGCATGGCTTATGGCGCTCTTGGCCAGTATAACAAGGCGATTGAATACTATAACCAGGCCCTGGCCGTTTCTCGTAAGATCGGTGACCGCCAAGGCGAGGGAAACCATTTGGGCAATCTGGGGATGGCTTACTACGCTCTGGGGCAGATGGAAAAGGCCGGACAATACTGCAAACAGAGCCTGGCTATTTTCGAGAAAATAAAGTCGCCTTATTCGGAAAACATGCGCAGGCTGCTGCATAGACTGGAAACCGCTGATTCCAAAAAAAGAGACGGAAAAAAGGGGTAAGGACCTCTCTGCTTTGGGAAAGTCAGGGAACAGGGGGACGGGGTTGAAATTACGCGTTTCTTTTTTTCATTTGTTTATGGTAATGAAGTTACATGCCACGTCAAGCAAGAATAGATGCGCCGGGCGCCTTGCATCACATCATCTGCAGAGGCATTGAACGGCGCAATATTTTCAGAGACAATACGGATCGAAACTGGTTTATAGAAAGGCTGGGTTCTGTTTTACAAAAGAGCGCCACCCCCTGCTATGCCTGGGCCTTGATTCCCAATATTTTATGTTAAGCTCAACATAACGCGTGATTGAAAAGGTAGGGACAATAAAAAACCCTCTCACGATAATTGCAATGTTTGCAGCTATTGCGGAAATAAGTGGAACAATTGTTCCCCCGTTTATTAATGCAGAGCATCAAGAACTATATACTTGGTTTCTGATAGTTTTCCCAATGGTCTTGGTTATCGCTTTTTTTCTTAGGCTTAATTTTAATCACAAGTAGGTCGACATTGCCGTGCATTTAGGTGTAAGCAATTAATAAAGGGGTCACCATGAAACTTATTTTTCGAGTATGCACAATCATTTTCATCGTATT
>CAYQNS010000303.1:0-2410 GCA_964418755.1 uncultured Desulfobacteraceae bacterium
GTGATCGGGTTGAAGTTCGGGGATTGTGCTCTTTCTATGTCAAAGATTATCCGGGGTACACTGGGAGGAATCCAAAAACCGGGAAAACAGTTAAGGTGGCGCCGAAGAAATTGCCCTATTTTAAATGTGGGAAGGAATTGCGGGAGCGGGTGGATAGGTAAACTGCGAGAGAAAATCAAAAAAAGTGTCTCGTTTTATCGTCTCGCTTAACTGAAAAGATATGTCAAAAAGAAAACCCAAACCCAGCAAAAGTAGGGGTTCACGGAAATAATTTTCAAATATTTTACAGATCCAATGAAATCAATAGGTTACAAGCGACCAAAGTTTACATATTTGGTTATTATCAGACCTTGTCCGATTCCATCTCAGCATCAAGTGGACAGGGAGGTAGCCTCAATGATTTTTTGAAACTCGCCCAGAATGTCTGGATAGTGAGATGAAAAAAAGCTGACTACCTTTCCATTTTCAAGCATGCGCGAAAGATAACCGCAACCCAGCACCAGATTGAGCATATCTTTGCCGTAAGATTCCTTGACTATCTTAATATCTTTGACCAACCCCTCAGTCTCTTTTTCCATGCGTGCCATTTCTTCCGACGAGAGCCCTTCGATCTTCTTTTTCTTCTGCGATTCTCTAAACTCGCTGTTAGGAGTTGCTGCTAACAGTGCCTTGGCAAAGGGGACAGTATAATTATGAGCTGCGATCATCAGTTCACACATCTCGATTTGGCGTTCTGGCTTGACGCGGCTCAACACACGTAGGGCAGTAGGGCTCATCTGCTTGTCTTTGAGCAGTTCCACCACCTCCCCATCGACACCGTTGAGCAAATTGCGCTTTCGGCGAATCAAGGACACATCCACATCAAGAGCCTTGGCAATGCGACTTTCCGTCACTCCCTTGTCCACAGCTTTCAAGATCATGAAGTGTTCTTGAATCGGGGATAGACGGCTAATCTTGTGATTGTAGGTAAAACCTTCGTCATCAGTGGCAATCAAACAATACGCCTTCTTTTCTCCTAAGGATTTAAGAACATCCATGCGCAGATGCCCATCCAGAAGTAAAAATTTTCCGGCAGGTTCTTTCAGACGATAGACGATAAGATGCTCGATTATGCCAACCTCCCTGACCGAGGTGAGAACCTGCCGGTATTTGGCCGTCTTTTTTATAGATGCCTTGATTGTTTTTAAGGGTTGAATATCATCAATGTCCACTTCAATCACTTCCGGCTTGAATGCCATTTTAACGATCTTTTTCATGAGCACCTCCCCGTTGTCGCTCCCTGATCTGATCGGCCAGGTATTTGGGCATGGAATCGATAGCTTCGGCTTTTAGCAAGGTGGAGAAGTATTCGTCTCGAAACAACTCACCGAGAGCTGAAATAATAAAGATCAGCCGGGCCTCACACAATTTGGCCTTTTTTATCAACATGGTTTGTCGCTCAACGTCTTGTCGGAAGGTTCTTACAAGCATATTGGCCGTCAGACCCTTTTTCTTGCCAGCAGGGGTTCCCACGAATATTTTTTTCCCTTTAGTCCGGCGCTGCTCAATAAGTTGTCTGACCCTGGTCAGTGCATTTCCACGAAGTTTTTTCTTTTCATAAGCCTCCAACAGAGCCCGCTGTGCATCTTCATCCGTTGCGGTCGAGATATCCACCGCCGTACTGATAGGCACCTGTCCCTTTTCTACTGCGCTGATAAGGCGTTCTTCGCCGCATTCCAACAATCTCACAATTCCTCGGGCATATTCCTTCGTCACATCAATTTTGGCCGCTATCTGGGCCGATGTATATCCCCTTTCTTTTAATAACCCGATCTGTTGAACCAGTTCGATGCTCAACGGCTGCCTGCGGGCCAAGTTCTCCACCAGACTCATCAAAAAGCAGTCTTCTTTTGAAACGTTGACGATAATCGCCGGGATCTCATCCTGGCCAAGTACAACATACGCTTCAAGTCGCCCCTGGCCGCACACCAGATTATAGCGCTTTTCACCTTTTCTGTTAGATACGCTTATCGTGATGGGACGTTTTAACCCCAAGTTTTGTATGTTGGTCACGATTTGTTGAAATTTCTTTTTGTTACGAAATCGAGGATTGAGCACGCGTATCTGCTCAATGGGAACCAATTCTACTTGTTGTTTGGTAACAGAATTCATGCAGCCATCCACATTGTAGCCCGTTCAGTCATTCCAAAGAAAAAATCAAGGTTGTCGAACCTATAGGTGTCCAGATAGGCTCCGTTATATTCGGCCAAGCGAAGACGCTCAATTTCAAGATCGATTAGGGGCAGCAGGTAATAGTCCATAGGCACCGAGTTTGCGGCATCCATTCTTAAAGCCACGGTAATATCTGGCGATAGACCCAGGTCGAATCGAATCAGCCAGCGCAACGAACCCGCCGGGGTCTGCCAGCATC
>CAYQNS010000303.1:2510-3995 GCA_964418755.1 uncultured Desulfobacteraceae bacterium
TAAATCATCGTAACAAATTCAATCTCGTGGGCAGGACCTGGAATCAGGATTACGCGATCGGTTTGGAGGCTTTTATATTCGCCATGCTTCAATATTCCCTTTTTGTTACCGTGCTCATCGATGAGCATGCGCCGTAGACCGAAACCAGCTGTCCCTCCCTGGCGAAATCCATTTTCAATGAGCCTGCATTGCCCGGCAAACACCTTTACGGACAACTCGCGACTGTATTCTCCCGCCATTGCCCGTTTGACCCCTTTGACAATAGTGGATATGGGACTGCCATCGTTTTCGAATTGTTCCGCACAATAGATAACTTGTATACCAGCGCGTTTACAGATATATTCATAATAAGCGCTTTCATCGGCATCCTGGAACCGCCCCCACCGACTGATATCGTAAACCAGAATTACCTTGAAATCGGCTTGACCGCTTTCGACGCCTGCGATGAGACGCTGTAGCGCGTTCCTACCTTCAATCTTCAGTCCGCTTTTGCCGTCATCGGCATAAGTGCGGATTACCTGCATGCCATTGCGCTCAGCATATTCTGCGATGATGTCGCTTTGGTTTTCTGTAGAATATTTCTGGTGTTCCGTGACATACGAACATATTGAACAGCACGGATAAGATCACTGCCAGATATAGCTCCGCCTGGTGTGTTGTTTGTTTTTTGATCATTCATGGGGCTTTCATCCATATTGAATCAGCAACTATAAATTAAATGAACAGTTAGGTCGTAAACGGCGCAAACTCCTCCTTTCCGTGTATCTTTGCCATCACCGCGCAAAAGGTTGATCTGTCAATCAGTGCTGGGAAAACATTATGTTTTATGCAAGCACCATATTGATTTGATCCGATATATACAGCAGATGTCACCAAGGATTTAATTTTCTTGCCGTTCCAGATTTTGCTTCTATTAGGAGCCATGATGCCCTGGGCGTTAAGTAGGTTTGAAATCTCGGTCATCGTATAACTATGGTTTACAAACAGGTGAAAAATCAGGCGTACGATTTCTATCTCTTGTTGCGATCCTGGTATAAGTTTGTAGCGGTTCGAAAATGTGAAACTGTCATCGTAGATAGCCTTTTGGATACGCTTCATGCCATACGGCGCAAGATAGCTGACATAACAATCATTAAGGAAAAGTTTACATCTGGTTTGCCAAGATTTCTGCCGCCAATAGCCGCCTTCTGCATTTGGCATTATTAATACCCGTCCATTGGCCCCATACCGCTCATAAAGATCGACAGCAATGAAAAGCCTGATCATCTGTGAGGTTTTGATCTCGTAAGCCCATTTAGTCCAACGTGGTTTTTCGGTAAGCCCCCAGCCAACGATTAAAGTGACTATTTCATCTCTGATGCCAAATTTTTCTGATCTGAAAAGCGGGTCCAGATTAACTTGAATTTCTGTGCCATTGAAATCTAATTGGTCCATGAAGCTTGCTATATTGCAGTAAGCCTTGAGTAAAAAGTAAAAAGGCTATAC
>CAYQNS010000304.1:0-3970 GCA_964418755.1 uncultured Desulfobacteraceae bacterium
ATGCCGGCAGACCGGGCGCCTGCATTTGGCAGACGATGGGGTCGGGTGCTGCGGGTTTGCCGGTTTAAAAGGTGAAAAGGGCAAGGCGTTTAAAAGCATTGTGGATTAAAATACCAGTGCAAAAAAAATGTGGCATTGCCAAAAAAAAACTGCACACCATTTAACCATTTGGAATTATAATATTATTTTTATGATGAAACTTTTTACCTGTTATTTTCCGCCGGCACGGTGGCGATTTGATCGCTTTCGATTTTTTATAAAATAAGCGTTGTTTGGTTTAAAAATAATATAAAAACAAAGAGATAGATATTTTTTTCGAAATATGCTGTTTCTGGCACGTTTTTTGTTAGTAAATATATATTTCGCTGTATCTTTTGATATATTACTAAATTAGTTAGGGAGGGAGATAGAATGGGAAATGTCGATTTGGCGAAACAAAGGGCAAATGTTTACAAGTTTTTTTCCACACTTTATCGAGATGAAATTTCTGAGGATCTTGTAGCAAAACTGACGGATAAGGAATTTGTCGCAGAACTGAAGGATTTTTCAAAAGGGTGTAAATTCAGCGATTTAGGTAAAGGCCTGGGCATGATGGCAAAATACCTCGCAAAGCGCAAATTGAATCACTACAAGGATCTCAGCTACGAATATGCCGATTTATTCCTCAATGCTGGTGTGAATCCGGCATTGCCTTACGAGTCAGTCCACGCAAAAGGCGAGCCGGTGCTTATGCAGAAGTCCGTTTTTGACGTGCGTGGTGCTTATCGCAATGCAGGCGTTCACAAATCAGAGGATTACAAGGATCTGGACGACTATATTGCCGTAGAGCTGGAATTTGTTCGTCACCTTCTCGAAAAAGGAGACACTGCTGCTGCAGCCGATTTTCTCAACAGCCATTTGATGAACTGGATACCTGAGTTCCACGCAGCCCTCTATGGTGCTGCCGATCTTGATTTTTATAAAGGCCTCTCAGCCTTTACACTGAGTTTTCTCTTTCACGACTGTTACCCGGAAAATCCGGATTATCAGAGTGCCGTAAAAGATCTGAGCGAAGTCATCGATCAGCTCAAACTGGGCGTCGAATACGTAACCTTGGCAAAGGGTGCAAAAAAAGAAGCGCCTGAGAAGGCCATACCCACTCATTGCTATACCTGCGGCGCGCTTTGCGGCCAGGTCGGTACCGTCAAAGACGGGATTTTGATGAAGACTGTCGGTCTTAAAGGTGACCCGAAGAGTGGCGGGCTCATATGCCCCAAGGGTGCAAACAACCGGAGTTATGTATACAGCGCTCACAGGCTTAAAGAGCCCCTCATCAAGGAAAACGGCAGGTTCAGGAAGGCCTCCTGGGATGAAGCGCTTGATCTTGTGGCCGATAAACTGAAGTCTTTTGATCCGGCCACAGTAGCCTATTTCAGGGGTAACGACTGGAATAACTTTTATCATGAGGCCCTGTTTGACCACTACGGCGCCCACAAGATTACGCACAGACCCATGTGCGATAATGCGATCCGCATGGCCAATGAACACAACCTCAATGACAAGCGTCCATGGCTCAATACGGAAGAATCAGACTACATGGTCTTTTTCGGACAAAACCCCCTGGCCACCTCTTACGGGATAAAACAGACCGGTATGATAAAAAAGGCCTTGAAAAGAGGCGCCAAACTGGTGGTTTTTGATCCGAGGAAATCAGAAACCGCTGCCGCCGCCACAGACTGGATCCAGCCCATACCCGGAACCGACGGCGCAATTGCCACGGCCATGTGCTATGTGATCGTTAAAAATGATCTCTATGACAAGGATTTCGTGGAAAACTGGACCCACGGGTTCGAGGATTTTAAAAAGCGCCTCATGGGTGAAGAAGACGGTGTGGTCAGGACCCCGGAATGGGCGGAAAAAATCAGTGGGGTATCGGCTCAAACCATTGAAAGGATTGCCAGAGAATTTGCAGCTGCCAAGGCCAAAGGTGTTGGCAGCTGGGCAGGTTCGGCTCAATGCCCCAATGGATATGAAAATACCATGGCCATCCAGGCCTTGAATGGTCTCTGCGGCACCTTTGACGCTCCCGGTGGCCCCAGCCTTCCATTCAAGCGTAAACTGAAACCTGCCTGGGGAGAGGGCCAGACCAAGCCCCCTGCAAACAGCCCGGCCAAACTCGATAAGGTAAATATGTGGGCAGGGGCGATCCCGGCATGTTTCCCGAAGAACGTTGCCGAGGGAAAGATCAAGGCGATGATCAACTGGTTTGGTGATCCGATTCTTTCATGGGGAAATGAAGAGGCCACGGCCAAGGCATGTAAGGATCTCGAATTCCTGGCCACCATAGATGCGTGGATGCCCAATGTGGGGCCGCTGAGTGACGTGGTATTGCCGGATGTCGTCGCCTGTGAAGACAGCCAGGTCAAGGCTGACTGGCTTTACGATGCGTTTATCGGTTACTATGCCCAGTTGGTGAAACCCATCTACAACGTCAGGCCATGGTGGTGGATGTGTAAGCAGATAGCCAATCGCCTGGGCCTTGGCGAGTACTTCCCGTGGGAAGATATCAGTGAAACACAGGAAAATATGCTTAAAGGCACGCCGTGGTCATTCGAAGAGTTGAAAGAGAAAGGTTTTATCATTACCGATAAGGCCGAATACTATAAATATAAAAAATGGGGCTCACTCAATGTGCCCGCAGGTTACGGCTCTTCAGGCAAAACAAAGACAGGGAAATACAATTTCAAGAATCCTGTTGCCGAAGAAAAGGGCGCAGAGTCAATGCCCGATTATATAGAGCCGCCTGCAGAGTTAAAGCCTGATAATGATTATCCTCTGATATTCGGAAATTTTAGGCTCCTGGAACATGAACACAGCTCTACCTTTAATAACTATGCCCTGATGAAGATGCGGCCCACCAATCCCCTCTGGATCAATGTAAAGGATGCGGAAGAAAGGGGAATAAAACAGGGCGACAAGGTCACCGTGACATCGCCATGGGGTCAGAAAACCCTATTCGCCAATCCCACTGAGGATATCAAAAAAGGTGTGGTTGGCTCTGCTGGTGGATACGGGCACATCCGGGGTCTTGAAGCTGATCCCAAGTATCGACAGTTTGGCGGGACCAATACCCCGGGCATGTCAAAATTCAATGCGCCTGATCCAAACGGGGGCAACCCGATGATCAAGTATATCAAGGTGCAGGTTGAAGCGGCCTAAAATTTGATAGCTTTTAAAAACCCCCGGCAACCCCGGGGGCTTCGCCTTGTGTTTCCTGACTTTCATTGACCCGGGGAAGATCAGGTAAAAAATGATTTGCGGTATTTTTATTGAAGCAAGCAGAAGTCTGGATTGAGTAGTATAAAAAGAGGACCGATTTGTATATTTTTGATCTGGCAGACAGTTTATTCATCATGATCAGGGCATCCCGGGTATACCAGGTGGCCATCAGCCTCTGTGCCGGTGTTGTCGGCTGCATGATCCTGGTGTTTTTTTTTACAGCACTGATGCCGGTGGTCTCACTTTCCAAACTGATGCCGTGGATTATTGGGTTTAACAGCGCTGTGACCGGTTACATGCTGCTCGATAAAACAAAAAATGGTTTGAAATACAAGCGTTTGGCAGCTCTCTGCGCGGGTGGCCTGGTGGTTATTCTGGTGTGTGGCACCATTTTTTTTATGGTGCCGTCTATTTTTGGTTTTTTGACAGTGACTGTCGCTCAATTGGTGTTGTGGTTGCTTATCGGTATTGTCTTCAGCGGCCTGGGTGGACTGCTGGCCATTAAATATTTAAATTTGAACCAATAGGAAGAGGAGTGACTGACAGCCGTACGGGTTTAAAATCATCTATTTTTTTATTTTTTAACACAGGAGGAATCAATGAAAAAGTTTTTAGTTTCGATCACGTTATTTTCCATGCTGTTTGTATTTGTTGCCGCAGGAATGTGCAGCCCGGATGCGACTGTTTCCGCATCTACGGTCAAAGCCGGTGA
>CAYQNS010000305.1:0-3934 GCA_964418755.1 uncultured Desulfobacteraceae bacterium
AGGCCAATGTACTGGCTCATTTTTCCCATGCCGGCGTGGATGACATGTGTGACAACACCTGCCATTTCGGGCTCAATAATTTTTATGCCGATAACGGGCTGCTGGAAAACGATAACACCAAACTGCTCTATCCAGCCGACAGTCACCAACTGAAAGCCATGCTGAAAGCCGTATTCAACGAAAAGGGACTTCGATTTCTCTTTTCAACCCGCAGTGCCACGCCTTTTATCCTTGATGCACAAGACAACCCGTTTTATGGCGGTGATTATCAATTTGTCTCCGGCAAAGATGAACTGGTTCGTGAAGGCAGTGACGGATATGTGGTATCTTACGGCGAGATGCTATACCGCAGCCTGGATGTGGTGGAACGGCTCAAAGCCGAAGGTCTGAATGTCGGCCTGGTCAACAAACCGACTTTGAACCTGATTGATGAAAATATGCTGGCAAAGCTGGGCAAGGCCAAATTTGTCCTGCTGGTGGAAACCCAGAATGCCAAGACCGGCCTGGGTGTTAAAATGGGAACCTGGCTGCTGGAACGGGGATATACTCCGCACTATGCCCATATGGGTACCGTCAGAGAGGGCAACGGCGGTCTTGCCGAGCAAATCCTTACCCAGGGACTCGGCCAGGAAGATATTCTTAAAAAAATAAAAGAGATGGCTGGGTAAAAATCTCTGGTAACCGTTTACGGCTTACTGTTATCGGTTTATTATTCGTTGCATAGCGTATTGGAAAAACTGTGAACTGTGAACCGGCAACCATGAACGGTTATAGTATTTGTCTGGTTGTCTTAAAAAAGAGTGTAAAAGAAAAACCATGCCCTTAAAGCATGGTTTTTCTTTATGCACACTAAAAAAGGAGCCATACTCCAGGATGATGCAAATTGTTATTGTTTCCGTAATCGGGTTTGCCGGGATGTTTATCCGCGGGCTCACCGGTTTTGGATCGGCCCTTGTCATGACGCCGTTGATGCTGTTTTTCTTTGATATTCAGACTTCGGTTATTGCGATCAATCTCGTTGAAATTGCGGCTGTGTTCAGCGTTACCATGAATGCCCGCCATGATATTGACCGGCAATATCTCAAAATTCTACTGCCGATTACCATCGTGGGGATCGCTGTCGGATCATTTTTTCTAATAAGTTTCAATCTTCAAATATTAAAACAAATTTTCGGGGTGTTGACTGTTATTTTTGCCGGCAGAATATTTATCAATTTACGGTCTGTTGCTTCAAGGCAAAGAAAATGGCCCTTTTCCTGGGGCTATCTGTCGGGTGCTCTGGGCGGTATTCTGGGCGGTATTTTTGGTACGCCGGGCCCGCCGATTACGATCTATCTGGAAAACCAGATCGATTCCCAAACAGTCCTGCGGGCAACCTTGTTGATCTATTTTCTAGCGCTGGACATTATCCGTATCATTGTCTATGGATACTCGGGTATCGTCAGTCTGGATATGCTGAAACTGGCGGCCTTTATGCTGCCGGCGGCACTGATCGGCTCTTACTGCGGTCAGTTTATCCATCTTCAGATCAATGATAAAGTTTTCCGGGGACTGGTGGCTGTTTTGCTGTTGATTACCGGCGCCCTGCTGGCCATTGGACAATGATAGTTTGAATATTGAACAGTGAGAATTGAATATTCCCGGTATCAGTGAGTTTATGCTGAGAAACCGAAGATCTCTGTTTTCTATAAATCACAACCGTTCATGGGTTCAAATTATCGTAAGGTGGGCTGTGCCCACCGAACCGACTGCCGGGATGCCCGACAATTTCCCTTATTCTTTGATGATCCTCGATAATATAGTCTGCTCCGGTTCGAATGAATTCCTTTTTAAGATAGGCTTTGTCAGGTGCCCCGCACAGCAGCCCGATGCCTTTAAAACCGGCAGTTGAATTTTTTGCGGCCAGCATGTCATCGGGCATATCGCCTACATAAAAGAACTGCCGGACCCTGTGGGCATTTTCTGCCGCGATGGCATCCAGCATCCAGGGGTGAGGCTTGCTAAGTGACACGGACAGGCTCTTTCGTCTATGGATTTTTTCCTCCTCTGCAAGACATTCATCCAATGTATAAATAGATATGAAATATTTTCGCAGGCCGAAAAAATCCAGGGCATATTCGGCTTCGGCCTTAGGGCGGCCGGTGGCCAGGGCAAGAATATTGTCCCGGGCAAGTTCGGCAATGAAAGATTTGTCAACCATCAGTTTTTCCCGGGTAATATAGCCCTCTTCCATATGTTTTTGGGCGGCAATTTTGTAGGTCGATTCAAACAGGTCCCTGCCCAGATAAACTTCCTGAAAAATTTGCTTGATGATGTTGCCGCTACCCACATCGCCTGTGTGCATTTTACGGATAAACGGATGGTCAGGTTTGCCCGTTTTTTCAAAAACCGACATCAGCGGGCTGTCCGAAGATGTCAGCAGGGGCGGCAGCGCTGAAACATCGCAGCGGGCAATGGCCTTGCGATAGGTTTGCCATGCATCTTCTGCATCCGGGAAATCCGGACAATCAATGCCGGAAAAGAGCAGCTTGAGTACAAAATAGGTCAGATCCCAGTCGTTGTTCAGCCCGCCGCTCTGTTTTACTTTGGCCAGATCGGTCAGGGAAAAGAGTGGGTCCGGCAGGGCATCCCATGCATTGGCCCCCTGGAGAAACAGGAAGGCGGTCCGGCGCACGGTATCCCGGTATGACCCGGAAACATCGATGAGGACACCGTCCATGTCAAATGCAATTAAATTTTTTTTCAATTTAAAAAAGCTTTCTATTCTATAACCAAAGTCAATAAGTATCGCAAACAAGCTATAAAGAAAAGCATAAAATCAACTGTGACGATCGGGGCAGCAATCAAAATGTTCACTGATTCGGCGGGCAGCCCGAGAATAGGCATCAATGGTTTTTGACTTTTTCTCTGAAGTTGGAGTAATCTCAGGTGACGTTTATAAAGCTCATTAAATCGATTTACTTCTGTTGGGTTTATGGTATACTCCTTTTAAAAAGTGCCCAAAATTGGAACCAGAGACAGTGACACAGAATATTGAACACTCCCTTTTTTCCGCCGCGTAACGGCTTTGTCCAACAAAGGATGAACTCTGACTGAAACAGCCTGGTCGTTTTTTGTTTGCTTTTTCATCAAGTTATCTTTGGCGTTGTGCCTCGTGGCCATTAACAATATCAACAAGTAAATTGGTAAAAACAATGAATCTTTCACCCTCGCTAATATGGTTTCTTGTGGGCGTTGTATTTTTAATAGCAGAGTTGTTAATTCCGGGATTTATCTTAATATTTTTTACAGCCGGATGTTGGATAGCCGGATTAACTGTTTGGCTGACAGATATTGAATTTTCGATACAAATATTAATTTTCACTGTTTCCTCCCTGGTCCTTCTTTTTTCTTTACGTAAATACAGCATAAAAACATTTAAAGGAACCACCCGGGATGATCTCGACGACCGCTATGCAGACTCGAAAATTGGAAAAACCGCGATAGTGACAAAAGCAATATCACCAAGAATGCCTGGCGAGATAAAAGTCATGGGGAGTTTTTGGAGGGCTATTTCAGATATAAGTATTGAAGAAGGACAATCGGTTTTAATTGCAAGCCAGGAGTCAGAAGATGGGCTCACTTTCAAAGTTAAACCCTTATAAGGAGTGGAATATGAGCGAATCAATTATTGTAGTAAGTGTGATTGCTGTAATCATGATAGTGTTATTGATTAAAACAGCTGTCATTGTCCCCCAAAGGTCAGAGTACGTTGTTGAACGACTTGGTAAGTATAGTCAATCATTGAGTGCAGGCTTCCACATCCTTGTGCCTTTCCTTGACAAGATCGCCTACAAGCGTTCCCTGAAAGAAGAGGTAATGGACATCCCTTCCCAGGACTGCATAACCACCGATAACGTTACCGTGTCCGTAGATGGTATTTTGTATATTCAAG
>CAYQNS010000306.1:0-3882 GCA_964418755.1 uncultured Desulfobacteraceae bacterium
CATCATCAAATCAGAAGGAGTGACACCTACAGAAAGACTGTTGTCAGATCTTTGCGAACGATCTTTCCTGAAGCTATGGAGTTATCCCAATCCCTTCAAAGACGATAGAGATGAACTCTGTGATCTACTCGCTGTTTTTGAAAATCAAGTCTTTATATTCTTTGATAGAGAGAGCCGCCAATTTGATAAAACGAACAAAGACCCATTGCTTAACTGGAAACGCTGGAAAAAAAAAGCAATCGATGACCAAATCCGCACTGCCCACGGCGCAGAACGATACATAAGAAGTGGGCGCAGCATTTTCTTAGATGCCGCCTTAGAGATTCCGTTTCCTATCGATATCGATTTCGATAAAATGAGTATTCACAAGATCATTATCGCTCACGGCGCAAAGGAGGCTTGTAAAAAATTCTCTGACGATAACGTATACGGTAGTTTAGCAATTTCCTATGGTCACACCGACACCCAATTCTCATTTCCGTTCAAGATCGACATGGACAAAGAGAACCCTGTGCATGTATTTGATAGTTTTAATCTCCCGATTATTTTAAGTGAACTCGATACGTTTTTTGATTTGTCGTCTTATCTTGATGCAAAGATCGATGCAATTAAATCGCTTGATGCTTTAGTCTATTGCGGCGAGGAGGATCTATTAGCACACTACTACCTAAATTTCGACGAATCCAAAAACAAACATTTCATTGGAACAACTCGCAAAGATATTAACTTTGTGATGATCGGTGAGGGAGAGTGGAAAGATTTTTCCAAGAGTGAAATGTACAGAAATAAAAAGTTAGCTGACAAAATATCATATCTTTGGGATAGATTGATCCAGAAAACCTCCCAGAACACACTGGATGGAACGTTGCTTGGAGACTCCACGCCACTAAGAGGACAAAGCGCGATTCATGAAATGGCAAAAGAACCACGGTTCAGCCGCCGCGCTTTATCAGAGCACATTAGTCAGGCAATTCTCAACTTTCCAGAGTCTTCCCAGCCGATAATGCGAAATTTATCATATATGCCTTCATTTTACGAAGGAACTGGCTATGTTTTTTTGCAGCTAAAGGTAGAGGGAGTTACCGTCTTTGATAATGACTATCGGCAAAATCGCCAAACAATGCTTGAAATTGCCTGCGGTGCAGCCAAAAATAAGTTTGGGCACCTGAAAAAAGTTATTGGCATAGCTATAGATGCTCCCAAATACTCAAAAACAAACGCTGAAGACTTCATTTTGATGGATTGCGCCAATTGGTCTGGCGATCTCAGAAAATTTTATGAAAAGGCAAATGAAGGTTTAGACTTCTTCAAGTCAGACGGCCTTACAATCCAAGAAAAAACCGTAAAAAATTTCCCTGACATTATAAAGTATAGGGAAACACCTCGGGCAAAGATAGGCCGTAATGAGCCATGTCCATGCGGCCCTGGAAAGAAATATAAAAAATGCTGCATTGATATTCGGGCAAAATAGAAAGACGCACAACATGTCGCTTAACTCGGACCGGGAAAAGCTGGCGCTTTTCCCGTCCGGTTAGCTCTGCGTTATGCCTCAAGGGGTAAACTATGAATAATGATAGCCAAAATGAAATAAATGGGGTCATTGAAGCATTGGATGTAAGTGGCTGGACCTTTGCAGATGAACGTGAGTTTGTTGAAAATCTCTATGTAGGACGTTTCAATTACTTTCTTGTGGTCTTTTCACTCTTCATGACGGCTGGATTTGCCAATAATTTTACATCGTATAAATCTTTAGTCTTCTATATTGGCAGCATAGTTTTGTTTCTTTTTTGGTTACTTTTATATCGAGGGTACAAGAAGCATGACAGAATTTTAAAAATCATCTTTAACCAAAAAATCGAACACCCAGCGAACCGTCTCGAAAAGATCATGAATCTTGAGGGGTATACACCGAAATACAAAGTATCTAAGCTAATGGGCGTGTATATTCCTTGGCTCTGCATATTTTTTTATTTGCTGTAGGAATATCCATCACTTTTGGTTACTTGAAATAGGGCATAACGATTTTTTGCTCGCGCCGAGCTAAATCCGAATCGTCGGAATAAGAGAGATCTTTGAAATTCGATAATGTTACCCAGTGGGTGATCGGGTGGCCGTAAAACCGCCTTCCTCCTTGCAGGGCTTGCCCTGGCGTTGAGGTTAAGAAAGTCCCACCTGACCAAAGCCGATCCAGCGGGTCAGTAGTGAAATCCGCAGGTAAACCCGGAGACGGGAGTCTGGAGCCGGATGGATCAAGAATGCAGGCTCTGTATTGAGCCCCGAAAAATGTATAGTTGTGGACATTGGATAAACTTGGAGACAGGGGAAAAGCGATAGAAAGTAAGTTGATCTCAAGGGGACACACCGTTGAATTTGAGATTATCAAAAGAGCAAAAAATCGTTCATGGCTTGTCGAGATTTTTAGGGAAATGCCATTCTATTCATCTATTGGTTTTGCACTAGTTCGGAAATCCGGGACGTCCATAAATAAGTAAATAACTTGACAGATTGTAATATTATTGATAGTAGTCCTGCATGCCTAGATTAGCCCGCCTTGACGCACCGGGTGTTTTGCATCACATTATCATCCGGGGAATTGAGCGTCGTAAAATATTTAAAGACGATAAAGACAGAGATGATTTGATTGATCGTTTATCAGCTCTTCTGCCTGCAACGCAAACTGCCTGTTACGCTTGGGCATTTATTCCAAACCACGCTCATTTTTTATTCCGAAGCGGCAGCGCTGGAATATCAACTCTGATGAGAAGATTGCTTACAGGGTATCGGCGTGCTGTTGCCAAAGTGAAGGTTGGCACTCGCTCGGTAAACAAAGCAATGGAGAAGCATAAAAAGTAAAAACTTTTTTTAATGGGGGTCGGGCCACGCTAAGGATTTGGGGTCGGGCCACGCTAAGTGTTTGAAAATCCAAAAAAAGAGCTCTAAAAATGACTGTTTTTTTGTCTTAAACATACTATTTGGGGTGCTAAATAACAGATTTAAGGATTTTTTTTGAAATACTATTTAGCCTAAAAGGTCTTTTTCGGGGTCAAAAAGAGTCGTTTAAGACGATTTTTGGGCCTATTTAATGTTTCTTTTGCTGTTATTATAGTTGGTTACCATGGCCCGACCCCCAATAACGGGGTGTCGCCTGCGTGGTTTCTATCCTTAAAAAGGGATAGCACCGAGGAACCGGATGAGGTAAATCTTCACGTCTGGATCTGTGGGGAGGGCGCCGGGTAACCGGTGCCTTTACCCGGAAGCGGATCGCAAAAAGCCGCGCCCGCTGAAAAGCAGCGTTAAAAGAAAAATATAAATGGGGAACGGTATGATAACAATACGTCTGCGAAAAGGGGAATGGAAATACAATCCCAAACACCCTTTGGGATCAGAAGGTGGTTTTGGCGAAGTGTTTCTCGGTGAGAGTGCTGTTGGGAAATTGGTTGCTGTAAAGCGCCTAAAAATTGCTGCCAGCACTGCTGCCCATAGAGAACTCAAAATAGCCGATTGGATTGAAAAAAAAACTTTTTCCCACATTATGCCATGTTATGATTCGGGTCAGGATTCTGAGTCAGACATGTATTTTGTAGTTATGCCTCAAGCTGAACTCAGCTTAGATGCAAAGATAAAACAGGAAGGCGTATTCGGTGTTTCTGAATCAGCAGGAATTCTATTAGAAATCGTAAATGGCCTGATTGAGGCCGGTGGGTTAGTACATAGAGATATAAAACCAGGGAACATTCTTTATTATGAATCTTCCTGGTATATTGCAGATTTTGGTATCGCTATGTTTGTTGAAGAATCAACATCACTAAGAACATTGAAAGGTTGTCTAACCCATCTTTTTCACTTTAATGAGCTGGTGCTCACTAAAAGCCACTATTATAG
>CAYQNS010000307.1:0-3836 GCA_964418755.1 uncultured Desulfobacteraceae bacterium
AATGGGAGTTTTGTGGATACAAGGAAATCCAGAATCCAAGAAAGAGGAAAGGGATCATTGATTTTGATCGGTTGATTGATTTGCTGGGATTTAAAAGAGGCTCACTACAAATGGGCAACCAGTGCACTGGAGACTGATAATAGCGGTAAAGAAAACAAGTGGACAGAGAGCGTTGCGGTCGGGAGTAAATTATTTGTTGAGAAGATGAAAGGAGCCCTTCGCTTCAGGGCAAAAGGGAGAAAGATAATTTGCACTGACGATACATTTGAACTTCGGGAAGGGTTAATGCCGTTTGGCAAAGCAAAAAATCTGGATTCCGGGAATACATTCTTATGGGATCAAGAACCACCATCCTTAATCGGCCAGTTTTTGCCTGAAAACTGATCGATTAAGACCGAAATGGAAGTAATTTTAGGTATTTTTGGGCGGTTTTACAATATGTTGCTGTGGCCCGACCCCCGACCTCGGTTACAAAAACGGGGATTTTCGTTTATTGATTGCCACTGATGTCAGTGCCCGGGGAATTGATATTGCCGATGTCAATTATGTCATCAATTATGATCTGCCGGAAAAAGCGGAAAACTATGTGCATCGGGTGGGCCGGACCGGACGGGGAGTTAATAAGGGCATTGCCGTTTCATTCTGCAGTACCGAGGAAAAAGAACGTCTCTCAGAAATCCAGGTATTTTTAAACAAAGACATTGAAGTAATGAAAACCAGTAAAGCAGATTACGCCCTTGCCATAAAAACAACTGCTGCCGTCGATGATATCCAGGCGTTGATTGATAATTTTGAAAACCGTGTAAAACGAAAAAAGAAAAAGCCTAAAAAAAAATAATATCGATTGCACATGGAAAAGGTTTTGCAAGAAATTAAAAAAAAATAACTCCGGGGAAAAAAACTGAATTACCTGCTTATCGAAACATACAGTGTCGGTTCCCATTCACTGTTTACGAATGGATTGGCGGATCATTCTGCACATACGATTGACCTTATTGAAATGCCAGGTGAAAACTATCGCTGGCGGATGCTCGGGGCAGCCCTTTTTATGGCAGAAAGCATCCCGGCAATAGAAAGGTATGACGGTGTGATCGTCACTGACCTGTTTAACCTGGCTGATTTCAAGGCCCTGATGGGGCCAAAATGTCCGCCGGTCATGGTTTATTTCCATGAAAACCAGATGACATATCCCCAGCCGGTCGGCGACAAGAGCGTGTTTATGCTCGGTATGATAAACATAACCACAGCGCTCGCTGCGGACATGGTATTGTTTAATTCAACAATGCATCAAGAGGCTTTTTTAAAAGCCGTGCCCGAATTTCTAAACAGAGGGCGCGATTTCAAACCCAAAGGGGTTGCCGAAAAAATCCGTCAAAAATCAAAGGTGCTTTATCCCGGCATTACCCTGCCTCCGGTTTCACAAGCTGATTTGAAGAAAAAAGCAGCCCCCCCGCTAATTATCTGGAACCATCGCTGGGGGTTTGACAAAAACCATCAACAATTTTTCAACGTACTTGAAAAATTGCAGGAGCAAGGATTTGATTTCAGATTGGCGCTGATGGGTGAAACTTTCGGCAAAATTCCGGAAGAATTTATTCAGGCCCAAAAGACTTTTAAAAACAAAATCGTCCAGTTCGGCTATGTTCCTTCCAGAACAGAGTATATCGAATGGCTGAAACAGGGAACCATTGTCATCAGCACGGCCATCCAGGAAAATTTCGGCATGTCCGTGATCGAAGCGATGATCATGGGCTGCATCCCGCTGCTGCCCAACCGACTGGCATATCCGGAGATACTTCCCGAAGAATTTCATGGGCAATTTCTGTATAAGAATAAATACGATTTAACTGAAAAACTTACCAGGATCATCTCAGATGTGACAGCGTATGAAGAGACACGTAAAAAACTTTCCCGAGAGATGGAATCTTTTTTATGGAAAAATGTTATCAGCAGCTATGATAGCGTCCTGGAACAGCTCGCAACGCTTTAACAGGGTGTGATAAATGTTGCGCTTGGCCAATTACAATTTTTATGAAATCCGGGACGTCCATAAATAAGTAAATAACTTGACAGATTGTAATATTATTGATAGAAATCCTGCATGCCTAGATTAGCCCGCCTTGACGCACCGGGTGTTTTGCACCCAGCTGGGGTCGGGCCACACTAAGCAATTGACATTGCAGATAAAATAGCCTAAAACCGTGTCTAAAACGGCTTTAATCGACCAGTTTTCCCCCTAAAACTGCCCTGTTAAGAGAGTTGATCAAAAAATGGCTCGAGCAAAAAGACATTATATACCCGGTTATGTCTGGCATACCCCAGTTAAACAAAAACCAAAAAGGGTTTCACGGGGCAGGTAACCCACAGATGCCATAAACGAGAATTTCTTTTAAAATTCCCAAGAGATCGGCGCAAGTGGATTGAGTGGCTTTACCGGGCCAGGAATATAATATCCGTAAAAAAAGGAAGAGTGCATTTTGGGAAGATCGGTATAATGCTACAGCAGTGCAGCCAAACCGCTATTAACGGCAATGTATCACCTGAATCCTGCATGAAAATAAATCAACAACTTTTATGGCTAAAAATAAAAACGGTTTGTGAAAATAATAGAAGTATTTCGAAATACCTGAAGGGTCTTAAATTTCGAAAGACATAATTGGATATTCGCTTTTAATATTGTTTGCTTACGATTGATTTCAAAATTTGCAACGCTCTTAGGGGAGACAAAAACATGGGCATCACCGCACGATTTATCGGTTCCGGAGACGCCTTCGGCTCCGGCGGCCGGTTGCAGCCCTGCATTCTCATTGATGGGGAGGGGGTCTGTTTTGCTTTGGATTTCGGCCTGACCGCTTTGATCGGGCTTCGTCAGCAGGGGATCGATCCCAACCGCATTGATGCCGTGTTGCTGACCCACCTGCACGGCGATCATTGCGGTGGGGTGCCGTTTCTGCTCATGGACGGCATGCTCGGCTCAAAACGGGAAAGACCGCTGACCATCCTCGGCCCCAAGGACACACAGTCACACCTGGACCAGCTTCGGGAGGTATTGTTTCCCGGCAGCCACGTGATGCACCCGAGATTTCAGGTCACCTATGTCGAGATCGCGCCGGATGAGACTGTCCCCCTGCCGGCACTCTCCGTTGCGGCCATCGAGGCCCGGCACACCGCCGAGACCCACCCGTTGGCCTTGCGTGTCCAGGTGGGAGACAAGACCGTTGCCTATACCGGCGACGGGGCCTTTACCGAGTCGCTGGCCGGGTTCGTTGCCGGTGCCGACCTGCTTATTGCGGAATGTTATTATTTTAGCAAAACGGTCAAGTGGCACCTGAACTATCCGGATATTGCCCGCCTTTCGGCCAAAAAAACAGTGCTGACCCATATGCACAGCGACATGCTCGCTCACGTGGATGACGTGCCGGAGACCTGCGCTTATGACGGCCTGGTGGTGACGACCTGAGTCCGGGAAAGGAAGGGGCGCCTGCGCGGGCCGTGGATCCGTAATGGGGGACATAAAGGGGTATAGAATGTCCCCAATTATCTGTAAAGGGGTCAAATTTGCTCTTGACTCTTGTGGCCTATGGAAGTCCGGGACGTCCATAAATAAGTAAATAACTTGACAGATTGTAATATTATTGATAGAAATCCTGCATGCCTAGATTAGCCCGCCTTGACGCACCGGGTGTTTTGCATCACATTATCATCCGGGGAATTGAGCGTCGTAAAATATTTAGAGACGATAAAGACAGAGATGATTTAATTGATCGTTTATCAGCTCTTTTGCCTGCAACGCAAACTGCCTGTTACGCTTGGGCATTTATTCCAAACCACGCTCA
>CAYQNS010000308.1:0-3834 GCA_964418755.1 uncultured Desulfobacteraceae bacterium
CTGGATATAAAAAAGGCATTTCTCATATTTATCCAGTATCAAGCAATCAATATCTCTCCGCTGCAGTCAATGTGGGTATTCTACGCCTTCAGGCTCGTAGATTCGAGGCGGAGCTTTGCAATAAAATTAATAGTCTTCATAATACGATTGGATGTTCCTATGAGTAAAGAGCTTATTCTTGAAAATATAACCAAAGAATTCGGCCAGATTGTTGCGGTGCAGGATATCAACCTTGAAGTTAAAGCCGGTGAATTTGTATGTTTTTTGGGTCCTTCGGGTTGCGGGAAAACCACAACATTAAGAATGATTGCCGGCTTTGAAAAACCGACAAAAGGATTAATTAATTTTGATGGAGAGATTATTAACGATGTTACTCCTCAAAATAGAAACTTTGGAATTGTTTTTCAATCTTATGCTCTTTTTCCACACATGAGCGTTTTTGAAAACATTGGCTTTGGTCTCAAAATGCGGAAAGTCTCAAAAGACCAGATTGCCGAAAGGGTTGATGATCTCCTGAATCTTGTCGGATTGGCCGATCAGAAATATAAATATCCTCAAGCGCTTTCCGGCGGACAGCAGCAGAGAGTGGCTCTTGTAAGATCGTTAGCTACTTACCCGCAAATTTTACTCCTTGACGAACCCCTTTCCGCCCTTGATGCACAAATTAGATTAAATCTGCGAGCTGAAATTAAGAGATTTCAGCTCGAACTGGGTATTACCATGATATATGTTACCCACGATCAAGAAGAGGCTCTTGCCATTTCTGACAGGGTAATTGTTATGAATAAAGGATTCATTGAACAGATTGACAAACCTGTTGAGATTTACCAAAAGCCAAAAACACAGTTCGTAGCAGGTTTTGTTGGTAAATCCATTTTTTTTGAAGGAGAGCTTAGCGGCAATACTGTTGTAAACGAGAACACAGAACTTAACCTTGTTGTTTCGCAGGATACTTTGAGAGCGCTTCAAACAACAAGTAGAAGCGTTACCCTCGCAATACGTCCTGAAAAGATTCTTATTTTCAAAGATAGTCAATATTCTCAAGATAAATATGAAAGGACCAATTTGAAAAAGGGTGTGATTGAGTCTATTACCTTCCTGGGCGTCATTGTAAGAATTGTAGTAAAGCTAGCTGATAAACATATTATGGTGGATATTACTGAAAGGCGTTTCGCGCAGAGTTTACTAAAAATGGGAGATGCTGTTTCCCTATATTTTCCTCCAGAATATTTTCTTGTGTTTCAAAGTTCGAAAGAGGTGTAGATGGAAGACAATCAGAAGATACAAATTAAACCGATAAAGACGGTTGTCCCCGATCAGGCAATTACTTACACGATTTTGTTTTTATTCGGGATATTTTTTATAATGTTCCTTGTACTACCACTGATCAGTATACTACAGACAAGCTTTTTTAATGAAGGGCAATTAACCTTTCAAAACTACATCGCATACTTTAGTAAAGAACGAATCAGGCGGTCACTCTACCACAGCCTTTACATTGGAACGATGACAACTGTTATTACAACTGTCGCGGCATTTTTAGTCGCCTACGCGATTACCCGAACATCGGTAAGAGGGAAAACATTCTACAAAGCTGTTTCCTCACTCCCTCTCATGGCACCGTCGGTTGTTCAGGCTTTGGCGCTCATTTCTCTTTTTGGAAGAAATGGTATCATCACAAACATGGTGGGAGGACAATGGAATATATATGGCCCGGTAGGAATAATTATTGCGGAAAGCTTCTACTGCTTCCCCTATGCCCTTATTATTTTGATAACAACACTGTCTGCGGTAGATGCCAGATTAAATGAAGCAGCAGAATCCTTAGGAGCAGGCGCTTTTACCGTTTTTTGGAAAATAACAATACCTTCAGCAAGGTATGGCATATTTTCTGCCGCAGCCCTCTGTTTTAATCTTAATGTTACCGATTTCGGTATTCCAATTGTTATAGGCGGCGATTACAATGTACTGGCAACAGAAATTTATACTCAGGTCGAGGGAATGCAAAGGTTTGATCTCGGGGCAACAATAAGCATAATACTCCTTATTCCGGCTATGCTGGCCTTTATGCTCAACAATTATTTTACAAAGAAAAACTATTCACTTATAAGCGGTCAAGCAAGACCTTTCTTGAGATTATCAACCAAATCCCAAAAGGCTATATTTTCAACCGTTGCATCAGTTATATCAGGTTTTATTATCATCGTATTTGTAATTATAATATGGACATCGATTGTTGATGTGTGGGGCGGTAAATCAGGCGAGTCAAAGCAAGTATTTAAATGGCTAACCGATTTCAGTATTCGTCATTACGATTTTGAGCATAGAGGGGCATCCATTTCCGTTGTCTGGACAAGTTTTTGGATATCCGTTGTCGTCGCCTTTATAGCCTCCTGGCTTACTCTAATAGCAGGATTCATTGTCGAAAAACGCAAACCAAAGGGAGCCGAACCCTTATACCTCTTAGCTGTTATTCCTGCTGCAATACCGGGTCTTGTGCTCGGTCTCGGGTACATATTAGCCTTTGTAAATATGGACTGGCTCTACAATGGAGCTGCTATTATTATCATTAATACTATTATGCATAACTTCACACTCGGCATGCTTTCAACGATGACCACTATGAAAAATATTGATTCATCAATTGACGAGGCATCAACTTCATTAGGAGCAAATTTAACTAAATCCTTTTGGCATATTATATTCCCTTTGAGCAAAGTAAGCTTCTGGAATAATATTCTCTTCTACTTTGAAAGAAGCATGGTAACAATAAGTGCTGTTATTTTTTTAGTTTCTCCACAGATTAACCTTGCTTCAATAACAGTCATCGAACTGATTGATGATGGAAACTTTGAAAGTGCGTGTGCGATGTCGACAGTTATAGTTGCAATTGTTGTTACAGTCCATGTGATATTTCTTTCTATATTCAAAAAAAAGGGGATAAAAATTATGTAGCAGATGAACAAACGAGATCCATTAATTTTGTTCCCATTTCAATGTTTTAAGTATTTAAGTAGTGTCCATCCAGAAATGAAGAATTTTGTTCAAGATCAAGACATGCGAAAAAATAACCGGAGGCATATATTTGATATTCCGGGGATTATTTTTTGAGCACCCCAAGGGCATTTGTTTCACAACACATAACGATGAGATTGAGCAAAAAGACCATTTCTGAATGGAGACTATCTATTGGAACCGCTCCGTTTGTTGCTAAACTCCGGCCTTGGCCTGAGGGCAAGATTTTTACTGTTAAAATAAAAAAAACAGATAGGGAGGAAAACTCAAATGGATTCAATGAAAGTCGCAGTTATGGGGGGAGGCAATGGGGCCCATACCATAGCCGCTGATCTGACCCTTAAAGGTTTGACGGTAAACCTGTTCGAATTAGAACAGTTTGCGGATCGGATGCAAAAAGTATTCAAAACGCATGAGATAGAAATGTCGGGAGTGGCAGGCAGCGGGAGGGCGCGCTTAAATCTGGTGACCAGCGATATCGTTGCGGCGGTCAAAGACGTCGAAGTGGTCTTTATTCCCCTGCCCGGATTTGCGGTCCGGACTTACGGCAAATTGCTTGCCCCCCACTTGACCGGGAATCAGATGGTCGTGCTCATGCCCGGCACACTGTCCGCGCTCGAATTTCGTGAGACATTGCGCGCAAACGGCAATGACCGTGACGTTACTATTGCCGAAACCGGCGGACTGCCCTTTGCCACTCGTTTAATTGCCCCGGGGATGGTCAAAACCTTTCACATCCGATCAGATATGGCGCTTGCCGCCATTCCGGGGCAGGAAGGTGGCCGGGTGTTTGATAAAATCAAAGAGTTATATTCATTT
>CAYQNS010000309.1:0-3823 GCA_964418755.1 uncultured Desulfobacteraceae bacterium
ATTATGACTACTGGAAATTGTTGTCAGGCGATGTCGCAAAAGAGCCGCACCCAAAGGATTTTATGCTGGATCTGATCAGACGCTATTCTGCTTTATATCTAACTGAAATATTAGGATTTTGTTCACCCCGTTAAATAGCTTGAGCATGATGTATTACACATATGTACTGCAGAGTGAAGTCGATAAAGAATTTTATGTTGGATACAGCAAGAATCTCAAGCTAAGATTTGAGAAACACAATAAAGGATACATTAATTCCACCAAAGATAGACGCCCCTTCAAACTTATCTACTACGAAGCCTGCCTGACCCAGCAAGACGCCCTTCACCGAGAAAAGTACCTCAAAACCTACCACGGCAAGCAATTCCTCCACAAAAGACTCAAATCTTATTTAACTGGGTAAATGGGCAATCATTTCCACATTTTAGCAAAAATGATTCCGGGAAAAGAGTATTCGGACGAGGATGTTAAGACGCGGTATAAGCGGTATTATGGGAAGGATAAGCAACCGGGAGATGGCCAGATACCATTGCTTCGGCAGAAGTGGAGCAGTCTTTCGGAATATGTAAAAGAGATCAAGCAAACGTTTTCAAGATATTTTAATAAAGTCCATGGTCGAAGGGGTTTTTTCTGGTCGGATAGATTTAAAAGCGTCATTGTTGAAAAAGGAGAGACATTCATAAACTGCCTGGCATATATTGACCTAAACCCAATACGTGCCGGGCTGGTGGAACGCCCGGAAGATTATCGTTGGAATTCGCTTGGTTATCATGTGCAGACAGATAATAAGGATAATTTTCTTTCCACCGATTTTGGGTTGAAAGAATTTAACGTCAAAAGCGAAAAAGAGAGGATTCGGTTATATCGAAAATATGTTTACGAGACGGGGGCTATTCAGCGTAGCAACCAACAACAGTCTAAGATAATTGATGAAAAAATAGTGGCCAAAGAGCAAAAGAAAAATTTTGAAATAAGCCGGAAAGACCGATTTGTTTATCGCACCCGCTATTTTACAGATTCCGGAGTGATCGGCACCAAAGAGTTTGTTTCTGCGAATTATCAGCGGTTTAAAGATGTATTTATGTCCAAAAGAGAGAAGGTCCCCAAGGCGGTGGCCGGTCTGGATGGGATCTATTCACTTAAACGGTTGACAGAGATTTGATTTTTTGGACACGGATGAACGCGGATTTGCACGGATAAGGAAAATACTTTGTCAGCTATCGCTGATTTAAAAACAAGTTAATTTTTATCCGCATGTATCTGTGGCTGAATTTAAAACAAAAAAAAGAACTGGGGACAGGTATTTTATCCTTGCAAATATGTTAAATCACCTGTATGGTATGAATTGGGCTTATAAATCGGGGAAAGTCAAAAATGCCACGAACACAGCGATTAATAATAAATGATGAAACCGCCGTTTACCATGTGATGTCCAGGACAGCCCTGAGCGGGTTTCCCTTGGAAGATGTTGAAAAGGACTTCATGCTGGCTCTAATTAGACGCTATTCTGCTTTGTATCTAACTGAAATATTAGGGTTTTGCCTTATGGGCAATCATTTTCACATTTTGGTAAAAATGGTTCCGGAGTATAAATTTACAAACGAAGACATAAAAAAACGCTATGCTACGTTTTATGGAGACAAAAGAGAGCTTTATGAGGGGCAAATTCCATCACTTCGAGAAAAATTATCAAATCTTTCTGAATTTGTCCGTGAAATAAAAGTTGGATTTACAAGATATTATAATAAAAGGCATAACCGGCGAGGGTATTTTTGGGGTGGGAGATTTAAAAGCGTCATCGTTGAAAAGGGGGAGACGCTCATAAACTGCCTGGCATACATTGATTTGAATCCCATTCGCGCCGGCCTGGTAGAACGCCCGGAGGATTACAGGTGGAATTCACTGGGGTATCATGTACAGACAGATAATAAGGATGGGTTTTTGTCCACCGATTTCGGATTAAAGGAATTTAATGTCAAAAGCGAAAAAGAGAGGATTCGGCTATATCGGAAATATGTTTACGAGACAGGGGCTATCCAGCGTAGCGACCAACAACAGTCTAAGATAATTGATGAAAAAATAGTGGTCAAAGAACAAAAGAAAAACTTTGAAATCAGCCGTAAAGATCGATTTGTTTATCGTACCCGGTATTTTACAGATTCCGGTGTTATCGGCACCAAGGAGTTCGTTTTCGCGAATTATCAGCGCTTTAAAGGTGTATTTATGTCTAAGAGAGAGAAGGTTCCTAAGGCGGTTGCCGGGTTGGATGGAATTTATTCACTTAAACGGTTGACTGAAATTTGATTTTTTGGACACGGATTAACACAGATGAACACAGATAGGGCAATACTTTGTCAGCTATCGCTGATTTAAAACGAATTGATTTGTACTTGACACTGATATTCTCATTTTGCGGAAAATAGAGAAACAGTCTTCCATTGCCATAAGTAGTGTCACCCAATCAGTCAGATGTGTGCAGATTAGGTAACAGTGTGTGAATTTAATGTCACCTTGTGTCGGGTAGCGAGTACCAATATATCACCGGGGGCCATAGTGAAAAGCAAAGCGCATTTTACCAAACAATCCAATATACCTTCATGTCAAATCTGAACCGCTCAATTCTTATTTGTGCCTTGATTCCCCTGACGGTGCTATTTTTTTTGGGTGGACCGGGCTATTATTCCCCACGGTCATTTCAGGTCGCCTGGAACATTGGGCACATCATCTATTTTGCCCTGCTGGCCGTGGTCATGGTTTCGTGGCCTCAAAAAAAGGTGCGATCCACGGCTGTTCAAATCCTTTTTATCCTGGGGCTTACCCTTTTTATTGGCGTTTTAGTGGAACTGTTCCAGGCCGGGTTTGAGCGCACCCCGGATACCGGCGACCTGTTTCGAAACCTGATCGGTGCCTTATGCGGCATCGCTTTTTCAGGACGCGCAGGCAGGACTTTTTCTGCCAGGGTTCGCCGCGGGTTTCAAGTCGTCGTCATTTTTCTGGTGGCCCTTCAGATCTACCCGGTGGCTGTCGCTCTGATCGATGAACACCGGGCCCGGCAGCAGTTTCCGGTACTGTCTGATTTTGAAAGTTCATTTGAAATTCAGCGCTGGCACGGCAATGCCGATTTCGCCATTGATCGTACCGTGCGCTATACCGGACGTTCCTCCCTGCGGGTTGCGCTGAACACGGAAACATATTCTGGCATTAGTCTGGGGTATTTTCCCCAAAACTGGCACGGTTTTTCCCAATTTCAATTTCACGCCTTTAATCCTGCCGAAGCGCCTCTTTCCATCACCTGCCGAATCCATGACGCCTTCCATACCAAGGGCGTCCAGCGCTATTCCGACCGATTCAATCGCACCTTTACCTTGTCTCAGGGTTGGAATACGATCACCATTCCGATAGAAGACATCCGGGGCGCGCCGGCCACCCGGAAAATGGATCTTGGCCATATGCGGGCTATTGGCATCTTTGCCACCCGGCTGCCGCAGCCCCGGCTGATATACATCGATGATGTCAAACTTTTATTAAACAGATTTTAGCCACCCCAGTGAGACAAAAACAAAATGGTTTCACAGGGCAGGCAGACCTACACAGACTGACATAGACAAGGGCAGGGGACACCCCGGTTAAATAAAAGAATGACAGATTTAACCCCTATGGAATAAAAGATAAAGACGATTTTATTGGGCAGGCAGGGCGAGCGGATGAACCCCAGGGGCGTGCGGGACGTCCATAAGTAAGTAAATAACTTGGCATTTATGCTTTTTAGTGGTTGCTTGGAGTCAAATTATTTTTTTAAAATCTACAACGATAATCTTAAGCT
>CAYQNS010000310.1:0-3802 GCA_964418755.1 uncultured Desulfobacteraceae bacterium
GTGTGGTTGTGCCCTGATAGCCGTAACTGCCGAACAGGCGCCGGGCAGCGGCAAGAATTCTGGCCTTCATGGAATCAGGTGCCCGGCGTGCTTTTTCAAGCGGAGATGACATAAAATTTTTTCCTTATCTTCAGATAAAATTGATGACGGTCTTAAATCCGGACGATATGACATTTAAAAAGAGTAAAGGCTGCAGGGGGCATCCTTTATGTACCAAGTTACATTTTTTTAAGGGTGTCTGTTTTTTGCCTGATTTCAAGTTTTAAATTTCATTGCCAGGATATAAAATCAACAAAGTGTAAACTACTTTTAATGTGTCATGAAAGGTGCCGGTGTATAGATTGCATCTCTCCATCAACTTTATCCCAATGTATGCTTCCATCATTTGATGGATATCAAATTAATTCTTGTAGAATAAAAAGTCAAGTAGTTAATCGCAAATTATTCAGTCATTGATTGGAACTTCAAAATATTGCGGTTAAAATTATGTGCATTTTTCACAAACTGTGATATATAGTATCATATTGGTTAGTTGTGCTACTGTAACTGTTAAATCCGTATTTTTTCACCACAAAGCGGAGCATTGATATGCTGAGCAAATTCACCCGGAAGCTGTGTATCTTTAATGTGCTTGACGGACTGCAGGACGGGCTGTCCCATTTTTCGGGCTTCAGCCGGTCGGGCCCTGATCTATGCCGAAACGCCGCATGATCCCATCTATGTTTTTGATCCTAAAAACCTTCCGGCGGTTGAAGGATCAAAGCGCCGGCTTGTTTCCGATGGGCAGTGTATTACAGGTATTGCCCTGGTCCTGATTGCAGTTCCTAAAAGGTTCTACCGTTCCGGCGAGAATAAATTTACTCACTCAATAGAGGCGGAATAAAACATTTTTTTGTGGAGCAATGATTTCCTATGACTGAATTAATTGACCTGACGCATCTTTTCGATGACGACATGCCGGTATATCCGGGTGATCCCTGTGCGAAACTTTACGAAATCGCCAGTATCTCTAAAGACGGATATACTGATCATAAAATTGAAACCGGTATGCATGTTGGAACCCATATGGATGCTCCGCTTCATTTTATTGAAGGCGGCATGTTCATTTCAGAAGTCCCCTTAAAGTCGTTTACCGGCATTGGCCATCTGGTTGACGCCCGTGAAAAATCGAGCGTAACTTGCGAGCTGCTGGAGATGCACGATATTTCCAAAGGCGATATCGTACTGGTGATGACAGGCTGCTATAAAAAATTCAGAGATCCTGATTATTATGAAACCTATCCTGAGTTATCTGAAGATTTTGCGAATCGATTGGTTGAACTTGGTGTGAGTGCAGTTGCCATGGATACTCCAAGCCCTGATCGTGATCCGTTCCCTGTCCACAGGATACTGATGAGCAGCGATGTCCTCATAATTGAAAATGTTGATAATCTTGAAGCATTAATAGGGAAGGGCAGATTCCGGGTTCACGCCTATCCGATGAAGTTGCATGCAGAGGCTGCTCCGGTCAGGATTATTGCTGAAATTTTTTGCTGCCAAACTCAAGGAGCTTTTTGAGAAAGAGCACGATTGTCCATGGAAAAGCCAAAGGACTGCCCATGTGACAAATGAAGAAAGGAAATTTCTGATATCAGTCAAGAAGGGTAAGCCTAAATGGAATCTTTCAGGATTAACAGGTGTTGAAGATTTACCTGCTGTAGAATGGAAGTTAATGAATATTAAAAGAATGGAAAAAAAGAAGCATAAAAAGGCACTTGAAAAATTGAGAGATTATCTTGAAAAAATAGTCCAGCCTTCCTTACTCAGCACGTCCAACATCCCTTAAGCACTCCCAAGGATACCCAATTTATATTTTAGTTTGTATGCTTTGTCAACAACGTCCCATAAGTGCCATACATAAGTGCCATTGACTCCCATAAGTGCCATGGCATTGACTCCAAGGGCAGTACTGCATTTGTCGAAAAGCAAATTTTGGCAATATCGATAATTTGCTCTCCCTGGGCAATGGCATAAAATAAAAAAATATTGACAAATGAAGTCTGTAATACCATTGTAGTATTACAATTTATGGTTTGGAGGTAAAATTATGCGTGTTACAACGAAAGGACAAGTTACAATTCCCGCAAATGTAAGGGAGGTACTGGGTATCATGCCTGAAACCGAGATCGATTTCAGGGAAGATGATGGAAGGTTTTATATCGTTAAAATCAGCAAACCCAAAAAGACGAATCGGTTGAATAAACTTCGAGGGATTGCCACAGCCAAAATGACAACTGACGAAATTATGAACCTTACAAGAGAATTATAATGAACGGCATATTTATTGATTCGTGTATCTTGCTGGATTTGTTCACAGACGATCCTGTTTGGGCTAATTGGTCTGAGAAAATATTAGACAAATACTCTCAAACCAATACATTGTACATAAATTCAATTATCTACACTGAAGTATCAATTGGCTTTAATAAAATTGAGGAGGTAGAGAAAGCTATTTTTGAACTCAGTATAAAGGTTGTAGAGATTCCTCGTGAGGCACTTTTTTTAGCAGGCAAAGCATTCCTTAAATACAAAAAGAACAAGGGGATCAAAAAATCACCTCTACCTGATTTTTTTATTGGGGCACATGCATCTGTGTCAAAATTTGATTTGATAACCAGAGATGCCGCAAAATATAAAACCTATTTTCCATCGCTCAAGTTAATACATCCGGATAAAGAGACAATACCAGATACGACAAGCAATGATCAGGAAACAACAAACCAAAATGAAATAAAAAATACAAAAAAATAGGTACCTGGTTAATAATGCTCTGTCGAAAAAAAATCCGCGGTAATCCGTGAAAATTGGCCTGCCCAATTAATCGCTCGCTAATAGCATCCGGAGGGGCAACCGGGGTGCTTCATCTGAACGTTTGAGTAGAAGTCACCTGCCTGTGCGGTGCACGCAAACAGGGGTGCAAGAATGCAGAGTAAACGTATTTCAGAGACTGTTGGCAGAGGACACTACTGGTTGCAAAAAGGTTATAATGTTGGGGCTTGTGTACGCTCTGCATGAATGTTCCTCAAGACGTTATGTGCTATTTATATTGTGGTTTGTATGCTTTGTAGGATGTCCCGCAACCCGCAGTACAACACAGGACTATAGAAGAGGAGGGAATATCGTGAATCTTGAAATATTTGAAAAAATGGATTCGCCACGACTGCGGTCTTATATCGAGTTTCTTCTCCGGCATTACAGGGTCATGGATGCTTTCTGGTTTATCTATGTGGCGGAACGATTCGACCAGCCGACCGCAGAACGCATTAATGAACAGGTCTGGAAGCGAGTTCCCGCCATGGCGGCCGAAGATCTTTTAAAAAAATTTAACATTGACGAAAAAGGCTTAAAGGGATTTGTCAAGGCACTCAGGTATTTTCCATGGTGTATCCTGGTGGGGTACGATATTGACGAAAAAGAAAACGAGGTCATCATTAACGTGCCTTCCTGCCCGACTCAGGAAGCGCGCCTGCGGCGGGGCCTGGATGAGTTTGTATGTAAGGACATGCATAAAGGTGAGTTCGAAAGTTTTGCCAAGGTCATCGACCGCCGGATACAGGTTGAATGCCTGTTTGCACCCCCTGATCCACATCCTGACGATATGTTTTGCAAATGGCGCTTCACCTGCAAATAAATTTTTCAACCATCAGGAATGATGAACTCGTTAAAAGCCTGCTGTTGCCTGTTTTCGAAATTTCCGCAAAGCCCGCTCCTGTCAATGGTCATCTAAAAGTGAGCCATTTACGGTCAAAAAAAATGAGCCACA
>CAYQNS010000311.1:0-3750 GCA_964418755.1 uncultured Desulfobacteraceae bacterium
GAATTTAAAAAGCATGTATATTGTGTCTAAAATATTTTCGGCGGACTTTTTACGAGAGCGTCAAAATTGCAGATACTGTAAATGTATCACAGGTTAGGTGCTTGTTGTGATAGCTGCTATCAATCTTTACATTTGACAGCCCTGAAAACCGTATGATATTCGAAACATATTATCATATATTTCGATAATGTTCGAATTAAAACGTACCAGATATATCAGGGCTTGAGTGTTTCAAATTCAGACCTGAAACCATTGGATATCACAATGAGTGCTCCAAAAGGCATATTCACAATTCTCCTTTAAAATCGATAATTCTGTTTTATCAAGAAACCAAAAGAATTTGAAATATCTTCACATGACAAAAAAAGGAGGCTAAGATGACAGCTGGATTGACCGGATATGATGCTATGGCATTGGGTGAATTAATCCGAAAAGGCGATATTAGTCCCGTCGAGCTACTTGAAACCACAATTCAGCGGATCGAAAAACTTAACCCAAAGCTCAACGCCGTTATCCACAAAATGTATGATTCAGCCCGCGAGACAGCAGAAACCTGGAGTTCAAAGCTAAAAGCAGGTCGTGCTGCAGAGGCTATTTTCAGCGGTGTTCCGTTTCTTTTAAAAGATTTGATCGCTGAATACAAAGGGGCTCCTTTTCATGAGGGATCCCATGCGGTAAAAGGATATATCTCGAAAGTCGACAGTGAGCTTGTTAGGCGCCAGAAAGCTGGTGGATTGATTATTGTCGGAAAAACGAATACACCCGAGTTCGGTTGTCTTCCATCAATGGAGCATTCTTGCTATGGACCGACATGCAACCCATGGGATCCAAACCTGACACCAGGGGGATCAAGCGGTGGATCAGCAGCGGCTGTGGCAGCCGGAATCGTGCCGATGGCTCATGGAAACGACGCTGGTGGTTCGATTCGGATTCCCGCCTCTTGTTGTGGTCTGTTTGGTTTAAAACCCACAAGGGCAAGAAATCCTCTTGGACCTCTGTTTGGTGACATTGGCGGCGGCATTGTTCACGAACATGCTATCACCCGCACTGTTAGAGATTCTGCTGCGTTATTGGATGTAACCTCTGGACCTGAACTCGGAGATCCCTATGCCGCTCCATACAAACAAAGACCATTTCTGGAAGAAGTCGGACAGGCTCCGGGACGTCTGAAAATTGGCTTTTTAACAAGTATCCCCGAAGGCTGGAATAAGAAGACCGATTTGCACCCCGATTGTGAAAATGCGGTGAAGGATGCCGTGCAACTGTGCCAAAGTCTGGGACACACAGTTGAAGAGGTTGATCCGTATCAGCTTAGCCAGCCACATATAGTTCAAGCTGGCGGCAGTGTTTGGTGTTGCCTAATTGGCCATATCGTCGCGTATTGGGAAAGGGAATTGGGAAAGAAAATTGAAAAAGACGAACTGCAATCAATGAATTGGGATGATTATCAGCACGGTTTGAAAAACATTACTGGAGCGGACTATTTAGTTGCCCAGGAGGAAATTCAGCGCTTTTCGCGAAAAATGGCCCGATGGTATAGCGAGGGAGGCTATGACCTGCTGCTTTCACCGACGACTAGAATGCCCTCTATAAAACTCGGCGCTTTCGAATCCACTCCGGAAGATCCACATAAGTGGTTGGACAATACACTCTCATTTTTATGTTTCACTCACATCCAAAATCTAACAGGACAACCCGCTATGTCGGTTCCATTGTTTTGGAATAAAGATAACATACCAATAGGCGTTCAATTTGCAGGTCGATTTGGTGACGAAGCTACGCTTTTCCGATTGGCGTCACAATTAGAATCGGAAAGGCCATGGGCTGATAAAAAACCGCCCATACATTGCAGTAATTCGCTCTAAAATGCTGATTGCTTAAAACCGTGATAGCATCAATCCTTATTGCTGGGACCGCATTGCATGTAACTGCTACTGGCAACGCAACTGCTATTTATTTTAACTCTTTAAGTTCCCGAATTTTTATGATTTTAGACGAACCACAATATGTGGAATTCTCCATAATTTCTAAAAATCAGCGCTATCTATTGCAAGCTTCGTTGGTTAGCTGGTATTAATTATTGCCCACTTTGGCAAGGAGTGCACGGTTGTGATATTCAATATATCATTAATTGATTTATATCTGATGATTAAGTTTTCTTGAATGATGAAAGTGGAGGATAGAAATGAAGATTATAAAAAGTAACCAGGTAAAAAAAGAGCAATTTAACACGCCACTTTTCACAGGAGCAGATGTCACAAAACAAGTGCTTTTGCCAGAAAGCAAAGAGTATGAAATGAGCATTGCAAGCTTTGGGAAGGGAATCCGGAACAAGTTTCATGCACATGATGCTGAACAGGTACTGATTGTTACAGAAGGTAGGGGAATTGTTGCTACAGAAGATAAAGAAAGTGTTGTTGCTGTTGGTGATGTTGTCTTAATTCCAACTGGTGAAAAGCATTGGCATGGCGCCACTGAGGACTCTGAGTTTTCACATATATATTTTTTTAAGAAGGGATGCCAATTAACGCAACTTGAAGAATAGCTTTCGATGAAAAAAATGTATGTGCTGTCATAAATATCTGTAGTTTGACATAACTTTGAATATTCTCAATTTATGTGGAGGCAACAGATAATTGATTTAAGAAGAAAGGAGGAGAAATGAGAGATGACCCATTTTTTAAGGACACTCAGAGAAAAGCCTTGGATATGGAGGGTGAATCTTTTGAGTTTCCAGTTCTTTACTATGATTTTCGCATAATCAGCGGTACTTTTACCGCAAAAACCAAAAAGATAAAAAAACTCCTTCCTCACCCCAATTTCAAACCAATAGAAATTTTTCCCGGAACCGGTATGGTTACTATTGTAGCCTTTGAATACCGTGATACCTCAATCGGATCTTATAATGAGATAGCGTTGAGCGTTCCTGTCAAATTCCCGCCGAGATTCGTTTTTCCGGGACTTTCCGCAATCTCTATGATGCGTAAAAATTGTTTCTCCGTTTACATCCATCATCTGCCGGTTACCACCGAGATTGCTCGCAAGGGTGGTGTCCATTTCTATAACTATCCTAAATTTCTGTCTGAGATCACCTTCCAGGATCAGGATGAGAAATTAGTAGTTACTCTTAAAGAGGAGGATGAGCTAATTCTGAAAATGCAGGCGGAAAAGATTCCTCTCAACCGATCCGCCCAGATTGCATTTCATACCTATTCAATCAAGGATAATGTGGTGATGCATACGCTCATTGAAGGATGGGCTCCCCATTACGGAGTGAAGATGATGGGAAACAAAGCCAAACTTGAACTGGGGAATCATAGGATTAGCCAGGAAATTGCTGAGCTTAATTTAAGTAAAAATGCTTCGAGTGGACAATATGCTGAAGGGATGATGTCTAAGCTTTTCAGCCCAGATCAGAATTGGGATGTTAACACTCTGGCTGTCATTTCTGATTGAAGAGATTCAAATGATTCTTACTATATGATAATTGCAGATTTCCAACGTATCACAGGACGAAATCTGAGGACTTCGGCTATTATTGTTCACTCACACCTATGACTTTGAAGACGTGGATTGATAATGAAATTCCACGCTTTTGTGGTTTCTTTGGTTATACAAGATATTGTGGTGATGGCCTCTGGTATAAAAAGTGTGATTTTTCCAACTAATCACAAGTTCGACAGTTGTTGTGATAGCTGCTATTAAAACGTAACAAAATGATAATTGACACCTAAATGGTTTAGGCGCATT
>CAYQNS010000312.1:0-3727 GCA_964418755.1 uncultured Desulfobacteraceae bacterium
TCGAAAAATATGTTCAGGAAAAACTGGGCCGTAAAATATTTTCCCTTGAAGGGGAAGCCATGGAAGCGGTTGTTGGTCGATTGTTGCGGCAAAAGGGCGCCGGCCTGGCTCTTGCGGAGAGCTGCACCGGTGGGTTAATTGCCCATCGGTTGACGGAAATTTCCGGAAGTTCGGACTATTTTTTGTTTTCCGGGGTAACCTATTCCAATGCCGCCAAGGTGAAGGTGCTGGGTGTATCGGAAAACGGATTGCTGAAATATGGGGCCGTACATGAAAAAATTGCCGCACAAATGGCTGTGGGCGCACAAAAAATTGCAGGTGCAACATACGGACTGTCCACCACCGGAATTGCAGGACCTGGAGGCGGCACACAGGAAAAATCGGTTGGAACCGTTTGTATCGGCCTTGCAACACCTGAAAAGGTAATCACGGGAAAGTACCATTTTCCGTTTGGTCAGCGCTGGATGAACAAAAGTATATTTGCCATGAAGGCCCTGGACTTGCTGCGTCGGGAGCTTTTGAAAACTCAACAGGGATAGGGGCTAAGGACGGAAGGGCTCGATTAAACCGGTGATTTTTTACCCGGCTGTATGGCCCGTGATCCATTGTTCAGACTGCGGGATTTTTTGAAGCAACATTTTGATGAAGGAAAAACATGGTGAGCTATGCCGGGTTTTCTGCTTTTTAGGATAGCTCCGACAATTTAAGATGGTGCACAAACCATTCCGTCGCTTGGCAGACAAACTCCTGCTGATGGTTATAGTCGCTCATGCGGTGATCGCCGGATTTTTGGACAATCAGTTTTTTTGATCCTTTGACGTGTTGGTAAATGCGTTTTGCGTGAGATACCGGTACCACATCGTCGTTGTCTCCATGAAAAATCAGACAATTGTGAATGCCTTCAAGGTGGCCGGATATATCAAAATGAAAAGTATTTTGATCAATGAAATTATCCGGAAATTTTTCGCCACCGCCCCGGGACAGAGCAATATTGACGGAATCGCTGTTGATCGGCGCTGCAACTGTGACCATCGCCATTATCTGAAGGCTTTTGGCCAGGGCCAGGCAAACGGCGCCGCCCATGCTGCTGCCGAAAAGGCCGATCCGATTCCCCGTGTCCCGGCGATTGCGGATGAGCTGTACGGCACAGTGCAGGTCACGGACACGTGATTCCAGGGACGTAACCATGCCGAAATCACCCTGACTGCGGCCGCAACCGCGGTGATCAAACCTGAAAAATGCGATACCGTGAGCATTGCATCTTTTTGCCAGTTCGACCTGTTTGGGGGAGTCGCTGCTGCTGAACAGTCCATGTGATCCGATGACCGTCGGCGGAGACTCGACCATCGGAAGATGAAGGGTACCTTCCAGAGCCAGCCCATCCGATAGAAATGAAATCCTTTCACAAATTGCATTTTCCATACACAATTCAACCATATATAATTCATGAAGACAATTGCTACTTTAGTTTTTGAAAAATATCTTTCCAGCCCCCCGACCTCTGCCCTCCGTCTTTTTATATCTTTCACGAATATGTGGGAAGTGATATAGGTGCGGTCATGGAAATTAACAAAATGTAAACTACTGTTGATTTGTTATGAAGGATGTCAAAGATTGTGTGTGCCTATGTGGCAGATCGGAATGAAAATTCGGATGTTTTAATATGAAAAGATGGCTTGGAAAAACAGATGAAAGTAAAAAAAGGGCAGCAACTTGAAGTTGTTGTTGATGATATTGCATTTGGCGGCCGCGGACTGGTCAAGGTAGACGGTCTGGCAGTGTTTGTGGACCAGGCGGTTCCAGGTGACAGGGCTGAAATACGAATTGTTAAGAAAAAGAAGAGTTTTGCCGAGGCCAGGGTGATCCGGATCATTGAGCCATCACCTTTTAGAATAACGCCGCCATGCCGATATGCAGGGTATTGCGGTGGCTGCAAATGGCAGTTTCTCGATTATTCAAAGCAACTTGAGTATAAACGAAAGCATGTGGTTGAATCCATAGAGCATATCGGGCTGCTTAAGAACATAACCGTGCATGAAGTCATTCCGTCGCCGCGTATTTTTAAATACCGCAACAAGATGGAATTTTCCTGCTCAGACCGCCGCTGGCTCATGCCGGATGAGATGGATAAAGAAGGGATCGATACCGGTTTTGCCCTGGGGCTGCACGTGCCGGGCGCCTATAACAAGATCTTGGATACGGAAATCTGTCTGCTGTTTCCCGACCTTGGCAATGCCATCCTTGAAGATGTCAGACAATATATGAAAAAATCGGATATGCCGGTTTACGGCCTGCGCAGTCAGGAAGGATTCTGGCGTTTTTTGATGCTCAGACATTCGGCGGCCCATGACGGATGGATGGTGAATATCGTCACCGCCGCAGAAGATATGGAAACGGTCAAACCCCTTGCCCATATGCTGATGGAAAAATATCCGCAGATTATTTCCATTGTAAATAATATTACCGCCCGCAAAGCTAGTGTTGCCACTGGCGAATCGGAAATCCTGCTGGCGGGCCAGGCATGCCTGAAAGATAAAATCAATGATTTTGAGTTTGAAATATCAGCCAACTCCTTTTTTCAAACCAATACCCTGGGGGCGGAACGACTCTACCGGACGGTGGAAGACTATGCCGGACTCACCGGCAGTGAAACGGTGGCCGATTTGTACAGTGGTACCGGCACCATTGCCATCTGTCTTTCGAGTGGCGCCAGGGAGGTCATGGGGATTGAAATCGTGGAAAGTGCCGTAGCGGATGCCAAAAAGAACTGTGCCCTGAATAAAGTTTCCAACTGCCGTTTTATCCCGGGTGATATCAAAGATTGTCTGTCGAAAATTACGGATGTGCCGGATGTCATGATTATTGATCCTCCCCGGGTGGGAATGCACAAGGATGTGGTAAAGCAGGTTCTGGATATGGCACCTCCGAAACTGGTTTATGTATCATGCAATCCGGCGACTCTGGCCCGGGACCTTAACCTGATCAAGGAACAGTACAAGGTGCTGGAGGTGCAGCCGGTGGATATGTTCCCCCATACTTTTCACATCGAGTCCGTGGCCAGGCTGGAAAGGATTTAGGCAATGAAAATAGAGATGAACTCTATCGGCTATGTGCGGACCCGTGAAAAAAATATACCGCGGCACTGGAGTCTGTCGGATGTAGAGGGCAGTCTGGTGATTGATAAAAAATATCTGAGCGGAATCAAGGACATTAAGCCGGGGCAGCACATTGTCGTGTTGTTTAATTTTCACAAGAGTTCTGCCTATACACCCGGATACCTGAACCAGACCTCTGGGCATCACGGCAGCCCAATGGGCGTGTTCAGCATATGTTCGCCGCTGAGGCCGAATCCTTTAGGGCTTTCCGTGCTGGAGGTGATCTCGGTAACCGGGAACGTGATTTTTGTAAAGGGGCTGGATATGCTGGACGGAACCCCGATTCTGGACATCAAACCCCATATCGAAGTTAAGCATGATTGTCCGAGTTACAGGGAAGGGGATTAAAAAATATCGCATTTGCATCGGGTTTCGGTTCACTTCGACAGTTCAACAATGTTTTTACCTAAATTGAGCTATCAGCAGTTAGCTTTTAGCAATTAGCACAATAATTTCAATATATTGTCAAAGGTCATCATTTCACCCAATGGGTGATAATCGCATTACTGGTAAACTTCTAAAATATAGGAGCTAACCGCTGATATGATTGATAGTTGTCAAGAGAAAAAAGT
>CAYQNS010000313.1:0-3709 GCA_964418755.1 uncultured Desulfobacteraceae bacterium
CGATTTCTAATAGTGCTGGCGGTTGCAGCAATTGCCATAATTAGAATTGCTGCTTCATCATGAAATACCTATTAATAAAAGGCAAATTTCGCTAACCGCGGGGTTTGTTGGTTATATCTAAAAAACAAAGGCTCACAGGATGAATAAAACCTTTGACATTTTGCGTGCAAGGAAAGACACGCTTGCATGTGATGAAATTATTCATTTCAATAATGCTGGTGCGTCCCTTATGCCCATTCCAGTTAGCGATGCCTTGCATAGCTACCTTAGGTCAGAAGAAAAAATCGGCGGCTATGAAACGGAAGCCATGTATGCAGATTCTCTGAACAATGTATATCGTTCATCGGCAAAGCTTCTAAACTGTTCCACTGATGAGATCGCTTTTGTCGAAAATGCTACAAGAGCTTGGGATCTGGCTTTTTATTCATTCAAGTTTAATCCTGGCGACAAGATCCTTACGACATTAGCCGAGTATGGTAGCAACGTTGTCGCTTACCTTCAGCAAGCCAAGCGTTTCGGCGTTGAGGTCGTATTTGTTCCGAATGATGAGTTCGGTCAAATTGACACCAAGGCCCTGGCCGACTTGATCGATGACAAGGTGCAATTAATCACCATAACACATATTCCTACAGGTGGGGGGCTTGTCAATCCTGCTGCAGAGATCGGTAAGATTGCAAAAGCAGCCAGCATTCCTTTTATCCTGGATTCCTGCCAAAGCGTCGGTCAAATTCCGATCAATGTCGATGAAATCGGATGCGATGTGCTTTGCATAACAGGCAGAAAATATTTACGCGGCCCCCGCGGTACGGGTTTGCTTTATGTCAGGAAGGAATTGATTGAGAGTCTCGAGCCTCCGCTACTCGATCAGCATGCGGCAGAACTGATTACACCGACCGAGTATAAGATCCGTCCAAATGCCAAACGGTTTGAGAATTGGGAACAATACTGCGCCGGGAAATACGCCTTGTGGGTCGCAATCGATTACGCCCTTTCGTGGGGGCTTGAATCAATTCAGGAACGGATTTACGACCTGGCCGATTTATTACGCAGCAAGTTATCCCAAATCGACAGCCTACAGGTTACCGATGAAGGCGCTGAAAAATGCGGGATAGTAACTTTTGTCTCTCATAATATAGAACCGTTTGAAATTAAAAAAGAATTGGCCGTTCAAAGAATAAATGTCTCAACGTCGAAGGGTTCTGGGAGTCTTGTTTCATTCAAATCCAGAGGCTTAACCGAAGTTGTTCGAGCCTCCGTTCATTATTTCAACACGGAAAGTGAAATTGAATATTTTGCAGATGTTTTAAAAAAGATTGTAACAAGGAAGATATAACAAATCGTTCCAGCGGATCGCCAAAGGCGCCCGCTGAATTCAATCATTAGAGGACAACTATTGAAATCGCTATTCTCCAAATATACAGAATCGATTGTGCTTGCCATATCAATAGCTATATCTGGCGCATTAGCTAAAGCAGCACATGCGGTGATAATTTTGCCGATATTTATAAAAGGCAAGCTCGAAGAGTTGGCACTGATTACGTCTTTTTCCTTAGCCCTATCTTTTGTGCTTTTCCTATATTCGATTTATTTGAGGTTTTTAAAAAAGCAGAAATCCATCGCCAGAAACTACATTTTCGATGAAAAAACAGGATTTTACAGACACAAAAAAACCGGTCAATTGTTCTGCGGTACATGCATGGTTGAAGGGATTGAATCCCCATTGATAACTCTCAAACACGGTTGGTTTTGCCAACGAAAAGGTTGTTCACGAAATTATTCGGATCCAGATAATCCAAAGCCAAAACCTCAAAGAAAAGTTATATCCAGTGTTGAAAGTACTTGGTTAAATCGAGACAGAAGATGGTAAAAAACCTCTAACCAAGCTCGTGCAACGGTTCGCAAAAAGCCGTGTCAGCTGAAGATCCACGTTGTAAATAGCCATGTCCAATAACATGCACACTCCGGTTGCCTATACCTGCTATTAATTTGTATATAGTTTAAATTTTTTGGGGGTAAAAAAAATAATGCCGATCAATTTAAGGTTAAGGCAAGAAATATGTCGTTTCCGTCAACTCGTTATTTGTGAAGTAGCCAGCACATACCTGTCTGATCATTAGAATTCCAGAATCTGCTTTGCAGACGATCTATTCCAATGTTTGACAAGCATTGCCGTCCCAAGCTAATCTCAATTTGTCCAAGGGTAAGAGTTGAGTTCACAAACTCAGTGTCACTCGTTACTGGGTTTTAGAAAATGAAAAGGAAGAAGCGAAAAAGATAAAATGATTTTTAAGCCGGATTTTAAACCTACACGCAATCAAACTGGACCCGCTCTCTGGTTCATCTTCGACAAGGGCTATCTACTAACCAAAATCAATGCAGATCGGTTCAGTATCCCGGATGCAGCTGACCTGGAAGCCCTTCAGATCTCACCTTCCTATAGACTGTATCTGGGATCGCTGGACGGGCAGCCATGCTACGCAGGTGCGCTGGAACCGGGTAGTTCCTTTGATGCAAATTTTAAACTAAACAATTTGCGAACGCTTTTCGGATTAATTCCGGATACATTAATCTGGATTGCCGGCCGGGGCAATCAGTTTTTATATTGGCATCTTACTAACCGATATTGCGGAAAATGCGGTCAGGAAACTGAAGATAAAACTGACGAACGGGCAAAGATATGTCCCCGATGCCAGCACATCAATTACCCTCGCCTATCACCTGCAGTCATTGTAGCGATTGTTAAAGACAACCGAATTCTCCTGGCCCGCAACCGACATTTTAAGGGGTCTTTTTACAGCGTTTTGGCTGGTTTTGTCGAACCCGGGGAATCATTGGAGGAATGCGTTAAAAGAGAAATTAAAGAAGAGGTCGGCATTACCGTTAAAAACGTTCGATACTTTGGTAGCCAGCCCTGGCCTTTTCCTGACTCTCTAATGATTGCATTTGTATCAGATTATGCTACAGGGGAAATTGTTGTTGATGGCTCGGAAATCATCGAAGCTGCATGGTTTTCAAAAGATGAACTCCCCCAAGTACCGCCTAAAATAAGTATTGCCAGACAGTTAATCGACTGGTTCTCTCAATTGTGAAGTCCAGAGATCCCGAAGATAGTTTTCGCTCCCTTTTACCTAAAAAAGGGTAAAAAGTAAAATTCTCATGGTAGCTGCACTAAAGAAAAATCAGGAGGTGATGTGGCTGAAAATAAAAAAAAAGCTTTAAATTCTTTAAGCTACGGCTGGTGTGGAAAAATTTTAAAGGTTGATCTTTCTTCAGAAGACATATCAGAGATTGACACACATCCGTATGCCGATCGGTTTTTAGGTGGCCGAGGAATCGCCACACGCCTTTATTGGGAATATGTCCCCGCCACTGCCGGGGCTTTTGATCCGGAAAATCATTTGATTTTTATGACAGGGCCATTGACAGCAACAGGCGCACAAGGGGCATCCCGGTTTGAAGTCGTGGGGAAATCACCGATGTTGATGCCCGAAGGCTTTTGTTATGGCAACATGGGAGGATATTGGGGACCCGCATTAAAAAGGGCTGGCTTCGATGGACTGATGGTGTCCGGAAAGGCGAATCGACCTGTTTATTTATTCATTTCAGATGGAAAAGCAAGGCTCGAAGATGCAGGCAACATTCATTTTGAAGGAGTTAAGTGTAATAGGGCAATAAAAATTCGAATAAAATTAAGAAGAGAGGGTAACAC
>CAYQNS010000314.1:0-3702 GCA_964418755.1 uncultured Desulfobacteraceae bacterium
TCAAATAGTTATAGACCTGAGCACGGTGTTCATTCGCCAGTTCCTTTACCGCTTTGATTTCAACAATGATTTTCTTGTAACAGATTAAGTCCGGCATGTAGGTCTGGTTCAGAAATTCATCCTTGTAGGTCAATCGTAATTTTGGTTGAGTGATAAAGGGAATTTCGGTTCGGCTCAATTCCCTTTCCATGCATTCCTGATATACCGCTTCAAGAAAGCCACATCCCATATGGCGGTATACCTCGAAGACGACACCCCGTATCTGGTAACTCTCTTTCTCGTATTTTAAATTACCCATCTTTTTTTCCGTGTATTCAGTGTATTCCGTGGTTAAATCTTTTACCAAAACATCCAGTTCCCGGTGACCAATACATAAATCCCCAACCCAAAGTTAGTGACCCCGTGGGCCAGGATGACCCCCTTCAGTTTCTTCTGACGGATCAACAAAACGCCATAAAGAACCCCGGCAATAATTCCCACAACCACCCGGTGGTGTTCAAGACCGAACAAAATGGCCACGCCCAGGAAAGAAAACCAGGCAAAGGCTCCCATGGGCACCGATCGAAAATCCGGGTTGATCAGATAGCGCATCAAAAAGGAGCGCCAGAACAGCTCTTCCATCACCGGCACAACCACGGCCGCGCCAATCAGACGCACGGCAATCAACCCCTTTACAGCCCCTCCGGGCCAGCCAAAGGCATGAGGATTAAAACCTGAACTTTGGCCGAACTCAAGCAGATATCCATCCGGCACAATCCAGATGACCAGCACCAGGAGGCCGCAAAAGACGGCCGTCAGCCACTCACCAATTGTAAGACCGGAGGAAACGTCTGCCGCATACTTTTGCCGCCAGAACCAGAGCAGAGCACCGACAATGAGGGTCTTGGCGATATAGAGAAAGGGGCTCAAGGCGGGAAAAAGCCCTGCCGGTGCGGTCAACAATAAAAACAGGACAAACGGGAAAACATATGGCAGCCAGGGTTTTCCCAATAACTGCCCGATGCGGAATTTATAAATTTGAATTGCGGAAATTTTTACGTCCGCAGCTTGCTGAATTTTCATATTTTTATGCCGTGTTTATTAAAAAGATCGTGCAAAGTGGGGCGGCTGATCTCGAGGAGTTTTGCGGCCCGGCTGATGTTGTTCCCGGTCAGTGCCAGGGCCCGGCGAACGGCAGTTTTCTCTGCTGTATCCCGCGCCTCTTTCAAAGTAGATAATTTTTCCGCTGCCGAATCCACGGGTGCATCTTCAAGACCCATATCTGATGGATGAATCATTTTGCCGGTAGTGGTGCCCAGGGCCCGGCGGATTCGATTCTGGAGTTCACGGACATTACCCGGCCAGGCATGGGCCGTCAGGGCGGCAATGGCGGTCGGCGAAAAAGATTTTCGCCCGCAGTGCAGATTTTGGGATTCCGTCAACAGAAAATGATGGGCCAGCACCAGGATGTCTTCCGGTCGCCGGCGTAAACCGGGAATCCTCAACGGGATGACATTCAGACGATAAAAAAGGTCTTGGCGAAAAGCCCCCTGCTTGACCGCATCCTCAATATTAACATTTGTGGCCGCAATGATCCGCACATCCAGGGTAATCGTCCGGATTCCGCCAAGCCGTTCAATGGTGCCTTCCTGGAGGCACCGCAGGATTTTTACCTGCAGGGCCAGGGGCAGTTCACCAATCTCGTCTAAAAAAATCGTGCCCTGATCGGCCTGCTCACATTTTCCGATCACCCGCCCGCCAGCTCCGGTGAAAGCGCCCCTCTCATGACCGAACAACTCATTTTCCAACAAGTTTTCCGGAATTGAGCTGCAATTTATAATGACCAGCGGTTTTGAGGCCCGGTCACTCAGGGTGTGCACGGCCCGGGCCGCCATCTCCTTGCCGGTTCCCGTATCTCCGGTGATCAGCACCGGATAGTCGGTCTCACTGACTTGTTTAATGCGCTTGAATACGTCAACCATGACCGAAGAGACACCGATCATGCCACACAACGAACCACTTTGACTGGTTTGCCGCTGGAGCCTGCGGTTGGCCTCTTCCAGTTCCTGAATTTTAAAAGTACGGGACAGAATGATACTTAACAGCTTCAAATCAATGGGTTTGGGGCAAAAATCGGCGGCCCCGAGGGCAACGGCCCTGACCGCGTTTTCCGCCTCGGCATTACCGGTGATGACGATTACCCGGGTATGCGGCGCAAGGGAAGATATCTCTTCGAGGAGTTCAAAGCCCTGCCGGGGAGTGTCCGGATAGGGCGGCAGGCCAAGGTCAAGGGTGGCTACCGGAAAAACGCCGGAGGCAAGAAATTTTCTTGCCTGAGCCACATCATTGGCAATGGTTATGTCATATTCCTTACCCAGACCCCATTTGAGCTGTTTGGCTACCGAATTTTCATCTTCAATCACAAGAAGCTTTTTTTTCACCATCATACACCATCCAGTTGGCATCAGGGACGAAACAAACAAAATTGCAGCAGGGTTTATCTTTTATTCAAGGCGCCGTGAAGATCGCATAGGTTAAAATAACTTTCATCTTTTCCGGCATGTGTCAAGTGTTGATGAATTTTCGGAAAAGCTGCAAGGAAACACCGAGATCAAAAAAATCGGGTGATCCAGAGATAGAGACTGTTTCCCGGGCGGGTAAACAGATCTGTGGCAGGGACCCGAATTTTGCCGAATTCGGTATTTTCCCCGCCATAGCAAAAAGCGCCGCCCAGTGTTATATCCATATTATCGGCGCAGTTCCAGATCACTCTCGGCTGGATAAGTCCGGACGGGTCTTCAATGTTGTTGATGAGGGTCAGATATGCATTGAAAAGGGGTGGAGTTCGATATTCATGTGCGCGCTGAGATATTTGGAGCCCATGGAATGGATGTCACCGGCGGCCATCCGCTCATAAATATCCGGGTCAAAATAGATGCGGGTATACTCATGGGAGCCAACGCCTGAATAATAAAATTCCAGAAAGCCGTAGCAATTTTTATCTCCGCCCGATACGGTGTAGAGCGTATCCGACTTTGCAAGATAATTATTGGAAAAATCCGACCCCATCCAGGCCTGGGACATCATGAACGGCGGAAGCTTGATCACCCGATTTATCCTGGGGTTGTATATCCACATCTTTTCCCCTTTCTTCAAAGTCCCGTTTCCCTTGTCCTTTGCCGGGGGAAAAATAGTAAAAAGACTTTCTTTTTCTCCTTTTGTCCAGGCTTTTATGGAAACCTTCCGCTCCCAGAATGGCCTGTGAATCGTCATATCCACAACCGATACGGAATATTTTCCCCTCAGGTAGTTAAAGGCATCCTGCACAAGCTTTGCAGGATCAGGGTTTGAAATCTCTTCGCAGGTTACCGAAGCTGCTGAAAAGAAAAATCCTAAAAAAAACAAAGAAAGTTGCGAATCTTTCATGTAACATCTATAATTTCTTGACAATTACGAAATATAAAAGTAAATTCGAATTTTATTGATTATTTTAAACTTGTTTACACCCAATATTTTTATGAGGAGTACCGCATTTATGACTCTTACAAAAGCTCAAATCATCGATGGTATCCAAAATCAGATCGGATTTACAAAAAGCCAGTCAACCGATACGGTCGAAATGCTTCTGGAAATTATTAAACACACCCTTGAAGCAGGAGACGATATACTGGTAAGCGGGTTCGGTAAATTCTGTGTTCATGAAAAACAAAAACGCCGCGGCCG
>CAYQNS010000315.1:0-3696 GCA_964418755.1 uncultured Desulfobacteraceae bacterium
CAAATCATACGGATGATAAAAAGACCGGGAAAAAACTTGATCGCCTGTTTGAAAGACTGACTCGGATTCTTGATAAATCGATTGAATATGATGACAATGAATAAAATCCACAGATAACCTTAAGGATTGTGTCGACCTGACAAGGTCGATCTCAATCCATTGTTCAAGAAGCCCGGTGTAAAATTTCGCTATAAGGGTTTTGCTTCGAAGCGTTCAGGAGGAAAACCCCACCGGAGTGAGAAGACCTCCAGTGGGAAGGAGGATAGGGGTGCAGAAATCGCAATAATTGCGGTGTAACTGAGCCTGAGCAGTCTGCTCTTTGACATTTTGCAGATAAAGACGCCTGCTATTCCAAAGGATATGGCGCAAATATCCTGTTCCGCTTCAGCGGGATTTAACAGATGGTATTTGTGCCGGGCTTGATCTAAGCCTTTACCCTGTATTCAGGGGAATCATCTGAAACGGCAGTATTGAATAGCAATACTTGAGCGCTCCCCCACAATGGGGACAGATAATTGAAGGTACCGTTTCAGGCTTGGATTCTGATTCCACAACTTTGATATCATACGCCTTTTCCAAAAGCTTTCGAATGTGATCCATGGAAATGGAAGACGAAGAGCTCAAAAAGCCATAATGCCTTACTTTCATAAACCCTGTGGGGAAATCCGGGACGTTCATAAATAAGTAAATAACTTGACAGATTGTAATATTATTGATAGTAAAGGGGTCAAGTCTGCTCATGACTCTTATGTGATATTTGATAGAGTTAAGAGCAGACTTGACCCCATAATTCTTACTAAATCAACGGGACGCGCTAAACCGTTGCGCCCGTTATTAAAGCGTTAGCCGCTGCACCACGCTTCGCTAAGAGTGACATTGTAGTAGATGGCTTTTGTTCAAAGTGTGCCTGACCAATACAGAATATTCAAAAAACTGACTTGAGGAGACTTGATGAAATGAATGAATTTCAACCCTTTGAACAAGAAGTAATGGCGTCACAGAACGAAAAAGAAGTGGACTATAACCTATCTGAGAGTGGTGTTCACCCGCTTCTGCTTAGAGAACTGCTGATTGATAGTCCAGAGTATATTGAAACATTGCTGGAAACGGAAATAGACTACACCCACGCCAACGGAAATCCGAAACTCAGAGAAAATATCGCTGCTCTTTACTCCGGTTGCACCTCAAGTAATGTCCTAGTTACCGTTGGCGCTATTGAGGCCAATTACAACTCGATCCATACCTTACTTCAACCCGGAGATGAAATAGCAATCATGCTGCCAAACTACATGCAAATCTGGGGGATTGCTAAAAACCTTGGCCTGAAAATTAATACCTTTCATCTTTGCGAAGATAATGGCTGGCAGGTTAATTTGGATGAACTGAAGAAGGCGGTCACACCCAAAACGAGGCTGATAGCCGTCTGCAACCCGAATAATCCCACTGGCTATATTCTTACCCATGAAGAGATGAAAGCTGTCATTAATGCGGCAGAAGGAGTGGGCGCCTGGATCCTGGCCGATGAAGTATACAGTGGTGCTGAGCGAATTACCGATGAAGAGACTCCTTCCTTTTATGGCCGATATGATAAGGTCGTGGCTATTGGTAGCACTAGCAAAGCTTACGGGTTACCGGGACTTCGCGTTGGCTGGGCTGTTGGACCCACAGATACCATCAATAGAATCTTGCGAAGGCACGAATACACAGCCATCAGTACTTCAATTTTTTCAAATAAACTGGCAGCATTGGCCCTCTCCGCCAATGTACGACCTCGCATCATTCAGCGTACACGCAATTACATACGCAAAGGATTTCCCCTATTGCAAGAATGGATTGACCAACAGAAGGATATCTTCCGGTTGGTGCCACCTCGGGCTGCAGCCATCGCCTTCCTGCGCTATCAATTGAATATAAACTCGACCGAATTGGCCAATAAATTAATCCAAGAAAAGAGTGTTTTGATTGTACCTGGTGATCATTTTGGTATGGACAAGTTTATTAGAATTAGCTACGGGCTGCCTCAGGATTATTTGACAGAGGGTCTAAAGCGAATTCAACAACTAGTTACGGAGATTAGGGATAAAAATGGTAACATGTGAAGCGAGGAAGGTTGCTGAATAGTAGGGCGCGCGCTAACCAAGTTTTGCACCCGGCTGCGCTAGCGACGGTAATTTCAACTGCTCCACGCGCATTGTAGTCGTTCACTTGGCGAAAGCTTCACCCCGCATCCGCGCAGCGGGTGAAAACAACCGTTGATGGATAAATTAGGAGACTCCTAGATGATTGCAGTAGGTAACCTCACAGACCTCTCGGACAAACTTGGAATAATCGATGCCGTGAAAGGCAAACTTCTCAGGCAGCCAGATTCGGCGGCGGAAAAGTTATTTGTGGTACTGGAGGAAATTTCAAAAGTATACACTGCTTTGGATACCGAAATCAGTAAGTTTCTCAGCACGTTCTTTGACAATTCACAGACGAGCGATCAAAGACAGGACGAGAGAAGGACCCTTATCGAACTCGAGGGAGGTGAGATTGTGGCCCGAATGAGCAAAGCTAGTGGCCACTGTAAAAAGATTCAGAACATCTATAGTAAATACCTCTCCACGTGGTTTGACAAAGTGTTAGCGCTTGACGAGCGGGAGAAAATGGAGAGCTTGTTTCTCGAACTCGACGAACTCGATGGGGACATGATGCGGGCATTTGGACAAGTGGCCGACTGGTTATCTAACGAAGCTCACGAAACCTTGGAGCTTATAGAAGCTACACCGCCGAGGATTGATGACGCAAACAAACGTATCCACAGGGCCAGACGCACAATCTTCGAAGACAGGAGAAATATTTCTCAGGCTATGCGCACCCTTTTCGATTTACATGCGGAATTAATTGCCGCGTCAGGCGCTGTGTAGGCGATGATTATCTAACCACGCTAATTCAGGCGTCACAAAAAGCCTTGCGGCTGATTGTTGGTTGCAAATAGCCATATCTAATCACACGCTTACTCCCCTTGCAGATAGCTGCGATGACCCCCAACCTATCAATTCCCGAAGTTTTTGAGATAGACAATCCGTATTCCAGATTGAATGGGGTGAACCCAGTTCAGGAATTCACCCCTCTGCGTTAACCATAGATGTTCTCAATCCATCTTATCGCTTCCACATCGCTGATTGTCCCTATATAACGCTGAGTGGTTGAAAGGTTGGCGTGACGGAGGATGACTTTACTGACGATTTCAATCGGTACACCTGACCTGGATGCGTAGGTCGCTGAATGACGACGAAGATCATGCGGCCTGAGGTGAATACCGACTGTTTTTCCCGCTTTTAACACCATCATCCTGGCGGCTTCATAAGAAATCGGAAAAATGCGGCCCTCCGGACTCCTGCATGTCTGAAATGCGTATTCGCGAAGCCTGTCTGCCACCTTCTGCGGGATGAACACAATCTCGTGCTCTCTACCGCTTTTGGGTTCACAGAGGATCAATTTTCGATCCTGAAGGTCTTTTAGTCTGAGTTTCAGCACTTCACCAATCCGCATCCCACCACGTGCCATCAACTCAAGCATTAATCGATTGCGGATTTTTGTTGTGCGAAAAATGATCTCGTCAACGGTTTCTTTTTCGATGATTTCCCATCTTGATGCCACTCTTTCCCGATAAAGTTTCCGAATCATGGGTGTATCACATGGATTACCTGAGTC
>CAYQNS010000316.1:0-3626 GCA_964418755.1 uncultured Desulfobacteraceae bacterium
AGGCCATTCCGGGCATATTTTTTAAAAAAGCTTTCTTGTCGGCAGACAGGCCGCTAATTCGGGCAGCGGCTATGGATCCAAAACGGCGGATATTGAGGCCGGCGCTTTCCTGAATCTGGAATCCGCCGCTGCCGCCATATTCCGTATAAAGGGGGTCGCAATCCGGTGGACTGGGTTCGGCCTGATAAATTTTCTCCTCATAGGAGTAGAACCCATGTAGTCCCTGTGGTTTATAGGTGATGATCGGCATAACTCCCTTCCCACCGGTTTGAACGACAGGCGACCCTTTGGGATCCATCGTCAACATACCGCCGATTGTATAGGTAGCGGATCCTTTGTTGATCCAGATCTCTCCCTCATCTTCCCAGTTCACCACCATACGGATTTTAACGGACAAAGTTTTTGCCGGACCCCTGGCTGCCATGCAAACCGGTGCCGTTACGAAAACCGTTAAGCAGAGAGTGACTATCAAAAAAAAGGCACCCAAGAGCAGCCCGCCATGCGTTCTGGAAGAATGTATCATTATTACTCCCACCCTTTTATTGATTGATGAGGACTATTTTGGCACTGGATGCATCTCCCTGCCCCTCCACCTTGAAAACCAGCTGCCCTCCATTTTTTTTCAACTGAAGGATGCCCATATTCCCCTGAACCATTGCCATACTCGCTTTCCAACCTTTCGCCGACATGGCTTGTTTGTAAAAATCGACGAGTTCCTGCGGGGTCGCGTCAACCTGCAATTCAGCAGTGGAGTTGGCGCCGTACGACTTGGTTTTTACCACCCGGGCGCCTTTGTAGAGCGGCACCTCGCCGTTGAGAATCGTTCCGCTTGAGGCTGTTTGTTTGCCCCCACCGGAGGCTGCGGCTACGCCCTTGTTTGTTTTCGGGGTTGAGGCGGCTGTACCGGATACAGCGTCTGTACTTTTTTTCGTCTTCGTTGTCTTTTTCGTTTTCGGGGTCGGGGCGGCTTTGGCATTGGGGGACTGATCCAGTTTCACCTTAAATGACCCCTTGTGTACCCACACAGTAGCCCATCCCACATTTTTTTTCCCGGAAACGGCAAACGATTTTGCCTGCTTCTTTTTCAATTTAAATTTTAATGCATCAATTTTATTTGTTTTTTTGCGATCACTGTACAGGTCGATTGTACCGCTGGCAGCGCCGGAGACGCCTGTGACGGTAACCATCAGGTCTTTGTCGGGCGAGACTGGCTTACTTGTCCCGTATGGATGGGTGACGGTAAATTGGGTCACGATTTTAGGTTTGTATTTTTTTTTCGAAGCCGTTTTGACCTTTGACTGTTCAGTGGCAGTTTTGGGGAGAAACTGGTAGAGACGAAACTGCACATCTCCCTTTTGCACATCAACCTCTCCTGATAAAATATTTTGATCTGCACCAAATTCCCATTGTCTGGATTTCCCGTTCTTCAAAGAAATTTCTTCTGATAAAACAGGGGTTTTATATTTATCCTTGAAAAATGTCACTTTTAGCTTGCTCTCAGATTTATCCTGACTGTTCCCGGTAAGTTGGCAGCTTATTTTTAACTTGGGTCTGGTTAAAAAACCAAACAGGGCAGAGTCTTTTAAAAAAGCCTCCCTGGATTGTTCCTTTTCCCACATGGGAGATTCTTGTTCAATAGTCACATAAACAATGCCCTTGGTCACTTCCACTTCAATTGTATCCGGGTTGGGCAGCTTTTCAAGACTGATTTCTTTTTTATCCCCAAGTTTTTTAAATTCAATGGTTTTATCCCCCATGGATTTTATTGTAACCGGGTTATTGTTTTTCAAGGTACGAATTATGGCACTGGATTCTCCCTGATTTTCATTCCTCAGCTCAATTTCGATATGTTTTTGGGGGTTGACCGTGACGCTCAGTATGCCACCGGGTCCGATACGCCTGCCAATGGGGGCCGCGAATGTCTCTTTACCTGTAATGGCTGCCCTTTTTTTAGGTTTAACCGTTTTGGGCTTTATCTCCTCCTGTTTTACGAAATTTGGCGGAACCGTAAATAAATCCTTATTTAAGGGGCCTTCTTTTACCCGTTGCAATTCTGTCATGTAGTCATTCAGAGGATATAATAGTTTGATTGGGAAGTTTAATTTTGGCGACACCCAGGCCGTCATGGCCACTTCACCGTTCATTTCAACCGCCTGTTTTTCACAGTCTATGCCATTGACAGCCTCTTTGCCCAATGATTTGCTACTGTAATTCTTCACCAAATTCTGATAGCCTTCGAAGGGATTTGACATGAGGCTTCTGATGGCCGTATTGGCAAATTCCTGATAAGTTTTCCGGGATGGGTCAATAACCCTGGTTTTTTTGGCTGTACGGTCTACAAGAATCGTAAGTGGTTTGCCATCTTCTTTGACAGCCATTCTATATTGGTTGTCTTGCAGGAAAAATTTACTGATTGTGCGGTTACCTTCTTGAAAGATAACCATATCTGCACGAAACGATGCGGCCAAACATTGACTGGTTACGAAAATCAAAAAAACAAAAATGGCGATAAAAGAAATTTTCCCCTTGTTTCGGCGGGGTTTCCGAGGGTGTATTCATTTGTTACGCCTCCTTTTTTTAGATGACTGCAAGAATTGAATTTCAGTGATGCCCGGGATACTATCGGCATCAAAAAGCAACGTTTTTTCCCACTGTCTGACCTGACAGGATTTCAATATCGCGAACCTCTTTTTTCTCTTTGGTTTTGCGGTCATAAATTTTTATGTAGTAAATATCGGGCACCAGTTTGAACTCCGCCGGCTTTTTGCGATACCAGGTATTTTTGTCTCCCATCCTTTTGTTATCGTTCTGGCGGTACACGTCCACACGGGCATCGAAAAGCTGGCCATCCTTGATTGTTTTTATAAAAAGGGTCCCGCCTGCAACAAATACAACCGTTTTTTCCACCGTCTGGCCGGACACGATTTCGATATCCCGAATCTCCTGCCGCTGGTGCGGAGTCACCGAACGATCTGTTACCTTCAGATAGTAGGCACCCGGAACCAGTTTGAACTCCGCCGGCTTTTTGCGATACCAGGTATTTTTGTCTCCCATCCTTTTGTTATCGTTCTGGCGGTACACGTCCACACGGGCATCGAAAAGCTGGCCATCCTTGATTGTTTTTATAAAAAGGGTCCCGCCTGCAACAAATACAACCGTTTTTTCCACCGTCTGGCCGGACACGATTTCGATATCCCGAATCTCCTGCCGCTGGTGCGGAGTCACCGAACGATCTGTTACCTTCAGATAGTAGGCACCCGGAACCAGTTTGAATTCCGCCGGTTTTTTGCGATACCAGGTATTTTTGCTACCCATGCTTTTGTTATCGCTCTGGCGGTACACGTCCACACGGGCATCGAAGGGCTGATCCTCCTTGACAGTCTTGATACGCAAAATACCCGCTCCGCCGAATGACAGAGTTTTTTCCACTGTCTGGCCGGACACGATTTCGATATCCCGAATCTCCTGCCGCTGGTGCGGTGTTACTGAACGGTCCAATACGGATACACTGTAGATGCCGGGCACCAGTTTGAATTCCGCCGGTTTTTTTCGAAACCAGGTATTCTGGTTGCCCATGCTTTTGTTATCGCTCTGGCGGTACACGTCCACACGGGCATCGAAGGGCT
>CAYQNS010000317.1:0-3616 GCA_964418755.1 uncultured Desulfobacteraceae bacterium
AGATCGAATCCCAAAAAACCATGGAGTAATTGAGGGCATTGGACTTGGTGCAGTTCGTAACCATGCCTGCATAATCGGTGTCTGGACACCCCTTGTTTCTTTTTTTGCATAGTTCAAACGCATAACGGATGACTCGCTCACATCCTTTGTAAGAGAAGATGCCGGTCTGGATGGCAAACGCATCCGGTGTGCCCATTTTAAAAAAACCGCCCGCAGAGGAATATTCCCCCTCGGTGTTTTCCCGGACAACCAGCATATCCAGGTTTTCTGGAGTAGCCGTTTTCACCGGTGTATATACGCCGGGATAGAGTTTGATGGGACGAAGGTTGACATACTGGTCAAAGCCTTTGCGGATATCCAGCAGCAGTTTGAGCGAGATGTGATCAGGAACTTTATTGGCATCGCCAATGCAACCCAGATAGATCACATCGAATTCTTTAAGAATGTCGAGCATGTTGTCCGGATTCATGGCTCCGTGTTTCAGGTAGTAATCGCATCCCCAGTCAAAATATTCATATTGAATGCCAAATCCGTATTTTTCAGCCGTAACATCAAGAACTTTCGAGGCTTCACGGGTAATTTCATTGCCGACCCCATCACCTGGGATGACGGCTATGTTGTAAGTCGTATTCATTGCTTCATCCTCCTTTTTTATAGCCCAAGTTCCGCCTCGGCATCTTCAACAATCTTCCGGAGCTTTTCGGATACGCCCTCGGGCAGTGGTTTCGATTTGTGGTTCTCAAGGATATTGACCGCTTCGGCCAGGGCTTGCTGATGCAAATCGGTCTTACCTGCATCTTCCCACCTCTGGCGAACCCGTCTGTCTATCAATTTTGACCGGGACTGGGATCGCATATACTTATAGGTGTTTTCATGGCTGAAAAAATCACTGAAGGGACCGGATGAAGCTACAAGGTCACACCGATGCTATGAAAACCAAACTCCCGGTGCCCGAGTTTTTCGGCTTGCACCAACTGGCGGTTGGCCGCCCTCAGGACAAATCTCCCGAGATTAGCGGCAGCAGCATCCAGGCTGATACAGCGTGAAAGTACTTTTGACAAATCCACATCAATGTTTTCGGCCATGCGGATGGCAGTTTGCTCGTTGGCAGTGATTTTAACGATTGGCGCAACCGCGAACCCCAAAGGCGTGCCCCGGCCGGTGGTAAACAGAACCATGTGGGCACCGCCAGGTGATTGCGGATCCCGACGGCACCCTTATTTCGATAAAAAGCCGATATCGCCGCCTGGCGGTCAAGCATTTCGATCCCCCCTTCCCCGGAGGCTTTCAATATTGTGAACGTGCACCCACTCACCGGCAGCAACAGGATTTGTGGCCCTTCCGATAACCTCGCCGTATTTGATAATATCATGGCCTGCAGGGATATCGTTTAAGGCAATTTTATGGCCTCGCGAAATCGAATTCCGCAGTGTCATTTCCTTAATCATGCGACCATCTTTGGCTTCTATGGTCACCGACTTGCAGGCTGCGGCATCCTCGATAAGCGTGGCGACATTATCCACGGCAGCCATTTGCAGAGCCCATAAAGATATTTTATCGTGTTTTTTACCCGCTATGGCGGTCATCACGCGTTTTTTCGATGTCATTACAAAACAACCTCCTTCCGTCAATAGATATCGATTCCCTTATCCGGAGCACGGAACGAACAGGGCGAATCGTCTCAGGCGCCTTTTTGCCGCATGTAATCCCGAAGGGCCGCCAGCAAAAAGCTTTGCATGGTTTCATAACCGGCCTGATAATCAGGGATTTTGGCGTCGGTGTGTCCGGTGAGCGTCCGGGTCGGCAACCGTAGCGTTCCCGGGCCAACTGCAGATTGACCATATTGATGAGCATGCTCCACCTGCTTTCCAGCAAAAAAGACCGTTTCACCGTCGGTTTTGAAATCATGCTCCTTGAAGTGGGTCAGGGCCTGGACGCTGCCGAAGGCCACGCCGGTCTCATTGAGGATCTTGAGCGTAGCCGTATGGACCCGATCCAGGTCTTCAGGAGCCAGCACCTTGATTTGAGGACGAAAATTCATATTTAAACATCCTGATGGACATTACCTAATCAATTGTATGCGCCTCAATTTTTTCCGCGATATATTTAACCCGGTCGATCAGGTTATTGTCCAGGACCATGTCTCCCACGCCGATAATGATCGGATTGCTTCCGATGGTGGTCAGCATGGTATCGACAAAGGCCTCGAAAACCTGCCGGTCGGTCCGATCTTCGAGGAGGTCACTGGGTATGCCGCCCCAGATGAGCGGACCGTTTTGCCATTTTCCCCAGGCCGTTTCAAATGGCAATTCGGTAAGCGGCTGGGGTGTAAAGGATTCGCATACGTCGAGTCCGGACTCGGGCAGCAGGTCCACCAGGGGCTTCAGGTTCCCGTCCGTATGGCTGCCCATCTTTTTGCCCTGAGCGTGAAGGAGCTGGGCATATTTCTGATATTGCGGCAGACAATACTGCCGAAACAGATTCGGGTTGGTCATCATGCCGTCCAGGTTGTCCCCGAACTCTATGTAGGGCAGATCCGTTTTTGCAAGCCTATTGAGAATGTCCACCATTTGCAGGTCCAGCAGGTGAATCAGTCTGTCGAGCCTGTCTCTGTTGTCATACAGTGCCTGAAACAGACTCATTTCCCCCAGGTATTCCAGGAGCGCCTGCTGAAACGGGATGCGGTGGATGCAGGGCACCAGAAAACCATGGGATCCCACCTCCTTCTCCTCGGCCCGGAATTCTTCGTACAACGGTACGAATTCCGCCCGTTCCAGAATGTACTCGATGGTCCGGTAATCGGCTGCGTCCTTGATCAAATGCGTCGTCATGTAGGGTTCCATACCGCTCAGGGAGATCATGCTCTCGGCAAACACATAGCTTAAACTCACGGAACCCACCGGAGTTTTGTATTCAACAATGCTGGTTCCGGTTTTGTCCCGGGGAATTTCATCGGGCGGATACTGGGCCGGGAAATAGCGTACATCCGGATTGTTTTTTTGATAGATCAATTTTTTATCAAAGAAAATGCGCATCTCCACCCCGCGCAGCTTCAATGCGTAGGGAATCGAAAATTTTTCCCGGCCGATCCCAACGGCTTTGTGCACATCATTCAATGACATATCATCATATGCCGGCGGCATGGTTCCCCTGGCCTGCATGCCCTTGTACCAGATTTCGATCCGATCGATAAAGGGAAGGCGGTCCGGCAGCCTGCGGTCAAGAACCGCCAGGACTCGCTCTTTCATTGTCCATTTTTTCGCTGCTTCGGGAGGGGGCATTTCTATTTTTCCTGCATGAAAATTTTTCTGAAAATTTAAATTGAAGCCGCGCTTTCCTGCCTGATGGGCCTATCGTCTCGCTGCTATAAACATCGGGGTATTAAATTTGATGATTTAAAAGGGCGGAAAATTTCCGACAGCATCAAATTCCATATGGTGCTTGCCTCGAATGATTTCAAGGTCTGTCCTCTTTTCCATTTCCACTTCATACCCTTCAGAAACTTCGATTTCGCTCAAACATGAAGTATTTTTGATACGCAGGATTTTAAGTTTCTCAGTGGGAATCAGGCCCACACATCGGATGGCGATATCCAGGGCCTCCCGGTCATTTTCCA
>CAYQNS010000318.1:0-3562 GCA_964418755.1 uncultured Desulfobacteraceae bacterium
CTCTTTTACATATTCCGAAAGGTTGCTCCACTTTTGCCGAAGCAATGGTATCTGGCCGTCACCCGGTTGCTTATCCTTTCCATAGAACCGCTTATACCGGACCTTAACATCCTCATCCGAATACGCTTTTCCTGGAATCATTTTTACTAAAATATGAAAATGATTCCCCATCAGGCAAAACCCTAAAACCTCTGTGAAATAAACGAAACTCAAATGTTTAATCAATTTCAACAGGTATTCTTTTTCCACATCACCGATCACAAAACCATCCAGCACCGTCCGCGACATCACATGATACACCGCCGGTTCACCATTAACGACCATCCTGGCTATTCTGGGCATCTTATCCCCCTGCTCATGTATTTTTTTTGACAATAACGTTTATAATTCGGTAGGGCAGTGAATGTCAAGTATTATTCGCCTGTCCCCTTTTTTACTATTACTCCCATTGCCCATTACCCGGATCTGGCACCGGAAAGTTTGTGAAACCCGACATTTTTTAACGGTTTTAAATCAGCGATAGCTGACAAATAAATGTCCTATCCGCGTTCATCTGTGTAAATCCGTGTCCCAAAAAAATAAAATTGGCCGCAGATCTTCGCAGATGCACGCGGATAAAGATCAACACTCAAAAATTTTCAGCCCCAGCGCTTTCCCCCTTGGCTTTCAATGCCATCTCAAGATGATGATGGACAAGAGCTTTCTCTTTTTCCCCTATGTTGTTATTTTCCAATGAACTGCTTGCCATGAGTCTGACTGCTTCCTCAAAATACCACACGGCCTGGCCATAGATCCCCTTATGATAGTATGCCCACCCCAGGGTATCGGCAAATGCCGGATCATTTGACTTTTTTTCATAGGCGGCGCTCGCCAATTGAAAAGCCTTGTTAAATTCCAGACCGGCGTCAAGGTACAACGATGCCAAATTATTTGAAAGAACAGGATCATTTTGGTCCATGGCCACAGCCGTTCGTATTATTGCGATGGCCTCATCCATCTGACCATTTTCTCTATAAATCCGAGCCAGTTCCATATAAGCGTCCGTAAAATCGGGGACATTTTCAACTGCGGTTTTAAGTACCGCTATCTGCTTATCAATGTAACCTTTTTTTTCATAAATGGAGGCGAGACTCAAATACGAGGCGGTCATTTGAGCATCCATTACCACAGCCTGCTTAAAGGCTTTTTCCCCGTCTTCATTGTTCCCTGCAGCAAGATATACCACGCCTAGGATATGCCGCAGATATGGATTCTTGGGCTGACTTTCCATTGCATTTTTAAAATATTGTATAGCCTCGCCTATTTTCCCCATCTTAATCAGCAGATTAGCATACCGCATACCCGCATCTGCCAGATCCGGATACCTATCCAGCAAATCCCTGTAAAGTTTCAAAGCGACATCTATTTTACCCGACAATTCGGCTGCCATCGCCATAAAATAGGGTGGCGATTTGGATTCCGGATTGATCAGTTGGGCTGCCCTGAATTTTGTCCGGGCAGCTTGACATTTTCCCTGTGCCAGATAGGCATTGCCCATGATCAGATGGGACCGATAACTCTCAGGTTCCCGTTTAGCAATTCGCCCGGCATGTTCCAGACACAGATCATACGCTTCGGTCTTATAGTAATAATCCGCCAGCACCAGTTCAGCATCGGTAAAATTATTATCAAGGCTAAGTGCCTTGACCAGGCTCTGAAACCCGAGTTGATTCTGGCCGTCGGCAAGATGAGCCAATCCCAGACAATAATAGCCCAAAGGATAATTCGGCTCCTTATCCACGACATTCTTAAAATGGGTCATTGCAATAGCCGGCGCCCATGCCATCAGATAATATTTGCCCTTCAGCATCTGTATGGCCATATCATTGGGATAATCAGCATAAAGACTGTCTAATGCCTTGCCGGCATCGTCCATATTCCCCTGAGCCAGTAAAACCTCCACAAGCATTTGATTGGCGATCTTATTATCAGAACTTACGTTAAGCATTTTTTTCAGCAATAGCATCGCTTTATCATTTTGCTCAGTATCAACGTAAAATTCAGCTAATGCCATCTTCAAACCAAGATCTCCAGGTTCAAATTCCACGGCCTTACGATACTGTTGTTCCGCCTGATCCAGATCATTGGCCAATTTCCAGAAATTGGCCATTTGAATCAACGTATCCGCATTTTCAGGTTTTAATCCGGCCAAAGTCTCATAAACCTTTTCGGCGTCTCCCCTTTTTTCTTGCCCCAGCAAACAAATAGCCAGTCGCCCCAGAGCCGGTTGGTTTTTGGGATCAATTTCCAGGGCCTGACGATAATCCAATCCAGCTTCATAAAGATCATTTTTTAACATTCGGATATCACCCCGGAAAACATAACCTGCCGAACTTTTTCTCAACTGTTGCCAAAATCTATTGCAAATATCCTGGGCCGATGCAACATCCCATGAAATGAGCCGAATCTTACCCAGTTCAAGCCAGGTGCCCAAGGCATCAGGTTTAATTTTAACAGCTTTTTTAAAAATTTCTTCGGCATTGGAAATTTCAGCAAGACGCATATAGGTTTCACCGATTTTTTGAAGAATACCCACATCGTCAGGTCTCATCGTCAGCGCTTGTTTCCAGGTAGCCAGAGCTTCGCGATAGTGTTGCGATGAGTAGTGTTTTGCACCCTCTTGTTCAAGCCGCAGAAGTCTATCCTCAATAGATTCAGCGCAACCGGCACAAATCAATATCACCAGCACATACAATCCAAATCTTCTGTAATATAAATTTCTTTCCATAATTCAAGTCGGACTAAACCCAAAAATTGGACACGGATCTTCGCAGATGCACGCGGATTACTGATTAACCCTTTTTAAATCAGCGATAGCTGACAAGAATTGCCCTATCCGTGTAAATCCGCGTTCATCCGTGTCCCATAAAATAAAATTAGGACACGGATCTTCGCAGATACACGCGGATAATTGATCAATCCTTTTTAAATCAGCGATAGCTGCCAAGAATGCCCTATCCGTGTAAATCCGTGTTCATCCGTGTCCTATAAAAAAATAAGCCGCAGATCTTCGCAGATACACACGGATAAAGAGTAAGATGGGTTTAATTACAAAAATAAACCCATTATGACCTCTGTGCCCCAACCCGTCCTGTTAAATTTGTTTTTTTCTATTTAATCGGGGTAGTGAATTAGTTCAAAACTCTTTTCGGCTGGAAGCTGTAACCAAAAATGCTTTAATCCTTGTAAATCCTTGCCTGCCCTGTAGGTCCGAAGGATCGTACTGGGGTTCATCCGTGTCCCCTATTTCAGAGTTCAAAACATTCTGTTTTATTTTACCAAATGACTGTCAACAACCTATCTGCCATATGCAGTTCTGATAAAACAGCCACCGCCTGAAGAACTGCTACCATTACTTAAAGTTAAGAATCCAAGCCCGGAGGGATCACTGATGATCATATCAGTCGGATCATCGTCGTACTGACCATTATCCGTGATGTAGACTGTCACCTCGGTCCTGTCTATATTAAATGGGTGCGGCTCTTATAAAACAAGTTAAAACTACTGCAAATAGAGGTGTTCA
>CAYQNS010000319.1:0-3559 GCA_964418755.1 uncultured Desulfobacteraceae bacterium
TTTTATCAAAATTGCCCAGGCGGAAAAAGCGCACATGCGCACGTTGAGCCGTGCCTTGGAACACTGTGGGAAGTTACAAGCTGAAAGCTGAAAGCGAAAAAAGGGTCTTTTTACAAAATTTAGCGATTAGCGATTAGCGACTATCGATTAGCCATTAGCCATTAGCGTTTAGTTTTACAAACAAGGGCATTACGCTAATGAGAAATAATACCCGACAGGTGAACGTTGTATATGAATATTCCAAATCAAAATGTTTTGTGTATTTGATTGCCGGTTTTATATGAGTCGCGGTTTAAAACTTGAAACTTGTGGCTTGAAGCTTGAAACTAAAAAAAAGGGAGACTGCCATGAATGACCAATTAAACGCCATGCTGCTGGGCGCCTTTGTGGGCGATGCACTGGCACTGGGCCCCCACTGGGTCTACAATACACGGGTGATTGATAAAAAATTCGGCACAGTGGAACGGTTTTACGATCCTGTGGCCTCCTACCACGCCAATAAGAAAAAGGGAGACTTTACCCACTATGGGGATCAGATGCTGGTACTCCTTGAATCCACGGCCGCCTGCAATGGGTTTGATCATGCTCATTTTGCCCGAACCTGGCAATCTTTTTTTGAATCCTACCAGGGCTATTTTGACCATGCCACCAAAGAAACCCTTAAAAATATGAGCGAAGGCAAAAACCTTGAAGCGTACGGATCTTCTTCGGACGATCTTGGGGGGGCTTCCCGAATGGCCCCGGTGATCTATGCCTGCCACCATGATCTGGAAACTCTGGTGGATGCTGCCCGCAGACAGACGGCATTGACCCATAACCATGCCACGGTGGTGGACGCTTCAGCATTTCTGGCCCTGACAGTGGACAAGGTGTTAAATGGCCGCAGTCCTTTGGGGGCCATGACCGAAGTGCTTGCCGAAAATTTCCAAAACGGCCCCATCAACACCCTGGTAACGTCCGGGCTGAACAGTATATCCAAAAATACCCGGGAGACAATTGCCGAATTTGGCCAGATGTGCAGCATTGAAGCCGCTCTTCCGGCAACCGTCTATCTCATTGCCAAATACGAACAGGACTTTAGACAGGCATTGGTGGAAAACGTGATGGCCGGCGGTGATTCAGCTGCCCGGGGCATGCTGACAGGCATGGTGCTGGGGGCAGCCCTCGGTACCGCTGCGATTCCAATAGAATGGATAGACGGACTCAATGCCCATGACCGTATTACCGCTCTTATGGAAAAGCTTGAAGCTTGAAACCGATCAAGGTTTTCCGAGAACTGCGGCGGTATCCGATTTTCGAAGCTGCCACCAGGAAAAGGCCACCAGCACGACCATCCCCAGGAAAAAAACCCTTGGAAACCAGACAAAGGATCGAATAAAAATAAGATTTTCAAACAACTGGCCGCCGATTTCCGGAGAAATCCCGTCCGGATGCCGTCTGAGCGGCCAGCAGCATGGAGTAAAAGATGCCGATAAGCCCGTAGGACAAGTTAAACGACAGTCCCTTGAAGCTCAGAACAGTGGCCCTCTGACTGGAATCCGCCATCTGATTCAGGTATTGACTGGTAAAAAAAGTGGTCAGATACATGGCGCTGGACATTATCACGGCCGGGACCAGCCCGATAACGGGGAGAAAATAGGTCATACCGGTCATGCCGGTCATGGCCAGAGCAGCCATTACGGCAAAATTAAAAAGCGGCGTGTGATCCCGGGTCATTTTCAGGGCCAGCCGGGGAATAAAAATGCCCAGTACCGACACTGCCGCACCGATGAGACCGAAAGAGGCCTCAGGCAGGTCAATCAACCGGTAATACTGGCTGTTAAGGGTGCCGACCATGCGGATCATGCCGTCAAACAGCAGCCCTGTGGCAATGACCACCAGGGCAAAGGGGGTTTTCAGAATCCAGCCCCCGGCCTGAAAGGTCAGGCGCAGGGCCTGAACGATGGAGGTGGTACAGGATTCTTGTGTGCATTCCGGCAGGTCCTGAGGTCTCGCTGTTTCACGCATCCCCAGCGTGGCTGTCAGGGTTGCAATGGCCATGATCAAAGTCAGAAAAAGGGGCAGGCGAAGGGTGAGATCCCGAGTAACCATCACATTAATGTCCATGAGATCAGCCACCGACTGCATCAATACCGGATCATAAACCGCCGCACCGATGATCACGGCAAGAATATAGGCCATGGCACGGGTCCGCATCTGCACTTCCAGGACCCGGCCCCAGTCTTTTTCATCGCCCTCCAGTTTCAGGGCATCATAGGCCAGGGCCTCATCGGCGCCGCTCGCCGCGGCTTCGGCAATGCCGCTGAGTACCCGATTCACCAGAAACACGGCAAACAGGAGGTCCGGGTTTCCCCGGGGGGCAAAGCAGAGCAATAAAATTTCAACCACCATGATCACACCGGCGCTCACCACCAGGCGTCGACGGCCGATGACATCTGCCAGGGCGCCCGAAGGCACTTCGGCAACCACAATGGTGGCGGCCCAGGCTGCGTTAAGCACGACAAACTGAGATACGGTGAGCCCGAAATCAAGAAACAGGATTGTAAACACGGGATAATAAAACCGCGCATTAAAGCAGATCCGGAACAAGATAAACAGGCGGACGTTCCGGATACTGAAAGGCGATACTGACCTGGGGCCGGCGGTATTGGTTTTCACAATTTCATCTCCTGGTTTGCTGCAAAAGCGTACCCCAATACCATTAGACACCCGGCCTGAATGTCAAGCATTATGAAATACTGGAATTGGGATAAGGGCAGATACAGGAATACTGGAATAACCCAAATAACAGGCATATTTAATTAAAGGAGGAAACCATGTCTTCAACCAACGTACTGGAAATTCTGAAAAGCGCACTTTTACTGGAAATTAGAGGCAAAGCCTTTTATCAGAAAGCTGCCGATGAAGCCAAAAGCGAGCCGGTGAGTGATTTTTTTAAACAGATGGCCGACGAGGAAACCAGCCACATCAAAATGCTGTCGGAGCAGTATTCGGCCTACAGGCAAAATGGAACTTTTGTGCCCCAGGCCCTTGATGCAATGGCCGATACCGGTGTAAACAAAGTGATGACCGAGGCTTTTAAAAACACGGTTGCCGCCGCCGGCTTTGAAGCCGCCGCCGTTTCCGCGGCCATGGGGATGGAGCAGCGGGCCATTGAGCTTTATTCAAAGCGAGCCGAAGAAACAAATGATCCTGAAGAAAAAAAGCTCTACAAATGGCTGGCCGAATGGGAGACACGGCACCTGGAAGAACTGGGTGAAATTGACCGTCAAATCACTGAGACCGTCTGGAACGACAACAACTTCTGGCCTTTTTAAGCTGCAAGCGCCAAGACGCAAGTTCCAAGCCAATGCCATTAACTTAATACAAACAACACCTGTTCTTTTACCATGAAGTTATTGAAGGACTTGAAGGGTAAGATCAGATAATGCCTTGATTTTTCTTCGTGTTCTTCATGGCCTCCATGGTGAAAATAGTTTCTGTTTATCCCAAAGTAACCGGAAATAGAATCAAACTTCATGGTTATTCATACGACTGCTTCTAAAGTTAATGACATTGA
>CAYQNS010000320.1:0-2006 GCA_964418755.1 uncultured Desulfobacteraceae bacterium
TGTCCACACCGCTGGGTTCGCCGTGATAGGGATGTTCGCCTTCCCAGCCCACATGATTGATCTGCTCGATGGAATAGCCCAGGTTGAATTCGTCATCCAAGGCCCGGGCCAGGGATACACAGCTTGCCGCACTGGCACCCACGCCGCTGCCGGCCAGTAAAGATCCTCCCAGGGTAATCTTGATGGGCGTTTTCGTGGTATCAATCTTCATAAAATCCAATATTCTCTGGATGGATGCCAGATGGTGGGCCTTTTTTTTAACGATATACCCGGGGACTTCCATACGGTTGTCTTCTAAAATCCAGCCCTTTTCGTCTATCTGTTCAACAATCGCTTCGGTTTCAAACGGAATGGCGGACACAATGGCCGGCACTTCATTTAAAACAAATGAATCTCCGATAAGAATAGTTTTTCCAAAACCGGTTCCTTTACCCATGATATGAATTCTCCTTTTTTTGTTTGTTGCTTGCTTGTCGTTGTTAGTTATTTGGCAATGTCATTAACCTTAGAAACATCTGTATGGATAACCAGGACATGAAGTTCATAAAGTTTTTTCTTCAGTTCATGAAGTTCCTTCATGGTAAAAATTGTTGTTTTTTATTAAGTTGCATTGAGTTATTTGATAACCGTAAGCGGTTACGTTATTTATTTGTAAGTCTTGTATATTTTTATGGTATCGCAAATTCCTTGTAATCTGTGTCTGCCCTCTTACATCTGCTTTTATTTAACCTGGGTAATCTGCGGATTCAAGGCCCTTACTGCCGATCCAGAATTTTCTGCATCTCTTCAATCAACCGCGCTTGTCTGCCGATGGCGACGGTGGTGGCGCCGCACAGGGTGTGACAGGCATCTGAAAATCCGCCCAGAATGCCGGTAGCTTCCGGCAGAAAGGTATTAAGTCCCGGCATCTTTCCTTCCATAATCTTTTTTTCCATGGCAGGTGACACACGCATGGAAATTTTCGTCTCGTTAAACTCGACGGAACCAAAGCCCGGAATATGGTTTGGAATCGTCTGAAAGCCCGCCACATATTTATCAGGATCAATGAGCTTTTTTTCCACCAGAATTTCACAAAAAATGCCGATCATTTTAACACCCATGGGGGTAAACCTGTCTTTCACATCCACCCACTGAATACCCGGTGTCTGAATCATCCCGTTTAACTCGATCTGCCGAATCTCATCGACGAAAACTTTCTCCTGGCCAGCTTTGAACGTCTCCACCATTTGATCCGATTCTACCGAAACGCCTTCAAGACAGACCTTTACCCCCATATCCGGACCATTTCGGTAATATCCCGCACCGCCGAGCACATCCAGGTAATCCCCCAGTTCATCACAGGGCATCATTTTTCCACTTGATTTTATAAAATAACGCTCTCCCACCTCCTGCTCCCTGATCTCCATCATGCCCTGGTCCACAGCCTCTTTTACAACTTCCCGGTTCTGGGTGACCAGCCTGCCGTCCACAAAAAACTTATCCCCCACGGCTCCGATGCCGGCAACAGGCGCCAGGTCTCTGTTCTGTGAGTCCATGATACGGGCAAAGAAATAACAGGTGGTGGAACCGGTCATATCACGGTCACCCTTGAGCCCGAACAAGGTGGGGTCGAGATTGAATACTTTGGGGTCCGTGGCAGGTTCGGCTACATGGTGATCCAGAATCAGGGTGAGATTTCGGCCCCTGTTCAGGTCTGACAGCAGCGGTGCAATCCGCCCGGCAAAATCGGCAAAAACAATAATCTCGCCCTGCTTTTCATAAATTTTCCGTAAAAGGGCAGGATATGGCTTTTCCAGGGCATACCTTTCAATCTTATAGCCTTTTCTTTCAAACGCCTTTTTCAGTATGGCTCCGGAACTCAGTCCGTCCGAATCGTTGTGGTGAAAAATAAAAACAGTTTTTGAAGGCCATTGGTCAAGCTCAATTACGGCCGTCTCCATTGCCCTGATCAGGTCATCATACATAACATCCTCCTGAATTATTTCTCTTTTTTCACTACAAAAAAA
>CAYQNS010000320.1:2106-3509 GCA_964418755.1 uncultured Desulfobacteraceae bacterium
ACCTGTAATACCCCTTTTTAAAGGCAACCATACGCGCAAAGACAGTTTTCCAACCTGTTTTTGCACAAGTCCTGATGTGGACATATCCCATGCCTGGTTGATTTTTCCTTCTTGAATAATAAAACTCTATAAAAGTCAAGCAAATTAGTTCTAACGTGGTGGCTTGACAAAAATTATCAGGTTTATTAAAAGCTTCCAAGTTTAACGTTAAATTTACCGAGCCTTACATTTCCGGAATTTCAACAATGACCTTAAAAAAAGTCGCCCGACTGGCCGGTACGAAAACCGCAGACATACCCATGGATATGTTGAGGATTTTCGTGAATCCTTGATGCGCAAGAGATCGGTGCAGAGCAACTTAAAAATCGCTCAATTCAGATGAAAGAGAGACTTGCAATGAATCCAACTGAAAAAAAACTTATGCCGCTCGAAAGTCTTGCCCCCGACCAAATCAGGGGTGTCAAAGGAATTTTTTTTGATATTGACGATACGTTTTCTCTGGACGGAAAGATTCCGGCCTGCTCATTCAAGGCCCTCTGGGACCTGCATCAGGCCGGCTTTAAGACAATCCCGGTTACGGGCCGGCCGGCCGGATGGTGTGATCACATCGCCCGCATGTGGCCGGTGGATGCCGTCATCGGTGAAAACGGATCGCTGTATTTCTGGATGGACCCGGCCGAAGGAAAGCTTAGGAGATATTTTTCCGATTCCGAGCCCCGGCGCCGGGAAAAAAGACAGCGACTGAAAACTTTAGGTGAAAAAATTCTTTCAACCGTCAAGGGTACTGCCCTGGCCAGCGACCAGGCCTACCGGGAAACGGATCTGGCCGTTGATTTCTGTGAAGATGTTCCCCGTCTTGGCGATGAAGCCATCGCCGAAATAATCCATCTGTTTGAAAAGGCCGGCGCCACCTGCAAGGCATCGTCCATTCACGTAAACGGCTGGTTCGGTGACTATGACAAACTCAAAATGACCCAAAAATTTGTTCAACAGCGTTTGCAGGTATCCCTCACGGAAGAAAAGGAACATTTTGTTTACTGCGGCGACTCTCCCAACGATGAACCCATGTTCCAATTTTTCCCCTTAAGCGTCGGGGTGAACAACGTTATGAATTTTGCAGACCGCATGACCCACCTTCCCACCTATGTCACATCGGCTCCCGGCGGCAAAGGTTTTGCCCAACTGGCAGACAGGCTTTTACAGTACAGCCGGTAAAAAGCCAGACAATTTTGCATTGCCCACCCTTTTGCCTGAAACCGGTATTGTTTTTCCGTATGTTCCGAGACCCGAATCGCCCTTGAAAATATTGCGCCGGTCCATGCCACATGCAGATGATGTGATTCAAAATGTTGATATTTTAAAACCGCTCACATATATATGATCAATATTAACCAAAATGATTA
>CAYQNS010000321.1:0-3508 GCA_964418755.1 uncultured Desulfobacteraceae bacterium
GGTAAAAAAACAAATTGCCGTATATCGGCAGCCTGATTTCCGATTATATTTTGCCCTTTGTACGGACGTCCTTGATTTTTTTCCCACCTTGCGGGTACAATCTTTTTTCAAGAGGCTCTAAATCTGCTTTCGATTTTAACGGACTTGTAATTCATGGCCGGTTTGCCCGGATTATTTTGTTCCATGATACTTTGCGCCTGCTGCAATGCCGCCGGAAAGTTTGGTAGTCATAGTGGTTTGTTGACAATTGTGATTAATTTTTTTAATCTGTTCTCGATCGCTTCCATAACGTTGCAAATATCTTTTTGATTATAAATGTATGGGAATTGCCTGTGGAATCATCATGCGGAGCGATCAGCGAAAACGGTTGGTTTAATTTTCAGTATGAAAGGAGATCAAAATGAAGATTCTGATTGGATATACCGGATCAAAAGCAGGAAAGGCGGCTTTGGATCTGGCCGGGGCGCACGCAAAAGCCTTTGGTGCTCAAATTGATGTCGTGTTTTCTTTGAACCGGAAATCCGAAAAGGATTCCAAAAAAATTCATGCGGCGGAACAGGTTCTGGAATATGCGGGAAATTTTTATAAAAAGGCAGGCATTCCGTGTAAGACGGCTCTGTTGATTCGAGGGTTGAGCCATGGGGAGGACCTGATTCAGTACGCAGATGAAAATAACATCGATGAAATCGTTATCGGTGCAAGCCGGTCATCGCTGGTGGGAAAACTGGTTTTTGGTAATACGGCCCAATATGTCATTCTGCATGCGGACTGTCCTGTTATTTTAACCAAGAGCCGGCTCTATAACAACATTGAGGTTTCGAGATATATAGCAACCGAAAACACTGACTGAGGGTGAACCGGGGACGCATACATGTCAACCAATAATACACCATCGTATACCGACAGCCACAGCAGGATCGTTGCCGAGGCGCGGCGCAACCGGGAGCAGGAAGAAAAGACTTACAGGGCCAAGGCCCTTAAAATGTACCCTTGGATCTGTGCGCGGTGCGGGCGTGACTTCAGCGGCAAAAAACTTCGGGAACTCACGGTTCACCACAGGGACCACAACCACGACAACAATCCTCCCGACGGCAGCAACTGGGAGCTTTTGTGTATCTACTGCCACGACAACGAGCATTCCCGTGATGAGGTGGCGGATGCCTATGCCGAGGAAGCGACACCGGGCAGGGAGCCGGAACAGTCTTCCGGATACAGGCCGTTTGCCGGCCTTGAGAACCTGTTGAAGAATCAATGAAGATTTGGGCTTTTAGCTGTCGGCTATTGGCTTTCAGCTCGAAACGATGAAGGATTCCTTTGGCTAACTGCCAACGGCTGATCTTCAAGGAAACAAATCGTTGATAATACCTGATTTTTCAAAGGTATATGAGTTTTCGGCCAGACAATAGTTATTGAGATTTGTTTGTGCTTACAGGAGAAAGAATGTTCTTTAAATTTTTCAAAACACGTGGTGCGCTTTGCCGCTATACCTTAATACTTGTCCTTTTGATGGCATTCGGATTTTTGGCTTCAGGCTGCTCAATGGTTTCCGGTGTTAAAAAAACAACCCGTAAAGTCGTCAGAAATTTCAAATCTTCCGACGGGCATTTATCCAAAAAAATCGGCATTGCCTTATTTAAGGATGGGGCAAATTTTGCAGACTGGAATTATGCGCTGATGATCCAGACGGGTCTTGCGACGGCTATCGGGGAGGAATGCCCGCGATTACGCCTTATGAGACAGGGCCATGACGGCTATCCCGGGGAACTGTCCGTGATTCCGAGATTGGCCGATGGCCGGGTGGATATCTTCAGTCTGGTTTCTCAAGGGCGCAAACACGGATTTGATGCCATTGTAGACGGCAGGCTGCTGGATATCGTGTCCACTGAAAAAAAGCACGGCTTTCTGTGGTTTAAGGATACCACCCGTTTTCTTCAGGTGCAGGTCATAGTGGAAGTCTATGATATGGAAACCGGAGCCAAGCTTCTGGATGAACACTTCAGACGTGAGATAGAGATGGATGTGGATGCAACGGATGCCATTGACTCCGCCAAGAATGCGTATGCTCCGGCAATCAGCGCGGCCGTTGAAGAGATTCTGCCGGCCATGGGTGAAAAAATATGTGATGCAATCAGTGCCGGATCCTGGCATGGGTTTGTGATTTCGGCTGAGGGCGGCAAAATTACGATATCCGCCGGCGATCAGGCGGGATTGAAGGCCGGGGATGAACTTGTTCTTTTTTCAGGTTCCGAAACCATCGAAGGCGACGGCGGCCAGCAGTTCATGATTCCGGGGCTAAAGAGCGGAAAAATCAGGATTACCACCGTTTTTCCCGAAACATCCGAAGCCATTATAGTTAAGGGCGAACCTGCCGAAGAGGGTGATGTGGTCAGGGCCGAGTGATTCACAAGTTTTCAATATTCAAGTTGTTTCCGGCTCACGGGCTCTGATAATTTACTTTGTACACGGTCATCGGTTCATCGATTCCTTTGATCATAACAGGAGGCAGGGCAATGGCATCAAGCCTTCCCTCAATTTTTGAGTAGGTCTCTTCACTGATCAGAATTTCCCCCGCCCCCGCCATCGCCTGAAGCCTGGATGCAATATTAACCGCCATTCCAATGGAGGAAAACTCCTTTTTTCTCAAGGATCCGAGAATTCCGGAAAAAACGGTACCGGTGGCGATGCCGATGCCCACCTTGAGACGCAACCCATCTTTTGCGGCCAGGCGTTGATCGATCCGGGCGGCCTTGATCTGCATGGCAATGGCTGATTCCACAGCCCTCACGGCATCATCATCATGCGTTACCGGAGAACCGAAAACCACCATGATGCTATCCCCTATATGCTTGTCCATGGTGCCGTTAAACGTATATGCAATCTCACCCATGGGTGAAAAATAATGGGTGTTTAAAAAGGCTGCTATTTTTTCCGGAGGCGCCGTTCCCGACATCCTGGTAAAGCCGCGGATGTCGGAAAACAGAACCGATACCTCATTGAAGCGCGGCCGCAGGGCTTCGGGCGAATTGTCGATCTCTCGATAGATCTGTTCGGGAATAAACTGCCTCAAATGTTTATGCACCATGATTTCATGAATTTTGGCCCGCAGTTCGAGGTTGTCGAACGGTTTTGTGAGAAATCCGTCAAGCCCCTCATTCGTGGCATTGATCGCAGCTTCCATGGTGGCGTAGCCGGTGAGGAGAATTCTTGTGATTCCGGGATTGAGGGTGCCGATGGCGGTCAGTGTTTCCATGCCGTCGAGTCCAGGCATCTTGTAATCGGATATGACCGTTGTGATATCGTGAAGATGGGTTTTGATAAATTCGATGCCTTCTTCACCGTTTTTGACGGTATGTATCGGATAGGATGATTTTTTAAGGGCTCTGGCAATGGATCTCCGCACTCCTTCCTCATCATCGATAAAAAGTAATCCGTTCATGATAATTCCTTCCCCTGTTGCATAGCCGTCAGGCTAAGCTGAATGCAGGTGCAAATTTATACCGCACTACTT
>CAYQNS010000322.1:0-3468 GCA_964418755.1 uncultured Desulfobacteraceae bacterium
CTAAAATATAGGAGCTAACCGCTGATTGCTAAGAGCTAATCGCTCATCTTAGGTGGTAAATGCAGCTCCGCCCTTTCAATTACATGTGTAATATGGTTTTAACTATCTGTAATTACAATAAAAATTAAATGAATTCAGCAAATGTATTTCATCGATTCATTCAGATGTTTATTCAGGCAATTCCATCAGGCAATTCAGATGTCCGGCGTTTGGAAAACAATACGGTTTTGTCCGATTCCAGTTCCCTTTCCAGGTCGACAATCTGACATCGAATAGTTTCATATTCGGTAATTTTAGATTGCAGGTATCCAAGGGCCAGTTTTGTTTTTTCCTCCAGGCCGTGAGGTGTTACGATATAGGCGTAGCCGGCTTTATTTCTTGTATTTTTGAATCGTTTTGCCTTGAGTATACCTTTGCCGGTCAACTCTGAAATCAAAAAATTTACCTTTCCCAGGCTGACCCCGACGCGTTTTGCCATCTCCCGCTGGGACATCTTTGGCTTTTTTGCCAAAATTTTGAGCAAACGATAGTGAATTTCCCTTTGTTTTAAAGCGTTCATAATGTGAACATGTTAAAGTAGCCATACAAAAGTGTCAAGTCAATAAGCTGCAAGTTGATAAGCTCAAAGCTGAAAGGAATTATCCATTGTAAATCAAAAATCGAAAATTTATCGGGAACAGACCTATATGTGCTTTGCCGACGGCCAATGGGTTTGTCCGGAATGAAATTGATTTGCGGTTGCAATTTAATGATAAATAGAGTAAAAATTTAGAAAATTAAAAGTTGAGGAATCTGGAATTGAATGGATGGGGCAGGCCTCTGAACCCTTGGTGCGGCATATGGTGAAGCAATTTTTGATTTTCTAAGAAATGCCGCATGTGACCCCGCCTTTACGGAATTTAACCCATCGAATACATTTCAAAAGGAGAAATTTTATGAAAATTCTGGACAGGCAGACCAAATACTACGACATTGTCGGTGATAATCTTGAGATGCTGAAGATTACTATTGAGCCGCAGTTTAAAGTCTTTGCCGAGGCCGGCAAGATGATCTATACCCGGGGGAATGTTTCCATGGAAAGCCGCATGCCTGAAAAAGAGGGCACCGGGTTACTGGGCAAAGTCATGGGTGCCGGCAAGAGAGCCCTGGCCGGGGAGTCTTTGTTTTTTACCTATTATGAAGGGAATGGACAGGTCGGTTTTGCAGGAGATTTTCCCGGAAGAATTCTGCCCATCGGACTTTCCAATCAGACCATGCTGGCCCAGAAAGATGCCTTTATTGCGGCCATTGGTGAGATCGATATTTCCATTGCCATGCAAAAGAAAATCGGTGGGGCTCTCTTTGGCGGAGAGGGCCTGATTGTGGAAAAATTATCCGGTGACGGTGTGGTGTTCATCCATGCCGGCGGCGATCTGGTGACCTTTGACCTGGCGGCCGGGGAAAGCATGAAGATCGACACCGGCTCCGTGGTGGCATGGGAAGATAGTGTCGCTTACGATGTTCAGATGGCCGGCAGTATCAAATCGGCGATTTTCGGCGGGGAAGGCATTTTTCTTACCACCCTCACGGGACCGGGAACCATTGTGATTCAAACCATGACGCTTTCAAAACTGCGTCGTCAGCTCGGTTTTTCGGCCGGAAAATCAGAATCCGGGGGTATCGGGTCCATGGCCAAAACCCTGGGGGGAGCAGGAGCCGCGATCGGGGCCGGCGGTATTTTCGGCAGTTTGTTCGGGGGGGATGATAAGTAAAAGGAGCGTTTAACTATGGCCGGGAAAACGGAAAGCTCCTGTGATGCCTACGGACGTGGACCGGAGGGCAAAAAGATCAAGGTTTTGATCGCAGATGATGATCCGGTTATCCGGGCACTTGTTAAAGGTATTCTGCGAAAGGCCGGGTATGATGTCGTGGTGGCTGAGAACGGATTGAGGGCACTTGAACTGATGACGGATCAAATCGGTGCAGTGCTGCTCGATCTTCATATGCCGGAAATGGACGGTCTGGAATGTCTGCGTGCCATCAGCAGCAAATATAAAGGACTGTCTCCGATCATGCTCACGGCCAGCGATGATGTTTCCAATGCCGTTGAAGCCATGCGATACGGCGCGTTTGATTATATCACCAAACCATTTAATCCCAAAAAAGTTTTGGCCCTGGTAAAAAAATCCAGCCAGGCCTATGAACAGACCAGACGTCTGCAAAAAGTCGAGGCCGAATTGGCCCGGGCCCGTGAACATGAAATTTTCGTGGCTTCCGAAATCCAGCGGACCATGCTGCTGGGGCAACCACCTGATGATCTCAAAGGGCTCGGTGTGGCCAACCTGACCATCCCGTCACAAAGTGTTGACGGCGATTTTTACGATTTTTTCAAACCAAATGATCACAGCCTGGATCTGCTGGTAGCCGATGTCATGGGCAAGGGCATCATGGCGGCTTTTCTGGGGGCTGCCATGAAGAGTCGGTTTTTGCGGGTTATGAATGAACTGGGGGCTTTTTCAGGCCGGCATGATCAGCCTTCTCCGGAACAGATCATTACGGCGGTTCATGCGGGCATGATCAAACAGATGGAAGAGCTGGAAACGTTTGTAACCTTATGCTACGGCCGGTTTGATCTGAAAGCCGGAGAATTTATCTTTGTGGATTGCGGTCATGTACGGACCATCTACCATAATGCGCATGCAAACAAAATCACCCTGCTCCAGGGCGTCAATATGCCCTTGGGGTTTCCTGAAACAGATCCTTTTAAACAAATTGTCCAGCCCTTTACCGCCGGTGACCTGTTTGTATTTTATTCAGACGGCCTCACTGAGGCGACCAATCCCAAAGGGGAGATGTATGGCGAAGAGCGTCTGACGGACCTGATCTTCCAAAATGCCGGTCTTGAAAATGAAAACCTGCTGAAAACGGTGCGGCAAAGTATTGAAAGTTTTACAGGCTCCAAGACATTTGACGATGATTTTACCTGTGTTCTGGTCCGGATCGATCCGGACCAGAACGGTGCCCTGATTGCGGCCATGGATAAACTTGAAATCGAAAGTGATCTGGATGAACTTGCCGGAGTGCGGTTGTTTGTACGTAATTTTTGTGAAGCGGTTCCGGATAATCGCATTGGTACTGAGCGGATAGACAAGCTGGAGATCGCTATAACGGAAGTTGTAACCAACATTATCCGGCACGCATATAAAAATCAAAAAGGCCGAAAAATTGTGATAGATGCTGGACTTTATGATGAAAAACTGGTTCTTATGGTGTATGACCGGGGCTGCGGGTTTGATCCGGAAGATGTTCCTCCGCCGGAATTCGATGGTTCAAAGTATGGTGGATTCGGCGTATTTATCATCAGGGAAAGTGTGGACAAAGTAACCTATTCAAGAAATGACGAAGGCAAAAATTGCACCTGCCTTACATTGCTGTTACCTAAGATGAGCGATTAGCTCTTAGCAATTAGACATAATGATTGATAGTGAA
>CAYQNS010000323.1:0-3458 GCA_964418755.1 uncultured Desulfobacteraceae bacterium
TTTCCCCTCATTTCCCTCATCTGGTCAGCAAGTCACTGCACATAATTGTTGCCCCTTGGTAAGATTATTCAGCCATTGCAGGATGTCCGGTTTATGCCAGAGTTTCGTCTTTTTGATAGCGGGCGCGCCAGCCTTTTCGATCATCCGCCGCTTCATTTCCATATCAATTTCAAGATAAATATGAGTCGTATTGATATCCGCGTGACCGAGCCAGTAGCTCACCATGTTTATATCATTTCCTGATCGCAGCAGATGCATGGCCGTAGTGTGTCGGATAGTGTGCGGGTTAACCGTTTTTGTTTTAATGGAAGGACACTGATTATGGGCGACGGCCCCGTATTTTTTAGTGATATAGCGGATCCCGAAACGAGTGATGGGAGCGTCATTGGCATTAAGAAACAGGTCCTCAATTTCCGGCTCTTTCGGGGATCGTTGCTCCAGGTAAGCGTGAAGAGCAGTAACCGTTTCCGGCCATAGAGGGCAACTGCGATGTTTTTTACCCTTGCCCAGAAAGTGGACTTGGCCGGCCCCATCCAGACGCAGATCGTGGAGCTTAAGATTAACAACCTCGCTGACGCGTGCTCCAGTGTTGTAGAGTAGTAAAAGCAATGCCTTGTCACGGATTCCGGTCCGGGAGTTGCTATCCACAGCATCGAGGATGGCCAGTACTTCTTTTTCTTCGAGGTAGTCAACCGTTTGGTTTTGGGTTCGTTTTACAGGGATAGCGCGGATTCTTTGGCATTGCTGCAGCAAGGCTGGTTCCTCTCTGGCTATAAAGGCGAATAGGCTGCGGATGGCCGCTAGTCTTGCGTTTCTTGTATTAGAAGAACACTTTCGCTTTTGTTCCACGTGATCCAGAAATGCGCCAACCACCTTTTCCGTGATATTTTGGACCGTCAGCCTGTCCACGGGCCGTCCAAGCATATCGGCTGCATAGCACAACAGCAGCTTGATGGCATCACGGTAGGCATATATGGTATTAATTGAAAGGCCTTTTTGCACGGGCAGATAGTGGCCAAAGAATCGTTTCATGTAATTGGCTAATAAGTGATTCATGATATCCCTCCTTTGGCTTTGAGGTTGTACAAGTAGTGGTTATGGAAACGATGATTGACCTGTTCAAGCAACTCGGCTGTGGGGTGTAGATAGATATGAGTGGAACAGACGTTTACATGCCCCATATAGGTGGCCAGGGCCGGAAGTCTGGCGTTGACATCCTGTTTGTCCTGATACCATGCCAATAGTCTATGCATGGCAAAGGTATGCCTCAGATCATGGATACGTGGGCCTGTGTGTTTGTTGTGAGCAATGCCGTACTTTTCAAGCAGTTGCCGGAAGGTTGCATAGACTGTGCAATGGCACAATCTGTGATCCCGCAGGTTAATAAAAAGCGGTGAATCCGGCGTCTTTGGGCCGTTGCGAAGCCGGTGCTTAATATACTGGTTAAGCATCCGGGAGGTGGATGGATGCAGCGGGACCCAGCGTGCCTTCCTGAATTTTCCTTCGGCGATGTAGAGTAAATCACGTTCACTGTAAAAATCCTTGAGTGTTAGGGCAAACGCCTCGCCGATGCGGATTCCAGTGGTATACAGAAGGCCGAAAAGAGTCCGGTAGGTATGCGGCCGCAACGACTTGGGCGGCGATAATGCCGAAGCCGCCGAGAGCAGACCCTCGATTTCCTGTTTGCTGAAAATATAAGGATGGAAAACCTTTGAGGAGGCAACACATCTCATGGGCTCAGGCACATGGCAACGCGGCTCTGCCTGAGCGATGTACCGGCATAACTGGCGGACCACGCAAAGACGGTTGAATCGTACTCGCGGACGCAAGTGTGAAAGACTCTCCAAATAGTGATCAATAATGTGACGGGTAATGAATGATCCGGCGGGATATTGTTCAACCAGAAAACGGTCGAAGTATCCCAACAAGCGGGTTTGGGAACTGTAATCCGTGCCCGAAAGACGGCGTAACTCGATAAACCGACCGATCTGTTCGGATAGCCAACTGTGAAGTTCGATAGTTTGCATTATATAACCTCCCGGGGCCATACCAGCCCCACCTGTTTGAGAGCATTGAAGTCGACCTTGGTATAGATAAAAGTCGTTCCCAGGTGCCGGTGTCCGAGTATGTCGGCTATCTCCTTGAGAGAATGCCCCTTTTGCAGCATGCGCGTAGCGAAGCTATGGCGGAAAATGTGTGCTCCCTTGCTGTGGCAGTTGATACCGGCTACACGGATATGACGCAAAATGATAGAGGAAAGGGTGCTGGAACTGGGAAGAGGATGATACGGAGCACGCGTGGTAAGAAAAACTTCCCGATAGGCACTGGGAGGGCGAGCGTTTTGCAAATAATTCAGCAGGCTTTGCCCCACTTTGCCTGTCAGAGGAAGCAGACTGTCCTTCCCATTTTTCAAGGCCTTGAAGAATATTCGATCATTAGCCCAATCAATATCTTGCAGACGTAGGGCTCGAACCTGGCCGCCACGTACACCGTAAGTGTAGAGCATCTGGCAAATTGCATAATCGCGTCGCCCCGCATTGCTGCCGCTGTTAATACCGTTAAGTACTTTCCGTGCCTGCTTATCGGTCAATCCGCGGGGTACCGTTGCCAACCTGTAAGTGCGCAATACAGGCACGGCGCAGTCCAGTGGCCTCTGCACAAGACCTCGATATAAACAGAATCGGAAGAAAGTTCGCAGGGCCGATTGCATTGAACGCCGGGCCGAACGTCCCATCTTCTGAGCATATGATAAGAAGAAACGTTCTACAGTCTCGTGAGTCAGTTCCGCCATTCCATCGGCTGTTGCCTGCGGGCCAAGCCATTGGAGGAATTGACTAAGGGAATGAGATCGAATGTCGAGTGTTCCGGGCGCCGCGTGCTGGAAGTCGCGCATCCACTCGATATAGGAATCCAGCAGGGATTGAAAAATGGCCGGCTCGGCTAAGGAATCGAAAAGTCGCGACTGCCGAAGATACTGGACAAAACGATTTATCGACGATTGAACGCAACGGAAATGGTTATCTGACGGTCCTCGGGATCGAACCCGTAATGGATATTCCCTGAGGAATCTATTAACATCTTCAGTCGACAAAATTTGCCGGCTTGCTGCCTTTTGTGCATCAAGGTAATCGTTAAAATGAGAGACATTGGACAGGTGCTTACGGATAATCGATCGACTGAATCCACGTTCCAGCAACCAATCACAATACCCATCCAGAAGCTTTCCCAATGGACCGCTTCGCAATTTGCCGAGTTTCCGTGGACACACAAAAACCAATTCTAATGCCATGGCAACCTCCTTTAACCGCCTCGTTCGTCAAGGCTGTTAAAGTAAACATTGCCATTGCACAGAATTATGTGTAGTAAAAAATAGGAGAATGGTGGGAAAAGTTTGTAAATGACGGGAATACAAGTGCGGGGCTATATCAACTTCACATAATTGGGGGCTTCACATAACA
>CAYQNS010000324.1:0-3457 GCA_964418755.1 uncultured Desulfobacteraceae bacterium
TCAAGCAGAACAACGGGTTCATTAACGTTTACAGCGAACCGGGCAAAGGGACGACTATCAAGATCTACCTGCCGCGGCATGAGGGAAAAGCAGACGAATGCCCGGTGGGAATCGCAGCGGAAATCCCCCAAGGCCAGGGAGAGACGATTCTGCTGGTGGAGGACGATCTCCCGATTCTGGAACTTGCCCAAAAAATTCTCGATGGGCTGGGCTACACCGTGTTGATCGCAAATACACCGAACAAGGCCATGGGCCTGGCCGAGGAACACGCCGGCAAGATTCATCTGCTTGTTACCGACGTGGTCATGCCCGAATTGAACGGGCGTGACTTAGCAGAACGATTGAAATCCCTTTACCCGGGTCTCAAGTGCCTGTTCATGTCCGGATATACGGCTGATGCCATCGCCCATCACGGCGTTCTGGACGAGGGCGTAAACTTTATTCAGAAACCGTTCGCCAGAAAAGATCTGGCAAAAATCGTCCGAAAAGTATTGGATGAGGCTAAAAAGAAAAGTTAAGTATCATTATCCTAATCATGAGACCCGTGTAGTCTCCAAAGGCCAACCATACCAAAAATAAACAGCACCCCCATATGTTGTGGTCGTTGGTTTGAAGTCAAAATCGGTGGTTACTGCTGTATTTTTAATGAAATTCGGTGAGGGTGGCAACAACTCCAAAATTAAAAATTGGGAAAAGTCATTTTAATTTTAACAACCCGTTATTATTTTGGAACATATTCTACTAACACCAACCACTCAGACCAGCAGATGTCATAACGGGAAGGGCAGTTCAAATGGGATACTGTTATAATTGTAAATCCTGGAAACAAAATAAGTGCACTCTGGAACAACAACTATTTGGTGAATGCACTGACAAGCATTTCATTAACATGACTGAAGCCCATAGTATGACCAACATCGATGGTGCCGGGTTCATTGGCCCAAACATGGAGGGCGTAAAATTTATAACAGGGAAAAGGTTTAGCTGCCGTCACTTTGATTATATGAACGTCACTGAGCGGCCAGGGTACGTGCCGCAAAAAAAAGGCTGAACACCCCAAACTCAAAATAATACTCAAAAACGACATCAAAGGAACGACTCATTTGGTCAGGACGTATGACGGCAAGCTGAATCACGCCCAGGTTTATAATGCCATGAGAGTGCTATGCGGCGATGTAAAGTGTACTGATTGTGATGTTGCCGGTTGTCATCCTTCCCAGGTTACACTGGTGCGAAAGGGAACTAATGCCAAGGACAATGTTTATAAGATTAACCAGAAAGATATAGCAGAGGTAGTTAGCAGGAGGGAAGGGAAACAAAAATAATGTTTTTTATGATCACCCCGGACAGCAATGAAACAACTGGTGCCTGGGAATGGTTTGATAAAGATTATATACAGTTAAACGATGGCATGAGGCATATTGATACGGATCATAAATCGCAACGTTCACAGATGTGGTCATCGCCTTACCCCACTTAATATACAATCACCCCATCCACCAATTCAAAACACTCTGCGGGAGCAATGGAAATGAGATCTATAAAACCCAACTTCCATCCCCGATATCGATCATCCACATCCAGAGCCACCGCGCCGGGCAATGGGCTGTATCTCTGGGAAAAATCACACTATGCCAGCTTCTTATTAATAACCTGAGCCACTGACCACATTTTAGTAGAAGGTCTTTCTCGCAGGATATATTCCCATATCCCGTCCTTCTATGTCTGCTCATTCTAACGGCACTGTAACGCTGTTATTTTTTATCCTTCCTACGCCTATAAATCATCGATGCTCTTCGAACAAAGTCTGGAGAACCGAAATAATATACAGTATGTTCTTCCATTCCTGCTCATGATCCGCGATTTCGTTTGTTCTAATTTTTTTATTTTGAAAAAGAATCCAGGGTTTCAGTCAGTTATAGTAAATCCACTAAATTGTCATTGAAGCAAGATGCCAAACAGCGCTCGCAAACAAATCACCTATGATGCCTATGATTGCCCACCGCCAACCTATCAGCAAACGATCCCTCACCATTTTCCGTATTCAGAAAAAGACCAGAGCAACCTAAAAAAAGCAAACCCTTATCCTAAATCCTATGAGCTGTGTTAGGCAGAACCTAACGCGGGAGGAATCGAACCGTTTCATTGTTTCAAATCTATCCCTAATGCCTTAAAACACCCTGTAATTCCAGTTATATACCTAAATTCTATATATATTAATTTATAGGATGCATCTAAATCTTATGAAAATTTTTATATGGAAGGGAGGTATCATGGAGCAACCAGGGAACCAATCAAAGCAGATCGAGGTAAAAGAGATCCGAAGGCAAAAAATTTATGTTCCAAAATCGATGACCACAAATCAGGTAATGGAAAAATACGGACTGAAACCGGAAGTTGCTTGTAAAGCGAGAAAAAAGGGGTTTTTTGTAAAGAATTATTCACGCCCTCAGGTCTGTGTAGATCCCAGTAAGTTTGACGTTGATCTCTGCTACAATATCGCCGGTAAGGTTTTCTGGAGAAATCTTTCACGAGACCCGATCGCCATGTCCATAAGAGATGACCTCATCCAGGAGGCGGTTAAAAGCATGTGGGAAAAATCAGGGCTCCTGAAAGCATCAAAGAAATACAGCATCAATTACCAATATTATTTCGTGGCCCGGAACTACATGAACTCTTATCTGACAAAGTGGAAACGACAAATGCGATATAATGAAATTATCGAAGATCTTGTTAACGCCATTCAACAGGGAAAGCGAAGGGCTTACGATCCTGCGTCTGGATGGGTTCACTACTGACCTTTTTAAATGGCAAACAACTCTTCAGCCGGGTAACTGAAACGGAGGTGTATAAATGATAGCACCAACAACAAAACCTATCGTAAAATTGACAGGTCGTGACGGGAATGCCTTTTCAATCATGGGATGTATTAAGAAAGCTTTAATGCGAACCGGAGCTGATAAAGAATATATTGACCAATATCTTACCAAGGCGACATCAGGGGATTATGATCATCTGCTTTCTGTCAGCATGGAATATGTTGATGTTGAATAATGGTCCGGGAAATTGGCTTATCTTGTCAAACCCTCTTGGGAATATTCTTGAGGGTTTTTTTGTTTAAGATAGGAAACGAAAAATAGAAAAGGTTCTTGACCTGACACCCTAAAATGATGGTATCTATTGTTTTATCAAGGTGCTAAGATTTTTAAATAATCTGTAATTTGCCGAAGCTGTGATTATGGCAAGGTACAGATCTATTAAGGAATGGCTTTGCGTATGCCGTAGCTATCATGTTTTTGATGAATGATAATTTTATAAAATCTGCCTCATTTTAGACTTGACAAGGGCATATTATAAGTGTCTATTCGTGCGATTAATGATATGGAAAATTTTTCTTTAAAATTGTTCTCATATTGGCTTTTTAAAATCAAACTTTGCCCTCCATAAAAGACAAAGG